>JANXVI010000022.1 GCA_025351745.1 Rhodoferax sp.
ATGGACTACCTGCCGCGCGATACGCCGGATGACTGGACCATGGTAGAGCTGGACCGCCTGCAACGCCCCAACGAGGCTATCGTGTCGGTCTACGCGCGCGGCCGTGACTACCACAAGGTCTTGCGCAACCGCCTGCAAAAGCTGAGCGAGCGCATCGCGCTGGAGATTGGCGCTTTTGGCCACCGCGCCTTTACCGACTCCGCGCCGGTGCTGGAGGCCGAACTAGCCGCCCGCAGCGGCCAGGGCTGGCGCGGCAAGCACACGCTGCTGCTGAACCGCGAAGCGGGCTCGATGTTCTTCCTGGGCGAGATTTATGTAGATGTGTTGCTGCCCACCAGCGAGCCCGTGCAAGGACATTGCGGCACTTGCAGTGCGTGCATCACCGCCTGCCCCACACAGGCCATCATTGCGCCCCACAAGCTGGATGCGCGGCGCTGCATTTCTTACTTGACGATTGAACACGCTGGGGCCATACCCGAGGTGTTCCGCCCGTTGATCGGCAACCGTATCTATGGTTGCGATGACTGCCAACTGGTGTGCCCATGGAACAAGTTTGCGCAGCGCAGCCCCTTGAAGGATTTTGATCCTAGAGAGGGATTGACGGGCCAGCAACTGGAGCAGCTTTTTGACTGGACCGAAGCTGAATTTTTGCAGCGCACCGAGGGCAGCTCCATCCGCCGGATTGGACATGAGCGCTGGCAGCGCAATATTGCGGTGGCGTTGGGGAATGCGCTGCGGGCGGGGGCGGATGTGAAGGCATTTTTGCAGCGGCACGTGGAGCACCCCAGCGCGCTGGTGCGTGAGCACCTGCTGTGGGCGCTCGGAAAAAAAAATTCATGAAGCTAAACAAAATATCTGAGCCCAAACTGACCCCGCACGGTTCGCTAACGCACAGACCAAGCACTGCCACCGTCATATAAACAGCGACTTTGCCCATCAGGGGTTTGCGTGCGCGCGCAACCGCCTGTCCGAAGCGGGGCGTGTAGCCGCACCTACCCATCGGATGGGTCCAAACATTCCGAATTTTCGCCTCTGGCGCGTTCGCAAGCGACAGGGTCCTACGACGATACAGCTTCCCTCAACCGGAAGCCCAATAGTAGAAAGGAAGCGAACATGTTCACCATGACCCTACCTCAATTCATTCGCACCAATATCGAACTGATCGTTTCGAGATGGGAAAAGTTCGCGAAAACCATTCCTGGCGCCCACCGCATGGACGCGGCGGCGCTGCGAGACCACGCCAAAGGGATTTTGCTGGGTATCGCGTCGGACCTTGAACAAGACCAAACCTCAGTAGAGCAGGCCGCAAAGTCCGAAGGTAAGGTGCCGGATGCTGGCCAGGAAACCCAGGCAAAGGTACACGGCAATGAACGCCTGTCTGCGGGATTCAGCATTGACGACGTCATTTCTGAATTTCGTGCGCTTCGGGCCAGCGTCATGCAATTGTGGAGCGATTCGGCTATCACTGCCCCGCAAGCCGCCAGTGACGAGGCCATCCGATTTAACCTAGCGATTGATCAAGCTGTTAAAGAATCGTTGGAGCGGTACTCTCGCCTGTTTGATGCGCTGCTCTCCTCATCGCCCGATCTGAACTTCATCATGGACATCCGGGGTCGATTGGTTTACGCGAACAAAGTCACGGTCCGCTTGCTCAACATTCCACTGGAAGAAAGTATCGGCAAGAATTTCATTGATCTTGGGGTGTCCAATGCAGCTGCACTTCAAAAGAAGTTGCAGCATGTCATTGATACGAGGATCAGCGACAGCGGGGAAATGTCATTTTCACCAAGCACAGACCACGAAGCTATCTTCGAATACATCTTCGAACCCGTTTGCAATGATCGCGGCTATTTGGACGCCATTGCGGTAACCGCGCGCGACGTGACCGAACGCAAGGCGACCGAAGAAGAAGCCATTCGCAGTGCCAACTATGACTTTTTGACCGGCCTGCCGAATCGAAGCTATTTTTTGAACCATCTGGAACAAGACGTTAAACGGGCTGAACGCAGCGGCCTGTCGATTGCCCTGCTGTTCATCGACTTGGACGGTTTCAAGAACGTCAATGATCAGCACGGCCACGATGTTGGTGACCGATTGCTGCAACAAGTGGCACAGCGAATTGGCCGTTGTGTGCGTGGCACGGACACGGTTGCACGTTTGGGGGGCGACGAATTTACCGTGATCCTGACCGACGTGAACAAGGTTTTGCATGTGGAAGTATTGGTCAAGGAAATGCTCGATGCCCTTGCAACGCCGTTCTCCATACTTGGCAAGGATGTCCAAATTTCCGCAAGCGTCGGCATCACGCTGTTTCCTCAGGATGCGAGTGCGCCTGAGGCGCTGCTAAAAAACGCAGATCTGGCCATGTACGCGGCGAAGAATGCCGGCAAGAGCTGCTTCAGTTACTTCAATACTGCGATGCGAGATGCCGCTTAGGCCCGCGGTCAACCGGGTATCTTGCACTGGATCAACGCCCCGCCAACCGATTGCGCCCCACTTGCTTCGCCAAGCACATGCGCTGGTCTGCCAACTCCACCAGGGCCGCCCCATCGGAGACCTGGTTATCGGGCAAGTGGGCGATGCCGATGCTGGCGTACATCACAAAAAGGCCATGCGCGCTTGAAGCAAATCAATACGGCCTTGAACCCACTTCTCCAGCGCATCATGGCGCAGACTTCGCATGCCGCTGGCCACGGCCTCGTCAAATATCTCGCTGGGACGCGCGTTGCGCTGAATCAAGAGGCGAATGAGGGCGGTGTTTTCCAGAATTTCATAAACGCCCATGCGGCCCTTGTAACCCTTGCCGCCGCAGTGCGTGCAACCCTTGCCATGTGCCGTTTTGACGCATATCTCTTGTGGAGAACTCGCACCTGACGCCATCAGCAAGCGTTCAATGCCCTGCGCTTCGCTCAACGGTGACCCATGAATGTATTCCTTCACCAGTTCCTGCCTTTGCGCAGCGGACAGATAGCTTTCAGTCGCGCAATGCGTGCACAGCGCACGCACCAAGCGCTGCGCAACGATGCCCACCAGAGAGTCGGCAAAATTCATTGCGTCCATTCCCAGGTCCAGCAAGCGCACCACACTCTCCGACGCACTATTGGTGTGCAGGGTGGACAGTACCAAGTGCCCCGTGAGTGAGGCTTCGATCACAATTTTGGCGGTCTCCATGTCGCGGATCTCGCCGATCATGATGATGTCGGGGTCGGCACGCAAAAAGCCACGCATGGCACTTGCGAATGTCAATCCTATTTTGGCATTGACCTGAACCTGGCGCAGCCCAGGGTGCGTGATTTCAATCGGGTCTTCGGCGGTCCAAATCTTCTTCTCGTCGGTATTGATTTCGGCCAACATGGAATGCAATGTGGTCGTCTTGCCGGAGCCCGTGGGTCCAGCGGCCAGCACCAAGCCGAAGGACCGACTGGACATTCGGGCCACCGCCTCGATGTCGCGTGCTTGCAGTCCCAATTGCGCCAGCGGTATGGGTTTGCTGGAGGCCAGCAGGCGCAGCACCACGTCTTCCAGGCCGTCGTGCGTAGGCATGATCGCCACCCGCAACTCCAGATCTTCGCCACCAAACTCTGCAAAATTGATCTTGCCATCCTGTGGGCGTCGTCGTTCGGCAATGTCTAACCGGGCCATCACTTTGATACGCGACACCAGCGGTGCGCACAGCTGCGGTGGGAGCTTTTGGTACAGCTCCAGATCACCATCACAACGCAGTCGGATGCGGGTAAATTCTTCGCCCGGGTTGGTCTCGATGTGGATGTCCGAGGCGCGCAGGCTCTGCGCCTCCTTGATCAGCCGCTTGACCATGCGCACGATGCTGGACGACTCGCTGGCTTCGTTGGCTTCGGCGGTCTCTTCGCCTGTCGCCAGCTCATGCACGGCCTCCCCAATCAGGTAGTTCATGTCTTGCTGTTCCGGTGGTACTCCCCCGCCAGCGAATTGCAGTGCACCGGGTTCGAAGCTTCCGGTTGCGCGATGCAAATCCTTGGCGAGGTGTTCGGGTGCAATTTGGGGTGCATTGGGGTCCAGGCTATTGAGGCGGGCCGCAATGGCCTCGCGTTCGGCCCACACCAGCAAAACACTACGTCCGGTCAGTGCACACAAATGCGCGTGCAGGTCGTCATTGGTAGGGCACCACGATGCCACGTACAAAAGCCCATCGGCTTCTCCCAGGCACAGCAAATCTTGCGCACGCTGGATGCGCAACGGCAGCAGGGCAAAGGCCTCGTTGGAAATTGAAAAATGCGCTACATCCACTTCAACGATGCCGGCGGTGCGAGCCAATGCATGTTGCAAGTCTTCTGCAGTCATCAACACGCGCCGCACCAGTTCAAACGACTTGCTGCGTAGCAACTCAGGATCCTCATCCAAAAGATCGCTCAAAGCGCGGTGGTCTAACAATCCCATTTGTTGAACCACCCGCGCCAGTGGCACGATAGGAGCGGCCCGCAATGCGTCCATGGTTACGATCATCTCTCTCAGATTGCGCGATCGTACTGACGCATGGCCGAAGGGCTCTGGGCTGGTTGGGGCAAAGGCGGGCTTCTCAAGCATGTTCAAACAATCAAAAGCGGTGACTAAGATTCATTGTGCCCCGTGGCATTGCTATGGAAATTGACCCATATCAAAGAGGGTTCTGGAACGAAGCCAACCCCCCCCGTGCGATGATCCCACCACACCACAGAGGCACAACTTCTATGCGATTACCCAATTTGCTGGCTACCAAAAATGGCCGACTCATGGCTTTCTTTCTGTTGTACGTCACCGAGGGCATTCCCCTTGGTTTTGCAGCGACCGCCGTCGCAACCCGCTTGCGCAGGCTTGACGTTGGCCCGGCAGAGATAGGTGCCTTTGTCGGCTCCTTCTACCTGCCCTGGGCGTTCAAGTGGGCCTTTGGCCCGGTGATCGACGTTTTCTCGTCTGACCGTTTTGGCCGCCGCCGCGGCTGGATATTGGTCACTCAGGTGATGATGGCGCTGACGCTGCTGTCGACCGTGCTGCTGGATCTGCCCCAGCAATTGGGATTGTTCACGATCATTTTGTTGGTGCACAACACTTTTGGCGCGATGCAAGACGTGGCTATAGACGCGCTGGCCTGTAGCACGCTACACGAGAATGAGCGCGGTTTGGCCAACGGCATGATGTTTGCCGGCGCCACGATCGGTGCCATGGTGGGCGGTAGCGGCGTGCTGTTCCTCAGCGGCGTTGCCGGATTTCAGCCGACTTTCTTTTTTGTGGCGGGCTGCATCCTCACCGTGACCGCGTTTGTGGTGCTCCCCATGAAGGAAGCGCCCGGCCCCATCCGTGCGCAGGTGGTGGGCTCCAAGCTGGCCCAGGCCGGGCGTGAGATGCGGGTGTTTGCCGTGGACTCGTTCCGGTCGTTCCTGGGAAGCCCGGGCGCATTTGGCGGCCTGTTGTTCGCGCTGTTGCCTGCAGGCGCCATGTGTCTGGGGCTGGCCTTGCAATCCAACTTGGCGGTGGAACTGGGCATGGACGATGACCAGGTCGCCACACTGGGCGTGTGGTCGTCGATCTTGAACGCCGGGTTTTGTGTGCTGGGCGGCTATTTGTCAGACCACTATGGCCGCAGACGCACCCTTGCGGTGTATCTGGCGCTGATGAGCCTGCCAGTGTTCTACCTGATGCACGAGCTGTCCACGTATGGCTGGATCATGCCCATACCCCAAGGCGCAACCAACCGGCCCCAGGTGCCCGTGGCCCTGGTGACGGCATTGTGGATCGCCACACTGGCCTATTCGGTGGCGCAGGGTCTGATGTATGGCACGCGCTCGGCCACCATGATGGATGTGACCAACCCCGCGGTGGCGGCTACCCAGTTCACCGCCTACATGGCGCTAATGAATTTGTCCATTTCCTATTCGTCGACTTGGCAGGGAATTGCGGTCGAGGCCTGGGGCTACCCCATCACGATGCTGGCGGATGGCATCTTTGGCTTGGCCTGCATTCTGGTCATACCCTGGCTCAAGCGCTCGGAGAATACCGTTGACAGCTATGCCGATTCCCGCGGCCCCAAACGCGCCCGCGCCATGGCGCTGGGTCTGGGGCTCGCCTGTTTGGCGTGGGCGCCATACAGCTACTGGAGCGCCTCGTTTGGGGCAGCCATGCCCATTATGGGTACGCTGTTCACGGTGATCTTTATTGCGTCCGCCTTGTTTCTGCTGGCCAGTCGCGCAGTGCTGGCAGAGGCAGGTGGCTGGCCCCCGCGCCTGGGGGTGTGGGTGGCACCGCTGCTGCTGTTGCTGTACGTGCGCTACTTCGTGGATGCGATTGCCGCGTGGCTGCCCGCTGGCGTAGGTGGCACAGCCTTTGTGGTGGGCGCACACGGCGTGATCACGGCGGTCGCCGTGCTGGCGGGCGTGACGCTGCTGCTGTTGCGCGGCCAGCCCTGGCAAGTCATGCAGAGCAAGCCCGCTGCGCTGCCATGATGCTCCTGCGTACCGTTGGCAGCCACGCACACAGGCTGGCGCTGCGGTAGGCGGATGTCAAGGGGTTGGTAGTATAGGTGCTATAGTTTATATAGCTAAGTATCTATATTCCACGAGGGCTAGATGCGGTTTTTGCCATTGAGTTTGCAAATAAAACCCATAATGGGGTTTTAAAAGTATTTTTAGCGCAATACACCAAGTGCAAAGGTCAGGCTGACCACGCCCAAGATCGTCGACACCGTCACCAGCCCTGCAACGTAGGCGCCGTCATAGCCCATGCGGCTGGCCAGTACATAGCAACTGGATGCGGTGGGCAGCGCAGAGAAGACCAGCAGCACTGTGGTCTCCGCGGTGCTCAGCCCAAACAGCCGGGCTATGCCCCACGCAGCCAACGGCAGCAACAAATGCCGAATCGACAGGACCGAGACCGCCAGCGCCTTGGCCCGAGCCATGGCCCCCAATTGCATGCCAGCCCCTGCCGCCATCAGGCCCAAAGCCAGCGATGCAGCGCCTATGCGGCTCACCGATGCCTCGATCCAGGTGGGGATCGTGAAGCCCAGCAAATTAGCCACCAGGCCCGAGGCCGTCGCAATGATCAGCGGGTTGCGCACCAGCTCGCGTGCAAAGCCGCGCTTTGCGTGTCGGGCCATGGGCCATACCGCGCTCACATTGAATAGAGGCACGCATACGCCTATCAGCACGGCGAAAAGCTGCACCCCTTGCGGGCCGGCCACCCGATCGGAAATGGCCAGGCCGATGAAGGAGTTGAAGCGAAACGCCACCTGCGCGCTGCAGGCATGGTCGCGGCGGTCGACCCAGCGCTGGAGTACCGGGATGTGGGGCAGGGCATAAGCGGCTGCAATACCGCTCAGGCCCAGAGCCCAGCCCGCCCCCATCAGGCGCGACGCGGCGTCCACGTCCAACGGGCTTCTGACGATAGACTGGAACAGCAGAACCGGAAACAGGAAGTAGTAAACCAGTGCATCCACCTGTTGCCACACATCGCGGTTGAGTGCGGTGTAGCGACAGACGAGGTAACCGCACAGGATGAGCGAAAAATCGGGGAAGAGCAGTTGGGCGTAGTTCACCGGTCGAGAATACCAGCCCGGCAATTTTGGCCTTTGACAGTGGCTGCGGCGACCGGCAGCGGTTACTATTTGCCCTGCATCAACGACGGCGATGACGACACCAACTACTGGAGACCAACCGCATGCGACACCACCAACTCCTGGCCTTGGGGCTCACCATTGCCGCTGCCAGTGCCTCCTTGGCGCAGGGCTATCCCTACAAAGTCATCAAACTGCAGGTACCGTTTGCACCGGGTGGCACGACCGACATCATCGCCCGCACCATCGCCGACCCGCTGGGCAAAGTCTTGGGCCAGAGCGTGATTGTCGAAAACAAGGCCGGTGGCGGCGGAGTGGTCGGCGCCAATGAAACGGCCAAGGCCGCGCCAGACGGCTATTCGCTGGGCATGGCGACCGTGTCTACTGTGGCGGCCAACCCGGCCATCAATCCCAAGAACCCCTACAACCCACTGACCGATTTCACGCCCATCATCAACGTGGCGGCCACGCCCAATGTGATTGCGGTACACCCCAGCTTCCCGGCCAAAGACTACAAGAGTTATTTGGCCGAACTCAAGGCTAACCCTGGCAAGTATTCATACGCCACATCGGGCACCGGCGGCATTGGCCACTTGCAGATGGAGCTGTACAAGAGCCTGACGGCCACCTTTGTCACCCACATCCCCTACCGGGGTGCCGGCCCCGCGCTCAACGATGTGGTGGCCGGGCAGGTGCCGATGACGTTTGACAACATGCCGTCGGCCATGCCTTTCATCCAGTCCAACCGGCTGGTTGCGATCGTGGTGGCCGCGCCGCAGCGCCTGTCGCAGTTGCCCAATGTGCCCACCTTCAAAGAAGTGGGCCTGGAGCCAGTGAACCGCATGGCGTTCTATGGCATTTACGGCCCGAAGGGCATGCCCAGGGAAGTGGTCGACAAGATCAACGCCGCCGTGCGCAAGGTGCTGGAAGATCCCGCGGTCAAGAAGCGCATTGAAGACACGGGCTCCATCGTGCTGGGCAATACACCCGAGCAATTTACCGCTCAGATCAAGGCTGAATACGAAGTTTACAAAAAGGTTGTTGACTCGGCCAAGCTGCGTTTGGAATGACGGCACGACCGGCAACAAAAGACTTGCCAGAGATCGATACCTTTGTCGACGCGCTCTGGCTGGAAGAGGGTCTGTCGAAGAACACGCTGGCGGCTTACCGGCGCGACTTGACGCTGTATGCCACGTGGTTGGCGGGGCGCTCCCGCCGCCTGCAGCAGACTACCGAGAACGATATGCAGGCGTACTTTGCAGCCAGCCACGCAACGACCAAGGCCACCACCGCCAACCGGCGCTTGACGGTGTTCAAACGCTACTTCCGCTGGGCCCTGCGCGAGGGCTTGCTGCAGGCTGACCCCACGCTGAAACTGCAGTCCGCCAAGCAGGCGCTGCGCGTGCCCAAGACACTCACTGAAGTGCAAGTAGAGGCATTGCTGGCCGCACCCGACACGTCTACCGCTTTGGGCGTGCGCGACCGCACCATGCTGGAGCTGATGTATGCCAGCGGCCTGCGCGTCAGCGAACTGGTTACGCTGAAGACCTTCAACCTGAGCCTGAATGACAACGTATTGCGCGTCATGGGCAAGGGCAGCAAGGAGCGACTGGTGCCCTTTGGACAGATTGCCAGCCAGTGGCTGCGCCAGTACATGGGTGCGCTCCGCGCGGAGTTGCTGGCGGGCAAGCAGACCGAAGACCTGTTCATCACGGTACGTGGTGCCACTGCCGGCACCGCCATGTCGCGCGTGATGTTCTGGATGCTGGTGAAGAAACACGCCGCTGCCGCTGGCATCACGGTGCCCTTGTCGCCCCACACGCTGCGCCACGCATTTGCCACGCATCTGCTGAACCATGGTGCGGATTTGCGGGCGGTGCAGTTGTTGCTGGGGCATGCGGATATTTCGACGACGACGATTTACACGCACATTGCGCGGGAGCGGTTGGCTGCATTGCATGCGCAGCACCATCCGCGGGGGTAGACGCTAGGTTGCGTATCGCTTGCGTGTCGCCTGAGTATTGCCTGCTTAGTGCGCAAAGCGGACGGCGTGGCTTGCGTTCTGCGGCTCGCGTCGCGGGCGGACGTTTTGTGTGCGCCGCCTTTGTTGCGTGAATGCGGTGATTTGTCCGCCCATTCTGTGGCAACCGCGAGTGCGGCCTACGCCCGCAAGCCCCACCATCCTCCTTGGGGTGGCGAGTTGGTATTCGAAATTGAGGATCCGTTTAAGACACATAGCTGACGTACAAATTTTCATACAGCAGTCACTCAACCGACCGATTTTTGCACTTTAACGTCGAAGTCAAGTCGCAACCCGTTTGGGCGTTGTCGGGCTTGCACGACCAGTTAAATTTCGCTCTACTTCCATACGAAGCGCTGCATTGATCCGTGACTGGTAGCCAGCCCCTTGCGCCTTGAAGAACTCCAAAATGTCCGCATCCAAACGGACCGAGGTGAGGACTTTTGTCGGGGTAGCCTGTGGTCCACGTCCACGTTTAAGCACTGGCGCACCCAGCATGTCTTCAGTCCACGCCGGGTTGTCCGGGTCGTTGACCTTAGCCGAAGTTTTCTTTGGCAACTTGGCGGTAGTAGCGGGCTTCATGTTTTTTTGCCTTTCGCAGCGGTATCACGTGAGGCCCTTTTGGGCGCTCGGTGTAGACCATCACCACCACCTCTGCGTTGAGAAGACCCAAGCAAACCAAGCGCTCTTCGCCATAGTCTTGCCGTTTATCTTCGCGCGTCACCGTGAAGTGGTCCCAGATGGCATCACATCCAACGAAGTCAAGCCCATGATTCTTGATGTTCAGCTTGCGCTTCGGTTTGTCCCATGTAAGTATGTTGAATTGTATCTACAAAATACATGGGCGCAAGTTGAAATTGAACGTGGAAGCGAGAGGCAGCCGGAGCGCGTAGCGCGGAGGGCACCAACAAGCGCCAGCTTGTTGGCTGTCCTCTCGACTGTAAAGTTGGCTGCGCCGTCCGCCTACATATGCAATGCAAACCACGAGGCGAGGACGAGGAAGACCATGCCAATTGCCGTTGACGTCGTGGCTTTGAATGTCAAGCCTGGTTCGAGAACCGAACTACTGGTGTCGTCCGGATCTACAAAGACTGAAATCTGTCGTCCTACCGGGTAGCGATCAACATAGGAAGCCGCCCATGCCTTCGACATACTGAGACTATCAAGTCCGAAGGCGACGACATTGCCTTTCAATGCCGCACCATTGAACGTGAACGTATAAAGAATCTCAGGCTTCCATGTCGTGGACGTCCTATTAGACCTTCGATTGACAACGCTAACCAGCTTCGATTTGGACACCACGCCAACGACGCTAGGCCATGATCTGCTGCGAATGGCGCCAACGAGTTCCAGTATCCCTGCTGCAAAGGTGAGAAGCCCAGCCAAGAATAGCGTGCCGACAAGGAGGTAGTTCGGGTTCATCGCGCAAGCCTAACGAGGTTGTAAAAAAATGCCGGTGTCAAGCTGACATACGAAATTTAGAGGGCACTTCGCCCCTTCCAATATCCGAGATCGGGCGTTGTAGGCCGTTCTGCGAGGTCGAATATTTATGCCGAACTTTCTGCATCTGGCTGAAAAGGGTTTTTTACAACCTCAACGTCGAAGCTACGCGGCGGCGCGCTTGCGCGCTGTCCGACCTGAGCGAAACCAGTTAAACCGAAGCGTCACGGAACGCCCTCAGGACCGTGTTGATGCGCGTCTGATAGCCTGTACCTTGCGCCTTGAACCATTCGAGTACATCTTGATCTACTCGCAGCGAAATGGATGCTTTGGCAGGTAGCGGCTTCAAACCCTTGCGCACCAAGCCACGAACAATGTGCTTTACGTCCGCCTCAGGGTGTTCGGGGGTCGGTTTTGCATCACCCGCGCCGGACTTCAGGCGTGCCCAATCAGTTTTGGATTTCATCGAAGTAGATTTGCGACTCGCGCTTGGTTGCTTTTCGGAACGAGATGACGCGGATTTCATGTTCACTCTCCGTATGTACGACTGAAACTGTGATGCCAGCGAGCAAGCCCAGCGTAACGAAGCGTTGCTCGCCGTAGGAGAAGCGGTCATCCTCGAAAGTAAATGTCACGCCTTCAAAAACGCTCGCGGTATCCAGGAAGTCAAGCCCATGGGCTTTGATGTTCGCTGCACGCTTCGTTTCAGACCAAGTGAACTCCATGTGCCAAGTGTATATACAAAACGTATTGGCATCAACCAATATTTCTTCTACGGTTTAACGTTGAAGGCCACCAGCACAAAGCAAGCGCCGCGCAGCGGCAACCTGCTGCTGCGTGTCCGTGTGGGCCGAAATGTTAGACCTCATGCCTGTGAATTTCTCAATCATATTCGTCAAAGAATAGCCCACCGGAAACCTTCAGGAATGAGGCGCATTGCCGCGCTTCCTCCTCGGAAGTGAACACGATTCCGTAGAGCCTCACCAGAGGCAGACCGTTGACTTCGGTAACGCTAACGACCCGACTCTGGTCCAGCGAAAACCATGCAGGGTGGGCCAATACCCAAAGACGCGGCCAGGGAAATGCTTCCTGTGCAAGTAAGGCGCAGCGCGACGGTGTGGAGACCCCACACGCGCTGGAGCAGAAATACCCCCAGGTGGGCAATACGTGGGGATGGTTCTGGATGTTTCCATCGCCATTTGATTTTGCGATGGAGCTGATGGCGACCATGATCCACCTTGGGCGATAAACTTGTCCTTCGCATCCACAATATTTTTGGTCAACTTCTTGCCCCCAAAAACTGGAGCAATCAATATCTCTACCATCGCCATTTGTTGCTTTTCATAACGGCCTGCGTCGACACGGCCCTGCTCATCCAATTGGAAGATCGTGAATGTTGTCCGACGCACACGCCAGGGCTTGCGATCGACAGTTTCAATCAGCACCTCTGCCGAGCGTATTCGTTGACCAGCAAAAAATGCAACGCGCTCAGAAGCTGGAGAGCGAATCATCCGGTCG
>JANXVI010000286.1 GCA_025351745.1 Rhodoferax sp.
CAGACTCGCTCGGCAGTGAGATTGATATTTGCAGCTTCATAGGACCTCCAGAAAGTGATTTTGGAAGTTTGCGCGTCGCCGGGCGATTGGACAAGTGAAAAAAGTTTGCAGCCATTTACCCCACCAAATCGAACGCTCCCGTCACTTATTGCACTGAAAACGAGGGGACCCCTACTACCAACAAATTTGTGCGCTGCAAACTGTTCCGCCACATTGATCCGAAATAGCGGTTTGCACTGCACACGCCTGTCTTTCACCTAAAACACTTCAAAACTCGCAGACGTGCCTCTCCCTGCCTGTCCGCAGCATGGGGATGACGTCTGTGTCATCGCGGGTTCTTGTGCTGGTTGCTACACCACAAGACACTCCAAAAGAAAACTAAATTTGCACGCTTTTAAACCGGATTTGCAAGTACCAGCCAGGCTCACCGGGGTCGAGGACAAAATTTAAACAGATATTTCGACAACCCATGCCACCACTTTTTCAAAGTGAGGCCCTACGGTCCTACGTAGGTGGGCGTGTATGTGTGAATGCACCATACAAAGTCGTTTCCAGAATCAAACATGGGTTCTGGGGACCCTTTGTAACCATCGCCTCGACCCGCGGCAATTGCGGCGGTGAGTTCAAAAAATAATGATGATGATTACCGTTTTTTTTCGCATCCGTAGCGGCATGGTATGGACGACCGTCCATACCAACTACTCATCCTTGACCAAGCAATCCAGTACTCAACAAGGAGTCTGAAAAGTAGGCGGGAAGGTGTCTGACGATCATGGTCAGGTCTTCCATAGGAAAGCGAAAATTGGGTTGTCTTGAAAGCCCCGGGAGGGAGCAACTGTTCACATCTATCTCGTGGCAGCACCGTCGTGCCTACCCGAATTCCCGACGAAGGAATCCGCACGTGAGTTGTGCAGAAAATTAACCCAATGATCACTGGGTTCTCTGCATCAATCTCTCGCTTTACCAATACCCCATGCAATATGGGCGCATTATGTACATACCATGACAGGTATGTTGTAGAACAGGTATGAACCTGTTATGCAAGCACAAGGCTCGCTTTTTGGTGCTTTTGCGGCAGCACCGGCCTGAAGTGATAGTCCGTCTCTACAACTTGGGTTGAACCAAGTTGGGACGAAATCGTGGATCATATCCAAGATATGCAAATACTTTAACACAAAATGAGGCTTAAGGGTTGAATTAGTGCCATTTTTGGGGGTTGTGTTGCATTGGCAGAGCTGCCGGCAATTGTTGCGGTGCACGCTACGCGTTGATCATTTAACTTGTTTTATGGAATTTTAATAATTAAAATGCTTCAATAATTGAGTCAAAACCCATGGCTAACATCTATCTTCGTCCTCAGCTCGCCGCCGATATGGCACGGCAACTTCTACAGCCAGGCGTATTAGATACCGGACTGCGTTCCGGTCTCTTTTTGTCAGGATTGCGGCGTACCGGTAAAACAACGTTCTTGCTTAACGACTTGATTCCCGCCTTGGAGCAAAGTGGTGCTCTTGTTATATACGTCGATCTGTGGAGCGATACCCAGACCAGTCCAGCGACATTGGTCCATGCTGCCATCAAAAAGACCTTGGCCGAACTGGCATCTCCCGGCTCCACTCTTCTCGATAAATTCAAACGCTTTGGCGCTGTCGACCTTGGCGCGTTCGGGTTTAAATTCGGCTTCAAACTTGACGCGCTGGGTAGCGAAGGAGGGCCAACGCTGGCCCAGGCTTTGCGGGAGGTTGTTGACCAGGCAAGGACCGATGTGGTTCTCATCATCGACGAAGTACAACAGGCCATCACGTCGGAGGAGGGGAACCAGCTCTTACTGGCTCTGAAGTCAGCGCGTGACGCAATCAACCCGCGCCCAGATACGCCAGGTCACTTCCTGTTTATAGGGACTGGCTCGCACCGCGCCTTGGTCAGTGAGCTCACTGCCAGGCGCAACCAAGCGTTCGCAGGTGCAACGTCTATCGAATATCCAGTCCTGGGGGAGGACTATGTCAGCCACTTGCTTGATCGATTGAAACAGGAGGGCCTTGGTCCCTTGCCCTCCCTCGCAGTGGCAGTCCAAGCCTTCCGCACCTTGGGCAACCGTCCAGAAGAAATGCTCAAGGCCCTGCGTCAACTCCTGTTTGCTTTGCCAGCAGGGCTAGTTGCCGATGCACACCTACCCACCATTGCCAACACCTTGCGCTCCACCGCCGCCGACATTGAATTGCTAAAAGTCGAACAGCTGGGCCCCTTGGCAAGCGCCATCTTTGAAAAAATCGCCTTGAGCAATGGCGACGCCAGAGGACTGTTTTCTGCAGAGGCGGCGACCGACTATTCCGTCGCCATCGGTCACGACGTCAAGGTGGAAGAGGTGCAACCCCTGGTCAATGAACTCTTGGCCGCCAACTTGGTCATGCGCCGCGGCCATGGCCTGTACGGCATTACCGACCCCTTCGTCCAAGAAATCTGGCGCGAGCGCCACAGCCTGCAGCAGAAATTGCGCGACTAACCAGCCCGCCCCCGTGCGCCCCGATATTTATCGTTGCTTCAATCCACCGACAACTCGTCAGTAGCACCTTCGCAAGACCCATTGTACGAATGGTGTTCATAGAGATTCCTACTCAACGACGTACCGTGGCCGGGCCAAATGCAGTCTTGCGTGCGTAACTACTATTGATAACATATTTTATCAATAGTAGAATGCAAGGCCCAAGCCCACCACTCTATGACCGATCTGACCCCCCTGTGCTCCCGCGCCCTGACCTCCCCCGAGTTCCAACGCCTGGCCGAGGTCCCACCTGAGACCACCTGGTTTGCCAACATCAGCAATCCGCAAACCCGCCGCGCCTACCAAAGCGACCTGACCCAGTTCATCGCCTTTGTCGGCATCCAGACGCCGACCGAGTTCCGCCAGGTCACCCGCGCCCACATCTTGGCGTGGCGCGCCGACCTGGAAAAGCAGGAACTCGCCGGCTCCACCATTCGCAGAAAACTGGCCGCCCTCGCCTCCTTGTTTGAGTACCTGTGCAACCAGAATGCCGTCACCCACAACCCTGTCAAGGGCGTCAAGCGCCCGGTAGTCGAAACGCAGGAAGGCAAGACACCGGCGCTGAGCAACCAACAAGCCCGGCAATTGCTGGAGGCCCCCCCGGCCGACACCCTCAAAGGGGTACGCGACCGGGCCATCCTGTCCGTGCTGCTGTACCACGGGCTGCGCCGTGGCGAGCTGACTCGGCTGAAGGTCAAGGACTTCGGGCAGGAGCGCCGGGGCGTGCCGCATCTGCAGGTCCACGGCAAGGGTGGCAAGTTGCGCTACCTGCCCATCCACTGTGACTCACTGCAGTTGGTGAACGCTTACTTGACTGCCGCGGGTCATGGTGCCGACAGCTGTGGCCCGCTGTTTCGCCCGGTCAGCCACCATGCGGCCAGCGCACCCGGGCGGCGACTAACGCCCGGGGCCATCTATTCGGAAGTAGTCAAGAAATACCTCGGCATCCTGAAGATCCAGGGCGACAACCTTGGGCCCCATGCCTTGCGCGCGACCGCCGCAACCTGTGCCCTGGAGCACCACGCCGATATCGCCAAGGTGCAGGAATGGCTGGGCCATGCCAATATCTCCACGACCCGGGTCTATGACCGACGGGAAACCCGGCCTTCGGACTCCCCGACCTTCAGCATCGTGTATTGACCGGCTTATGCGCCCAGACCGTAGTGCGGACTCGCAGTCCAGTGCTCGGTGTATGGGCGGCCGATCGCCAAAGCTGTACTCTCTCAACGAAGTCGGTTGACATGCGCAGCGGCAATTACCATAATTACCGTAATTACTAACGCTTTTACGAGAAGGCATAACCACCATGGCCCGTCAGATCGTCTCCCAGCAATCCGTTACCGAAGCGGCCGAAGCTTTGTTACTTGAAAACAGCGAGCCATCCATCGTGGCTGTGCAGTCCCGCATTGGTGGGGGCTCCTTCAGCACCGTCAAGCGCTTTTTGGACGTTTGGAAGCAGATGAAAAAGGAGGCTGCGACCGCCGCCCCCGACACGCCGGCCGAGGTCCAAGCCAAGGGACAGGATTTTGCACGTGCCGTCTGGACGCTGGCATCTCGCGAGGCCCAGCGCGAAACACAACAGGCAAAGGACGCCGCCTACGCCGAAGTCAGTGCCGTACGCGCCGAGCTGGCTCTTGCAACGACGGAGATTGCCAGGCTGGAAGGGATGGAAGCTGCGCAGTCTGCATCCCTCGAGCTGCAACAAGCCCAGCTGCGCACCGCCGAGTTGGCATTGGCCGAAGCCCAAACCCAAGCCCGACGGGTTGACGAACTGGAATTGGCGTTGGTTTCACTTCGTACCGAGCTGGCCACGGCCCGCATGGAGACCACCGACAAGGCGGTACAGGT
>JANXVI010000030.1 GCA_025351745.1 Rhodoferax sp.
CCACCAGTTCGCCCGAGCGCTGCACAGTGCTGGCCAGTGTTTGAGCCAGCATCTTGAGGCAAACATCCCCCGCCTGGTGTCCGTAGTGGTCGTTGTAGGACTTGAACTGGTCCACATCCAGCATGGCAATGGACAGGGGCAAACCTTGGCGGCTTGCGCGCTGCCATTCGGTCTCCCACTCTTGGTCAAACTTGCGGCGATTGGCCAAGCCGGTTAAACCATCGGTGGCACTCAATGCCTGCAACTGGCGGTTGGCGGCTTCAAGCTCCACCGTGCGCTTCAACACGCTATCTTCTAGTACCCGGTTGGACGCGGCTATCTCTTCGCGCAGGCGCGCCTGCTCTTCCACATCCTGGCGCAGCCTGCGCGAAAACATGGCACCCACCCACAATAGCAGCAAGAGAGCGGCAATGCGCATGGCCTGCGCCGCCAGACGCAGTCGGTCAAAATATTCGTCGGTGTGGGCCAGCTCACCGGTCAGGGCGCCTACCGCCGTCTCGGTGTTGATTTCGTAAATTTTTTTGGCCAGCACGTACGATTCATCAAACAACATGTCCTGCGCTTGTTTCCAATGCTCTTGGCGCATCAGCTTCAGAGCCGCTTCTTCGGTGACGTGCAGCTTGCGGTGGTCATCGCCGAGGGCCGATACCTCTTCAGACAGGTTTTGCAATTGCGTGAGGATGCCTACCGTTTTCAGCGTAGCTTCCAGGTTCGCATTGACGGTGTCGTAGCTCGCCGTACGCAAAGTGTTTTGCTCCAGCACGGAGATGATCAACATGCTGCTCAGTTCCTGGTTGAGCCGCTCCATGCGCTCCAAACCGGTGGTGACCTCCAGCTGACGCGCATGCACGATGTCGTCCTGGATGTCCACATAGGTCCCCACGACCAAGGCCAACACCAGGGTCGCCACCGCCGCATACAGGCTTGTGGTGGACCGCATCGGCACGCTATTCCAGCACCTTGTCGGCCTTCTTCAGCAGATCGGGGGGCACGCTGACCCCTTGTGCGCGCGCAGCCTTGAGGTTGATGACCAGGCTGAATTTCTCAACCGGTCCCCAGGGTATGTCGCCGGGCTTAACCCCTTTGAGCACCAGTGCGGCCTTCTTGCCGGCCGAATAGCCCACCAAAAAATAGTCCATGCCATAGGCAGCCACTGCACCGCGCGGCACGCTGTCTACATCGCCGGCAAACAGCGCGATCTTGTTCTGGTCGCAGATCCGCGCAATGGCATCGAGCCTGGTAACCGTGGTGTTGTCGGACGTAATGGTGATGGCCTGCACCTTGCCGACCAGCGAGTTAGCTGCCTGTTCGACGTCGGCGCTTTGGGCCACGTGGACCTCTACCAGCTCCAGCCCCAAAGACTTGGCCGCCTCGCGCATAAGCTTGATGTGCGTAACCGAGTTGGCCTCGGCGGGGTTGTAGATGGTGCCCCACTTTTTGACCTTGGGCACAAATTTGGCATAGGTCTCCATCTGCAACAACACTGGCCACAAATCGCTGACACCTGTAATGTTGGTGCCCGTCTTTTTGCCAGGCGCGCTGTCCTTGGGCACCACGCCCGCACCTACCGGGTCGCTGATGGACGAGAAGACCACCGGAATTTTGTCGATCACTTTGACCACGGCCTGGCTGGTCGGTGTGGCGATGCTGTGCACCAGGTCAACCTTGTCGCCTACAAATTTGTGGGCAATGGCGCTAGCCTTGGCCGCATCGCCTTGCGCGTTTTGGCGGTCATAGCTGATGTTGACGCCCTCCTTGAAACCGGCACTGGCCAGGGCCGCCTCGAAACCTTTTTCGTCGGCGTCCAGCGCTGCGTGGGAGACGATCTTGACCACGCCGATGCGCACCACCGGTGCGTCCGCGCCCCAGGACAGTCCCGCCGCCAACCCCGTTGCCAGCAACAACGCCAACCGTATCGACACACCAAAACGTGCGGTCACCCAGGCCAAGCCCGTGTCAGAAACTGCCCGTGCCCGTATCGCCGAAACTGCCATGGGTGACGTCCTCTCTCTTGTAATTGGGCTCTGTCGCCAGCGCGCCCACGCGTGCAAACAGTCGCCGCGTCTATCTTACGCCGCTCGTGCCCTTAGGTAATGACAATCAGCGCCAGCTCACTTATAGTCTGAATCACCACATTTCAATACAGGACAACTGATATGAGCCCTACCTATGTTTTGCGCAAGACCTTCACCGCCACCGCCCTGATGCTGGCCGCGTGGAGCGTGCACTCGGCCGATGCGGCACCCCATTGGGCTTATGCGGGCGACCATGGCGGGCCCAAGCAGTGGGCGGAGCTGGACCCCAAGTTTGAAGCCTGCGCCAAAGGCACCCGCCAAAGCCCCATCGACATCCGCGGCGCGGTCAAGAGTGAACTGCCCGCGTTGGAATTTGCGTATGGCAGCACCGAGCCCACAATCGTCAACAACGGCCACACCATACAGGTCAACTTCGCGCCCGGGCAAAGCGTGAAGGTAGGAGACAAGACGTATGAACTGTTGCAATTCCACTTCCATACACCCAGTGAAGAACAGGTTGCTGGCAAACACGCCGCAATGGTGGCGCACTTTGTGCACCGCAATGCGGCCGGTGAACTGGGCGTGGTCGGTGTGCTGATCCAACCCGGCAAGAGCAATGCAGCCTACGCGCCCATCTTTGCGCACCTGCCACGCGCGGGTGAGAAGATCACCGTCGATGACTTGAAGCTGGACCTGCCCGCCATGCTGCCAACCGAGAAAGGCTATTACGCGTTCGAAGGCTCGCTGACCACACCGCCTTGCTCGGAGGGTGTGAACTGGATGGTGCTGAAGAAGCCCATCACACTGGGCGCGGACCAGATCAAGACCTTCCGCCGCATATACAACGCCAACGCTCGCCCCATACAAGCCTTGAATGGGCGCATTATCAAAGAAAGCATGTAACCCCATGAAAAAGCAAAACCTCTGTTTGTCATTCACACTGGCGCTGGCCGTGCAAGCCGGTAGCGCATGGGCCGCAGCCCCGATCAGCGCCCAGCTTTTGACCGACAGCAGAGCTGCACAGGCCCGCTACGACTCCGACAAAAAGCTGTGCAACGACGAAACCACGTCTAGTGCCCGCTTGCAATGCCGGCGCGATGCCAAGGCCGATTACGACCAAGCCATTGCGGCGGCCAAAGCCAAGGCCAAGGCCACGACCGCACACACGCCGACGCACCCTCCGACGTACACGCCAACCCACGCGGCACATGCAGCGCCCGTTGCAACAGCGGCGCCGGCCTGCGCAGAATGCGGTCGCGTATTGTCGGTTGGAGTCACCGAGAAGGCCGGTGAATACAGCGCCGCCGGTGTGATCGCCGGTGGCGCATTGGGTGCTGTGTTGGGCAACCAGGTTGGTGGTGGCGTTGGCAAGGACCTGGCCACATTGGCGGGTGCCGCAGGGGGCGCCTATGCCGGAAAAATCATTGAAGAAAAAATCAAGACCCACAAGGTGTGGACCGTCACCGTGGTGTACGGCAACGAAAGCAGGGCCAGCTTTGACTTCCTCAACGACCCTGGCCTTCAGGTGGGCGACCGGGTGAAAAACACCGGCAACACCGTGACCCGCCTGTAGACAGGCACCACCTCAGTAGTGCGGGGGCAATTCTTCGCTGGCCCGGCCCACAGCGGGGTTGGCCCCTTCGGGCATTTGCAGGCGCAACTGGCGCACTTCGCGCATCAGCAAGTCAATCTCTTGCTGATGGCGCACGATGATCTGGTTCAGTTGGTCCAACAGGTCTTCGGCAAAGCTGGCCTTGATCTCCAGATCGGTCAGGCGCTGGTCATTGCGGTCCGTGGTGGTGTCGGTGTGTTGTGCCATGTCATTCGCCCCGGCGCCGTGCTTCGCGCAGCATGAAGAGATACAAGCCCTCTACCTTCTCGCGCGCCCAAGGTGTTGTTCGCAAAAACTTCAGGCTGGACTTGACGCTGGGCTCAAACGTAAAACAGCGCACCGGTATGCGCTGACCCAGGTCTTCCCATCCATAGTGGTCTGACAGCTCGGTGACAATGGCTTCGAGCGTCTTGCCGTGCAAGGGGTTGTGGGGTTGAGAAGGGGGTGGCGTCGTCGTCATACCGCATATTGTCCACTGGCTTGCCAATACCCGGTCTACCCGCCCCACAACGCGTGCATGGCTGCTGCAAAACCGGCGTTGTTATGCAGGTGAGCAAGCTCCCCCGCCACATACACGGCATCAAACCGCGCGTCGGGGCTGGAGAAAACCAACCCATCCAGCCTATGGTCTGCAGGCATGCCCAAAAGTGAAGGCGACTGCACGTCCAGCACGGCAAAGTCTGCACGCTGCCCCACTTTGAGGCCACCCAGTTCCAACCCGGTCGCGTTGCGGCCACCGACGAGGGCTGCCTCCAACAGCGCCGCCGCGCTACTCGTACAGCCCATGGTCTGTGCCGCCACGTTGCGCTTGCGCTGGGTCAGGCGCTGCGAATATTCCAGCAGGCGCAACTCTTCGCTCCAACGGCGGGTTACGTGGCTGTCTGACCCTATCGACCATGTACCTTGTAATGCCGCATAACCCGGCAGATCAAACACGCCGTCGCCCAGATTGGCCTCGGTCGCCGGACAGATGACGATGGATGCACCGCGTGCCTGCACACCAGCCAATTCGGCCGCTGTGGTGTGGGTGGCGTGCACCAGATTCCAGCGCTCGTCCACCTCCACGTAGTTCAGTAGCCATTCGATGGGCCGTTGGCGGGTGTGGGTCACACAGTCATCCACCTCCTGTGTTTGCTCGGCAATGTGGATGTGCACCGGCAAAGCGGCGCGCTTGGCATAGTCCGTCAGCTCACATAGTGCCACAGGGCTAACGGCCCGCAATGAATGGATGGCCACGCCGACATTGATACGCGCATCGCCCTGGGTATGGGCCTGCACGGCCTCAACCACACGGACAATGCTTTCGGGTGTGGATGCAAAACGGCGCTGGTCGTCACGCAGGCCGGTGGCGGTGAAGCCCGAGCGCATGTACAGCGTGGGCAGTAGCGTCAAGCCCATGCCGGTACGCTGAGCGGCACGCACCAGGGCCAACGACATCTCGGCTGGATCGGCATACGGGGCGCCGTCCAGCGCGTTGTGCAAATAGTGGAACTCGCAGACCTGGGTGTAGCCACCGGCCAGCAGCTCCGCATAGAGCTGGCTGGCGATAGCCTCCAGTTGGTCGGGCGTGATGCGGTTGGCCGCAGAGTACATGCGGTCGCGCCAACTCCAGAAGTCATCCGCCACACCGGCCCCATTGCCGCGCCGCTCGGTCAGGCCGGCAATGGCGCGCTGAAAGGCGTGGCTGTGTGCATTGACCACCCCCGGGAGCACCGGGCCTTGCAGGCGCGTGGTACACGCTTGCTGTTGTTCGGTGGCGAGGGGCAGCACGGTACTCCAGCAGCCATCGGCGGCAACCTCCAGCAGCACGTCATACGCCCAATCCCCCTGTACCCAGGCCTGTGGTGCGAAGAATTGCTTTGCTTCACTTTTCATAGCATCTCACGCAGGCTACTAGTGAGCTGGTGACCATTTTCTCTAGTAGGGGCTGGATGCGGGCTGCCACTTGAGCATCATAGGTATAGGGCGCCTTTTCTTGCATGTACAGTTGCCAGCACATCTCCAACTGGATGGCGTGAATGCCATGGGACGGTTGACCATAGTGGCGGGTGATGTATCCACCCTTGAAGCGGCCATTGAGAACCGTGCTGATGTGCGGGAAGCTGGCACAGACCTGCACTGCCGCGTCGGCAATGCGGGCATCGGCGCTGGCACCGTTGGCTGTGCCAATGCTCAGGTCTGGCAGGCGGCCTTCGAACAACCACGGCAGCTCGGAGTGGATGCTGTGCGCATCCCACAGCAGTGCAAAGCCATGCCGGGCCTTGAGGCGCGCGAGTTCACCTGCCAATGCGCTGTGGTAAGGCTGCCAATAGGTTTCACGGCGGCGCAAGCGCTCTTCGGGTGTCGGCTCGTGGCCCGGCTGGTACAGCGGATCACCGCTGAAGAAATGGGTGGGACACAGCTCGGTATTCGACGCACCGGGGTACATGGGCGCATCGTCCGGCGGGCGGTTCAGGTCGATCACATAGCGCGAGGTGGTGGGCGTCAATACACTGGCGCCCATCGCGTCCAGAAAGTTGTACAACATGTGCAAATGCCAATCGGTGTCTTCCACCTGCAGCGCACGGGGCATGTACTGCGCTTGCAATTCTGCGGGGATATGGGTGCCAATGTGCGGCATGCTGACCAACAAGGGCTCCGTGCCCTGCCGCAAGCTAAAAACGGCGGGTGTAATGCTGCTCATCGCGCCTGTCCTTTGAAAATGGTTTGAAGGTGGGGGTCGCCGCCCAGCCCATAGCTGAGTTCAGCGGGGCGCTGTACATCCCACAGCACAAAATCGGCACGCAGACCTGCTGCCAACACGCCGCGGTCTTTGAGCCCCAGCGCGGCGGCTGCGTGGCGTGTAACACCCGCCAATGCCTCTTCGGGCGTCAAGCGGAACAGCGTGCACGCCATGTTCAGCATCAGCAACAGCGAGCTGCAAGGCGAGGTGCCTGGATTACTGTCCGTCGACACAGCCATGGGCACGCCGTGCTGGCGCAGCAGGGCGATGGGTGGCAACTTTGTTTCACGCAAAAAGTAATAGGCACCGGGCAGCAGCACAGCCACCGAGCCCGCACGCGCCATCGCCTGCGCGCCTTCTGGCGACAACCATTCGAGATGGTCACAGCTCAACGCACCATAGCGAGCAGCCAGTTGTGCGCCGCCGCTGTCGCTGAGCTGCTCA
>JANXVI010000350.1 GCA_025351745.1 Rhodoferax sp.
TCGTCCATCCGCGTTCGGCTGATGGTGGGCGCTGCTGCGGTGTTGTTGGCCTTCATGGCGGTGGCGGGCGTGGCCTTGCAACGGGCCCATGCTGACGGCGTGCGCGCCGCCCACTACGCCCGCCTGCAAAGCACGGTGTACCTGTTGCTCGCCGGGGCTGAGCTGGACGCTGCGGGCGCGCTGGTCATGCCGACCGAGTTTGCCGAGCCGCGCCTGTCGCTGCCGGGCTCGGGCCTGTACGCCAGCGTCGTCAACGTCGCACGCGGCGAGTCCTGGCATTCAACATCCACCCTGGGGTTGGCCCCGCCGTTCGATGGCAACGTACCAGTGGGCGAATGGCGTTACGACACGGTGCAGTCATCCGCGGGTACCTTTTTGGCAACCGGCTACGGCGTGCTGTGGGCGGGGCAGGGCAAGGCCGGGGTGCGGTTGGTGCTTTCGGTCGTGGAGAGCAGCGCTGCGTTTGATCGCGAAACCAGGGCCTTTCAGCGCACGTTATGGGCCTGGCTGGGCGGGTCGGGCCTTTTGTTGTTGCTGTCGCAAACCCTGTTGTTGCGCTGGGGCTTGGCGCCGCTGCAGCGTGTGACGCAAGAAATTGCCCGCATTGAAAGCGGTGAACAGGCCGAAGTGCAAGGCCACTACCCTGCCGAGATTGCGGCCCTGACCAGCAACCTCAACACCCTGATTAAACAAGAGCGGGTGCGCCAGACGCGCTACAAAGAGGCGCTTAGCTATCTGGCCCATAGTCTGAAAACACCGCTGGCCGTGCTGCGCTCCGCGCTGGGTCAGCCCGACCAACTGGCCGATGCGGTTACGCAGCAGGTTAGCCGCATGGACCACATCGTGCAGCACCAGCTGGGCCGCGCCGGCGCAAGCGGTGCCACGCGCTTTGCACCCTGGCTGGCGCTGGCGCCCGTGGTGGGGCGCATTCGCGACTCGCTGGTCAAGGTGTATGTCGACAAGCACTTGGCCTTCACCGTGGAGTGCCCGGTGGACCTTGCTTGGCGCATGGACGAAGGCGACGCCTTCGAGATGCTGGGTAATCTGCTCGACAACGCTGCCAAGTGGGCGGTAAAGCGTGTCAGCGTGCGACTGTGGCGCGAGGCGGGTGCCCTGCACATCAGCGTGCAAGATGACGGCCCCGGCTTTACCGACACAGAGGCCATACTGCAATTGCATGTGCGCATGGATGAAAAGGTGCCCGGGCATGGTGTTGGCCTGGCTGTGGTGAACGACCTGGTAGCCAGTCACGAAGGCACGTTGGCTCTGGGGCTGTCCGTGTGGGGTGGGGCGCAGGTGGACATTTCGCTGCCCGCAGCCTGAGTTTATGGCTTTGGTTCAGTTTGCGTTCATGCGGGAGAGCGCACCATCGAATCCTGTCAACCCAAGGAGCAATCCATGAACCGCTTCGTTTCTTCCAAATTCCTTCTTGCTGCGGCGGCTTTGTTGCTGGGTACGTTGGCCGCCACCACCTCAGCCCAAGCACAAAGTGACGTGCAGTTCTCTATCACGCTGGGTAGCCCGGGCGTCTATGCTCAGCCCACACCGGTTTACGCATACCCCCGGCCTGTTTACGAGCAGCCTGCCCCGGTGTATGTGTACCCACGACCCGTTTATGAACGGCCCGCAACCGTCTATGTATATCCCCAGCAGGTATACGAGCAGCCTGTTCCCGCATACGGTTGGGGTCACCAACGCCGCTTTCACCATGGCCGTCACGAGTACGCGCAACGGCCTTGGGGCGACTATGATCGCGACGGTACTCCCAACCGGTATGACCGCTATCCAGAGAATCCATATCGGCGGTAATGGGAGTGGGCAGGGTTGACGCAATGTATTGAGCACTGCCAACGTGCAAGGCCAGCGGTCGGACGCCGTCTTACCCCACCCTTACGTCATACGGCCGCGGTCATGAACAGGCGCTCTGCGCGCAAGACGTACGCAATTTCCCGACGGCTTCAGAGCAACGCAGTGTCAGAACGACCGCCTCTATCGTCTACGGTTGCGTTGCGTGGGTCCCTCGGTACTTCTATTGGATGAAACTGTGCCTTCGCAATGCTCTCTGGACGCGCGCTAGCGCGAATCCAAGCATGACGAAAGCGTCACGGTAAAGACTGTGCCCTGTCCCGGCTGGCTCTGCACGGTGATGTCACCACCGTGCAAGTCGACCGCCTCCTTGATGATCGCCAACCCAAGTCCGGTACCAGCGATCGATCCTACGTTACTGGCCCGGTGAAACGATCCAAAGAGATGCGTCAATTCGCCAGTTGGTATGCCGATGCCTTGGTCTGCCACGGTGAAAACGGTCGTCGGCCCGGCGCGCGCCACGTCGAAGCGCACCGTTCCGCCGGCTGGTGAATACTTGATCGCATTGGACAACAGGTTGCCCACGATGTGGGTTAGCAACTTGGGATCGTATGATCCGCCGTCCATATTCGGGGCGATCGTCAGGTTCAGTTGGCAGGTCGAAGCGGGGTACCGGGCAAAAACTTCATCAACCAAGCTTTTGCACAACGACGTAAGGTCAATGGGCAGCGGGTGAAACTCCAACATGCGGGCCTGTGCCTTGCTTAACAAAAGTACCCGATCGAGCATGTGCGTCATGCGATGGACGCCTGTTTCGATACTTTGAATGACCTCGGCCTTCTCGTACGCGGGCAAACGATCACCGTAATCCTTGATCAATTCCGTCGATGACAAGATGGTCGCCAAGGGCGTACGAAACTCGTGGCTGGTCATTGCAACGAAGCGGTTTCGTACGTCGTTGAGTTCCTGCTGTGTCTCCAATGCCCGGCGTGTGTCATCTTCTGCCTGCTTGCGCTCGGCGATGTCCGACATAAACGAAAGCGTGGCTGGTAATCCACTCCAATCAACCATCGTTGTGGAGATTTGTACCCATATTGGCTTGCCAGATTTTTGCAGCACGCGAAAATCGGTCTTGGACGGAACCGGTTCACCGTGCAGGCGACGTGTGTAGTTACTCGCTATCAGATCCCGGTCTTCCTCGTAAACGAGTGGAAGGAAATCACGTCCGAGCAATTCCTCCTCACTGTAGCCAAGTAGTTTGAGCAGCGCGGGGTTGGCAAAGGTGAACTTGCCATCCTGGATGACGATCATGCCCTCACCAACATTGTTCACGACCTGCCGGTAGTGCTCTTCCGAAGCCCGTAATGCCTCTTCCGCTGCAATGCGCTGACTGATATCGGTAATGGAGGCGATGAAGCGAACGGCATAGCCCCGTTTGTCTCGTATCGACGACCCGAAGGCTTCGATCCAGACAAAACTGCCGTCCGCACGACGCAGTCGATATTCGATCAATTCGTGTACGTCGAGTGCGCCCGGGCGTGGCTTAGATCCAAACACATGTTCTCGGAATCGGTCCTGCACGCGCCCTTTGTCCTCTGGGTGCACGAGTTCGAAATAGTCGGGCCAGTCCGTGGTATCCGTGTCTGCCGCGTATTGCAAGATCTCTTTGAAACGCGGCGAGTAATAGACGGTGCGCGTGACGCCGGCCCAGTCTAGTATGCCGGCCTTGCTGGCCCGTACCAGCAGTTCAAACCGGATTTGCTCGTTGTCCAGGGCCTGCTCTAGTGTCGTGCGCTCAGTCGTGTCTGTGCTTGCAATCAATACACCCAGAAGCTTGCCCCGCGAATCGGCCATGGGCGTTCGCGTCTGCATGTAATTTCGGCCCTGGAGTTGGAAGTCGGTGGGCACCATTGTGACCCCCGGATCCAACTCCATGGCCGCACGGTCCATCGCGAGCAAGTTGTCGGCAACCTCACGTGTCGCACGGTCGCGCGGGCTGGTGCCAATGACTCCGTCGCGTCGGACTCCGAAATACTTCTCCCAAGTCTTGTTGGCGTACTGGTAGCGCCCAGCCGGATCCCGCATGGACAGAGCAACTGGCGCTAAATCAAGCATGTCTGCCGTGAATTTGGCCTGGTCCTGCGCATCTCTTGCTGCGGTATCAAGGGCAAAAGTTGCGCGCCCTCGGAGAATCAGGCCTGGCGCCAGCACAAAAGCGATCAAGCCGGTGGCCACGAGCCCGGTTGCCCCGAAAAAATCCAGCAGCAGAGCGGCGTAGGCTAGCCCCATGATCCCGCTGACCCATGGCCACACGGTATTGCGCTCGTGCACCATCAATGCCGCAACAAAGCAGGCGAGCCAAGGCATGGCGAGGAAAGTACTCCACTGTCCCGCAGCGCTCGCGCGTCCCAATAGCAGGCTCGCTGAAAGGCAGACAAGAAACAGCGAAAGCCACAGAGCAACAAGGTCTCGCCGGCGGGCGGTCAACATCAGCAGGGAAGTCAATGCCATGGCGCCGATTGCGCCGCCGAGCACGAGCTCTTGTGGTACTGACGTCATGGTGACTTAGGAGATGGCGACGTAGCGCACCTTGGCTGCAATCTGTGAGAGTAGGAATATGAGCCACATACGACCCAGTATGCCACCCAAGATAGGCGCGATAAGAAAAGGCGCGTGCCGACAAACCTTGCCCCAATTTTGCAATCCGCGCACTGCGCATCCCCTGTTGTGGTCCCCGCCATGCGGGACCGCTACAGTGGCTTCTTCGCGCTTGCGGCAGTGACAAAATCTCCCATTTCCGATATGCTTTGTTGGATAACTGCTAGCGCGCCTCTGGGCGAGCCAGACCGAGGAGAATTGGCATATGGCCCTCGTAGATACAGGATCTATAGCTATTAATTTTATAGCAATTTCGATCTGCATGTGCTTGCGTAAGTTCTTGCAGACATTGGCCTGCCTGATTTTCCTTTGGATATTCCCGGCCATTGCGCAGGCCCCTGTGGATGTGCGGGTTGCGTTGGTGATCGGCAATTCCGCCTATGGCGGTGAAGCCGCTCTTGTCAATCCCGCAAACGATGCCCGCGCCATGGCTAGCACGCTCAAGTCTCTGGGCTTCACCGTGGTGGAGTTGCGTGATGGCCGTAAGAGTGAGATTACCGCTGCGTTAGCGCGCGCCCACGAAGCCTTGAGCGGAAAGCAAGGTGTGGGCTTGCTCTACTACGCGGGACATGGCTTGCAGCTGGATTGGCGCAACTACATGGTGCCCATAGACGCAAGGATGTCGAGTGCGGCTGATGTTCCGCTGCAGTCCGTCGACGTGAATCTGGTGTTGGACGCCTTCAAGATGGCCGGAAACCGCATGAACATTCTGGTGCTCGATGCATGCCGCGACAACCCGTTTGCGTCTACTGCTACCGGAAAAGGACTGGCGCAGGTGGACGCACCGCCGGGTACTTTTTTGGCCTACGCGACTGCCCCGGGCAACGTGGCAGCCGATGGCGACCCGAAGTCAGGCAACGGGCTTTACACGCAGTTCTTGCTGGAGGAGTTGAAAAACCCCACGGCCCGGATAGAAGATGTTTTCAAGCGTGTGCGCCTGAATGTGCGCCAGCAAAGCCAGGGCCGTCAGATCCCATGGGAGTCCACCAGCCTCGAGGGCGACTTCTACTTCAACCCACAGTCCATGCGCAAAACTGCAGATTCGACTGCCAAGTCAGTCGAAGAGGAGTTCCTGGCTGAAAAGCAGGACTGGGAAGCCATCAAAGACAGTAGAAAGGTCGATGACGTATACCAGTATCTGCGCAAGTACCCGAACGGCTTTATCAGTGAGCAAGCACAGTTCAAACTCGCGCAACTGCAGCAGGCACGCACCGTCGCCGTACCCAACCAGGATGGCATCATTCCCCTGGCACCTGACACGAAGCGGTTTTTTCTGGGGGATGAAACTGTCATGGACCACGTCAATCTCCTGACCGGAAAGCGTTCGCGGTTCAAGTCAACAGTCACGTATGCCGACGACCAGCGCGCCGAATTCAGCAATGGAAATTTCATCACTGTCTGGACGCAAGCGGGCTTTCTGGTGAAGGACCAATACGGCACGCGCTCACCACCCACGTTGCGCACGCCAGCAGACATGGCTGTTGGCAAACGCTGGCGCACCGCTTACCAGAACACGCGACCGGATGCCGGCATCGAAAACAGCTTCTACGAATGCCGGGTCGCGGGCTATGACACGGTAACGGTACCCGAGGGAACTTTCAAGGCGTTCCAGGTGCTGTGCAGTGGAGAGGCGCGTGGCAAGAACTATCGATCTGTCAATGCATTGCGCACATGGTTTGAGCCGGCCTCGTTGCGGGTGCTCAGTAGCGAGTGGGAATTTGCGACCCAGGGCAAGGTCAACACACATGCCCGCATAGAGTCCGTGTCATTCAAGCGTGTGGTGCAGAAATAGCCTTCTTGTCAGCAAACCAAGGCGTCTGAAGCCAAATGAGCAATGCATCGGCCACTACGCGAAGGCTGACGATCATCCGAACAGGTACTGCGGCCAGCATTGAGCCTCAGAACAGGCGTAGTCGCTCATCTTCAACGGATTAACGTTGGGTGCCATTCGGAGCACCTTGTCTACATTGACCTACAACGCCACGCCTGAGCCAATGTTTCTGAAGTGCTGCCGTGGTTAACCTGGTGATCGAGGCGGTAGACGACTACTTTTTTTGGGACTTCAATAGTCAGATGAGTCGACGCTATTTGGGGTAGGTTGCCGGTTGGAAGGTTGGGCCTCGCTAGAATACCTACAACTTATTCTGAACCCTGCCGAAAATGTTTTCATTTCTGCGGTCGCAATGGTCAGCCCAGCCAAACGTGTTGACCTAGTGCGTCAGTTCGGTGTCAACCAATCAACCAGATCAAATAATGAGTAACGTTCGTAGCCGCATCATCAAGCTGATCCACGATATTCGCCCGCTTGGAACCCCCGATCTTTCAAAGCCTGGCGCTCCGCTGGTGGACGGAGATTTTGACAGTCTCGATTTTGCAAGTCTGTTGATGGCGGTTGAAGACGAATTCGGCATCACGATTGATGAGGAAAGCGTACACAAAGTGGGCACTCTCGATGGTTTGACCGAATTTACCGAAGGCCAGATTCAGACGTAACGCATGGATGCGCTTCAGCCTTGCCATATGGTCGTGGACGAATCGACCCCTAGTCGGTTATTGGCTATCAGCGACCTCACGGTGGGCGACAGTGTTTCACAGTCGGTCACGTTCACGTTGGAAATGCGCGAAGCCTTCAACGCCCTGTCAAACGACAGTGCGCCGTTGCATGGCAATGCTGAATTCGCGCGCGCTCGGGGTTACAAAGACCCCATTCTTCAGGGCTTGTGCGTGACTTCTCGGTTCTCTCGGCTGATCGGAATGTATCTCCCTGGCGAAGGCGCAGTCATCGAGTCGCTGGCGTTCAAGTTTCGCAAACCCATTTACGCAGGGCGTCTGGTCGAATATCGGGTGGAAGTCGTCCGTATGATGCAGGCGTTGCGGGTAACCCGTCTCAAATTGACTGTTGAATGTGATGACCAGTTGTGTATCTCAGGAGAAGCCCAATGCTTGCTGCTGTAGAGGTGGGAAGCGGGGGAGCCCTGCAGGTTATTTTCGAGAGACTGCGATCCCGCGCTGAAGAACCCGTCTTGTGGGAGCAGGGGAGGGAAGTCAGTGCGGAGAGTCTGCTGGCGCATACTGCCGCGATGGTGGTGCACCTGAAGAAATCGGGTATCCACTCGGGCTGCATTGTCGGGTTCTGCGGCGATTATGGTCTGGCCACGGTCAGCATTTTTTTGGCCTTGTTCGAATTGAAGGCGATTGCTGTGCCGTTTTCAGTCGGCGCGCAGGCCGAGTTGACTCTTTTGGCGGGCGAGGCCCAACTGGAGTTTTGGCTCGATGTGCCGACGCTTGAGGTCAAGCGCATGCGTGAGCGCCCTGCTGACCATCCCCTGGTGATGCGTTTACGCGAGAGCGGCAACCCGGGCCTGATTGTCTTCACGTCGGGTTCCTCCGGAAAACCCAAGGCCATACTGCACGACGTGCAGAGGGTCGCTTCGAAATTCGTAACCCCTCGCCGGGGTTGGCGAATGGTGTTGTTCTTGTTGATCGATCACTTTGGCGGCTTTAATACGCTGCTTGCCTGTTTGGCCTACGGAGGCACTGGTGTCTGCGTGGGCAGTCGAACCCCGATGGATGTCTGTGCCGCCATCGAGCGTGCGCGCGCCGACCTGCTCCCTGCCACCCCGACATTCCTGTCGGTCCTTATTGCATCAGGAGCTTGGCGCAACCACAACCTGTCCTCCATAACGCTCGTCACCTACGGTGCCGAGCCCATGCCAGAAGTGACACTGCGGCGGCTTCCAGATTTGTTCCCCACCGCTGACTTCAAACAAACCTATGGCCTGTCCGAACTCGGTGTATTGCGATCTGCATCGCCCAAAAATGACTCCCTTTGGTTGCGCGTCGGCGGCCAGGATTTCGAAACACGCGTCATCGCCGGTATCCTTCACATCAAGTCGAAGTCCAGCATGCTGGGTTATTTGAACGCACCGAGCACGATCGATTCGGAGGGGTGGATGAATACCGGCGACATGGTCGAAGAGGATGGTGACCTCATCAAGGTGATTGGCCGCCAAAGCGACGTGATCAATGTCGGCGGACAAAAGGTGTTCCCGCTCGAAGTTGAAGCCGTGCTGTTGGCGAATCCCGAAGTTGTCGAGGCAACCGTCTTCGCTATCCCCCATCCCGTGTTAGGGCAGGTTGTTGGCGCCAGGCTTTCGCTGCAAGCTGAGGTAGATGAAAGGGCCGTGCTGGAGAAGATCAAGGTGCATTGCAAGGCACAACTCCAAAAATACAAAATACCTATGCGTTTCGAGTTGGTAGGTGTCGACACCCACGGTAGCGACCGCGGCAAAAAGATTCGGCGTTAATTATTGAAAGTGCATCAGATGAACAAGGAAATCGCTCTCGTTTCGGGTGGGAGCAAAGGATTGGGTTTGGCCATCGTGCGCTCCTTGTTGGCCCGTGGTGACTCGGTTGCCACATTCGCCAGAAAGTCCAGCCCCGAAATGGAAGAACTCCAGGCGGCGCATCCAAGCCGGTTCAGTTTTGTTGAGGCCGACATAACCGAGACCCAGCGTTTTCGCAATCTGGTCAGCGCGTTTGAGGAGCAACTCGGGGGGTTTACCGGTCTCGTCAACAATGCCGGGACCGTCGCAGAGGCTTTGCTGGCGCGCCAGAATCCGGAGGACATCCTGCGGTTGTTGAGTACCAATCTTGCGGGTCCGCTTTTGTTGACGCGCGAAGTCGCGCGCGGCATGATGATCAGGCAGCGTGGTCGGATCATCAATATCAGTTCCATCGTCAGTGTCTCAGGCTACAAGGGAACGGCCGCTTATTCGGCGACCAAGGGCGGACTGAATGCGATGACCAGGGCTCTGGCCCGGGAACTCGGGGGCCGCGGCATCACCGTAAACGCAGTCGCGCCAGGTTATATGGAAACTGACCTCGTCAAGGGGATGAGCCCCAAGCATCTGGCGCAAATTGTCCGCAGAACGCCGCTAGGGCGCCCCGGCACTGTGGAAGACGTAGCCAACGTCGTTGCGTTCTTGCTGAGCGACGCAGCGAGTTTTATTTCCGGGCAAACCATCGTCGTTGACGGTGGATTGAATGCATGAATGCCGAGTTTTTGGCGGGGTTCAACCTCTGGCGGCATGTGTGCTGACGACTCACAAACCGCCAGCCGCAAACCGCCATTGGTGTCTAGCGGTTCGCGATCAGGCACAAGTTCTCAGTTCACATCCACCAAAGCCTTGACAATGGTGTAAGGCCCTGAGTAACTGCCAGTTGCATTTTTGTAGCCCCTCGTCACGGCATCGCGTCGAAAGTTCAGCACAAAGCTAGAAGGATTATTCCGGTCCGACGGCGCAGTGCCGGTGCTCGATATGGGCGTCTGGTCAATCATATGTTTGAACGTGGCGCTGCTGCTGCCAATGCCACTGGCATCGACTGCGAAAATATCGCTCGAGTTCAAGGCACTGCTGTATTGGTAGGCGCCGGTGCTGGACCCAATCAGTTGGGTCTTGCTGGTAGTGATGGTGCGGTCGCTGAACTTGAAACTGTCGCCTGCGGTCAGGTATGACAGGCGCACGCTGTCGGCGCTAAAGCGTGAGCCACTCCCGAAGTTTGTGGCAGTTGCCTCGGCGACAAAAACTCCGCCAGTTCCGTAAACCGTGGCGACGTCGCCATTCAAGTAGAGCGCTGTGTCTTGGTCGACACCATAGGCTACATTGGGCCCAATATTTTTCAGTGCCGCCAGCAGGCGACCGAGTCGGCCTGAGCGACTGGCACGATTGTCAAAATGGGTGTCTACATTGGCATTGGGTACAAACCCAAAACCTTTGATCTTGGTGCCATAGTCAGCGTTGTTGCTATTGGTCAGGCAACTGGGTGCAGGGGTGCCGTCAGATGCTGGCGCTACATAGGGGCAATTGGCCGGGGTGATGGCACGCAGGGTATTCTGGTTCAGATAACCAATGCTGATGCCTTCGCCATACGAGGTGCTGGGCGCATACGCGGTACCGGCGGAATCCCCTGCGTAGATGAAGTTGCCAGCGGCGTAGCGCGCACGGATGGTGGCCATCAGGGGGCTGTCAGAGCCATCGTCGGTGAGGAAAGTGCGCGCCAGTCGTGATTGGTCACCGCCGATCACATAGACCAGATCGGCCTGGTTGATGATGCCGATGTTGGCTTGACCTGTGGTGCTGGTACTGCCTGAGTTGCTGGCGTACGTGTCGTGATGGCTCAGGATGTGCTTGGGGGCAAAGCCGTGGCGTTGGAACAGGTTGTAGTAAGACCATGCGCCGGTCGCTGTATCGTTGGTGAACTTGTCCACCCCATCAGCCTGGTTGACTGCAGCCGCCGTGATGATGGCTACACGCGGGCATTGCGTGGTGCTCCAGTTGGTATCGCAATTGGTCACGCTGTTGATGTTGGGTGTGTTGGTGTTCTTGCCAGTGGCTTGGCGCAGGCCACCCACAAAAATGCTCGCGTTCTCTTGCAGGATCTTGCCGCCGTTGAGCCAAACTTTGCCGGTCACCACGCTGGTGGGGGGCGGGTCTACCGGTGGGGTTGTAGAGCCTGGCAATTTGACGTTCAAGGTGTAGTTGCCGCTACCCTGGTAGCTTTTTACACGAATGAAATAGGTGCCGGCTGTAGTCACCTTGTATGAGCCGGTTTCCGGGTTGTTGACGGTCGACTTGTAGATCAGCGGCGCACCGGTCAGACCGTAGAAGTACCAATCAAAGTCCACGCCGTTGCCGTGCGACAGGCTGATGTCAATAGTGCCAGGTGTTGTAACCACCACCTTGTACCAGTCCAGGTCTGAGGTGCTTGATAGTGAGCCGCTGACTTGGGTCCCGCTGCACAGCCCTGCATTCGCCGTCGCATCGGTATTGTTGGGCTCTACTTCGGCTGTGAGGCAGGTTGCCGCCATGACACCACTGCCCCAAAGGCAACTGGCCAGGGACGCCGCGAGCATGCTTTTCCAAACTATTTTCATTGTTTATCCTTCAACTGACGTTGCTGAACCTGGGTGAAGTCACCCGGTGGAAACCCCCTGGCACTGCCGCCGCACGTCAAGTGAAGCGAACGGTGCTAGCGATCTGCACTCCAGCAATGTATTGTTATTTTCATAATTAGTACATATGAAAATATAAGGACAAACCCTTTGCGGGATTCACACTAGGCGGTCAGGCTGAGCCTGGTCGCAATGACCACAGTTATGCAGCGAACGCCTAACGTTCGCGGTGGCACGTTCAGCCGCGGACGCTGCGTCTGGGTGGCCGATCTGCGCTGCCTTCGTTGCCCGGTTTATCGGTGTAGAGGTAGGCCGAAATCGCGTCCGTCAGCTTTTCCGCTTGCGTCACCTGGTTGTCTCCGCTGACCATCAAGCTGGTGACCATGGCCTCGATGACCAGCAACGCCGCCGTGTAGCTGCTTGACAGCACGGGGTGGGTGGCCGGGGCCAGTAGAACGTCGTGAGACCAATGGGCCAGCGGGGAGGCCATGGAGTCGGTCAGTGCGATTACATGGGCACACCGGTCGCGCGCATAACGTGTCAGCAGCACCGCATCGCTCGCGTAGCGGGGGAACGAGATGGAGATCAGTAGATCTTTGGGGCCGATGTTCATCAGCCTTCCTGCCGCAACCTCCGTTCCGCCAAACTCCACCACGTTGATGGCCTGGCGGCAAAACGGTTGAAGGTCCAACGCCAACATCGCTGACAAGTGGGCACTGATGCCGAAGCCCAGCGTGTAAACAGTCTCTGCCGCCAAAATCTTGTGGGCCGTGGCTACCAGCATCGATGGGTTGAGGCCGGACGCTGCCGATTGAAAGTTGCTGACGCTGGCCTCAAGGCTTTCGGCAATGATGGGGTTGTGGTTGCTGCCGGATTGGTCCTTGCGCTGCAAAGCATTTCTCAGCTTGTCCACCGGTTGAAACACCGGTTGTAGCGCGTGTTGCAACGCGTCAGCCATACCGTTGCGCAGCGCCGCATACCCGTCGAACCCCAAAGTGCGCGCGAAGCGGCTGAGCGTGGCCGTTGACGTCTGGGTATTCTGCGCAAGTTCTTCAATACCCCACGCGGTGGCCCGTACCGGATTGCGCAACAGAAAGTCGGCAATGGCTACGTTGGAGCCACGCCCGTCGGTCAGGATCTGTCGCAGTTGGAAACCCAGTGGTGATTGGGCAAATGCGGCATCCACCGATGCGCTGGCAAATGTCTTTGGGCTTGCGTCTTCAGTTTTTTTCATGGAGCGGCTGTCTATCAGGGATCGCGGGTTTCATTGGTGCTGAGCCAGCGCCGGACAAGGGTTCACGATCTTGGCATGCGTCAGCGCAGGGGCCCATTGCAAGAATAAGCCCCGTGTAGGATACCCGGTCCAGCCCGCCCGGCTTGCTCGCTGCCCTGCCACGAAAGAACGTGAGGTTGTCGCGCTCGAGGGTCGCGCTGTACAACGGTGCATTTTGTACGCTGCGTGCATCTTCGCTGTTCCGGGTAGTACCGAACCCTCGTTGCGCACCCTTCAATCCCATCGCGTTGGCCAGGTGGAGAAAGTGGTACGAGCCGTAGTCCAGTAGCTGGTCCTGGGTGACGTGCGTGGCGCTGGGCGACACCGGCAACACCGGCGACGCGCTATCCAATTCGACGTTCAAGTCGCCCTGCAGGGTGATGGATGCGCGGTCGCCCGGCAACAAATAGTGTGCCCGGGCTCCATGGATAAAGAAATGCCTGTTTGCGTCGGCAGGCGCCTTGGCACTGCGAACGTCCACGATGAAAACGCCACCCGCGCCAACCACTGAAAAGTGTGTGGTATCAGTGGCATCCGCTTGGCTCACCAGTAGCGCTGTGTTCTCGTCCACGCCAAAACCATAGTCCATGCCGCTGTCATGCACTGCACGCACCAATCGCGCCTCGCGGGTGCGCTTGGAGAAGTGTGAGTCCAGCACGCCGAAACGAAACACACCCAGTCCGCCACGCGGGTACAAGACCGGCGCATAGGCAATGCTGTCGCCCGGTTTGCCAAGCTCTGGGGCTGCTGCAGCCGGGCCGTTGCCAACGATGAAGCCCGCTTTCAGCACCTCATAGGAGTCGCCTCCTCCAACCATCGGCACCGGCTTGCCCCGCCATAGGCCCCCGCCTTGGAAATGGTTGCCCGCACTGGTTCCAGCCACCACCAGTTGGCCTTGTGCATGGCGGCTTTGAATGATGGTGAGTTGCGCGCTAGGTACCGTGTATTGGCCGTTGCTGTCTTTTCCGACCAGGCTTTCCAGATGCCGTGCTTGGTCGCCCCCTGAAAAGTAGATGCCATTCAAACGCTCCAAGGTCTCATTCAGCAACTTAGCATGGTTCAAGCATAGGCCTTGTTGCTGCTCGGACAGGTCGGGGAACAGCACGTCTGCGTGGTAAACAGGCTGCGACGGATTGGTGTTGGCGTAGCTGTCGTAGTAGTAGCGCACATTGCCACAATCCTGCGCATCCAGGGCCTGCCGATACCCACCGTCCAAGGGCAGGTAGACCACGTCGGCACCGGCAGATGCCATCGTGAACACATTGATGTCGCGGTCTGCAAAGGGGTGGGAGTCCGCTGAGGCTGTTACCACCCCAATCAAGGGCTTCTTGCCAGCATTGGCGGCGCGGGCCGCCGCCACAAAGCTGTGTGTAATCGCCACACTGTCGACATTGGACGAAAACAGGGTAGAGCGGGCCTGCAGTTTGCGAGCGATGGGCGCGCCCCGGTCCAGTAAGGCGGACCGCAAAACTGCGCCTTGTGCGAGCGACAGCCTGCCATTGCCCCGCAACAACGTGTCGGGCAAAAATTGCTCCAATGCTTGCCAAGACAGCCCGGTGAGGAATCCCGATTCTTTGATACGTTGCGCCAGGTGCGCGATCACCACCTGTTTTTTGAGCGGGTCGAATAGGGGTGCCGGAATATTGCGGATGGCCTCGATGCCCAGCGCGGTTACGCTGTAGCGGAAAACGGGCGCGCCAACCTCCGCGTCGAAGCTGATGTTGTCTCGGCGCAAGCCCGCAAACGCCGGGTCCTGCGCCAGGATCGTGTTCCAGTCGGCCAAACAGTCGCGGCCCTGCGTGCTGGCACTAAAACTCGAACAGCGCCGCTCAGCACCACCGATGACAACGTTGGCAATGGGTGGCGCCGTGTCGGCCGCAACGGGCCCGGCCATGCAAAAAAGCAGCGCAATGGGCAGTGTGCGTAGCCCATCTAAAACGGCACGGGCGTTCAGGGAAAAGCGGTGTGGCATGACAAAGAGACTCCACTGGCAATGGAACAGACTCCGTCGCTGAATTTATCAACGAAATGAGCGATGAAAGCAGGGCCGTCGACAAAACCGAAAGCCGCGCGCGCAGTGAGGGATTTTGGCCGAGACCGTGCGGAAGAGCGCAAGGGTTTGTACTTATATTTTCATGCAAACACTTTATGAAAATAACGGTACATTATGGATTCCGTGTCCGGAACCGTTTCTCTCTTCAACCCATTTCGCCTTTCAGGAGTGTCCATGTCCCGCAAATTGCCGCTCGTTCTCGCAGCTGTCGTCCTCTTGGGCATGGCTGTGGGGGCGCATGCCCAGGCCCCTGGTTGGGCCAAAATTCGCATCGGCGTAGAAGCCAACTACCCGCCGTTTTCCCAGATGGGGACTGACGGCAAGTTCTCCGGCTTTGACATTGATATCGCCAACGCGATCTGCGCCCAGATGAAAGCCGAATGCACTCTGGTGTCGCAAGAGTGGGACGGCATGATGCCGGCACTGAACGCCCGCAAGTTCGACATGATCGTCGCGTCGATGACGATTTCTGAGGAGCGCCTCAAGGTGGCCGACTTCAGCGATTCGTACTACGACATTCCATCCACCTTCATTGCCAAGACGGGCGTGTTCAAGGACATCACCCCGGCCAGCCTTAAAGGCAAGACCATCATCGTGACACGCAACACACCGCGTGCCAAGTACATCGCGGAGCAATACAAAGACAGCCAGGTCCTGCAGGTGGCCAAAGAAGCCGACGTGACCATGGAGTTGTCGGCAGGCCGCGGCGACGTCGGCTTTGGCTCTTCATTGGCGGCCACCACTGCATTCTTAAAGTCACCTGAGGGCAAAAGCTTCAGCAAAGTAGGCCCGCCCATCAACCCCAGTGGCAACAAGGGCGGAGGCACCGGTATCGCCATGCGCAAAGGCGAAGAGTCGCTGCGCAGCAAGGTCAACCTGGCTCTCAAAGCGATCACGGCTAATGGTGTCTACAAGACTCTCAACGACAAGTATTTCGACGTCAATATTCGCGGCGAATAAAGCGCGGCTGTAACTACCCCCCCTCCCTAAAACCCCCAAGGCCCCCATGAACCAAACTTCTATCTCCGGTCGTGCCCGCAGCCCCTTTGCACTGCGCCCTTGCGCCCACGCCACCGCTATCCTGTTGGCCATGTGCGCCAACCAGGCGGCATTCGCCCAAACCGAGTCCCCGTCGAAACTGGACCGCGTAGAGATCACCGGAAGCTCCATCAAGCGCTTGGAGTCCGAGACTGCCTTGCCGGTGCAGGTGATCAAGCGAGAAGACATCGACAAGAGCGGCGCGTCCACCGCTGCAGAAATCCTGAAGGGCATCAGCGCCAACACCGCACCTTTGACTGACGGCGCCAGTATCACCGACGGTACCTCGGGACAGCGGGGCTTCAACGGCGCCAATCTACGCGGCCTGGGCGTGTCGTCCACGCTGGTGCTGCTCAATGGCCGACGCCTGGCCAACTTCGCGACGCCCGGTGACAACGCTGGCGTGGACCTGAACAACATCCCGGCGGGTGCCATTCAGCGCGTGGAAGTGCTCAAAGACGGTGCATCCGCCATTTACGGCACCGACGCCATTGGCGGCGTCATCAACTTCATCACGCGCAAAGACTACCAAGGCTTTGATGTCAGCGCATCCGCGGCCAACACCCAAGAAGGCGGCGCGGGTAAAAAGACACTCAGCGTCAGCGGTGGCTATGGCGACCTCAGCTCCGATGGCTTCAACCTGATGGGCGTGCTGGACCTGCAAAAGCTCGAAGCCCTGCGCTCCAGCCAACGCCAGTTCATCCAGGACCGTCCATTGGCCACGCTGTTGCCAGCGCTGATGTCCAGCAAGCCCTATCCCGCCAACATGCGCATCCGCTCTGAAGCGCAGTGGAAGGCCATGCAGCAAGCCGGTTTGCTGCCCGCCGACGCACCTTATGTGCGCAGCACCTTGGTCAACCCCGCAGCGCCCAACTGCAACCCACCGGCCAGTGTTTACGCGATCAATAGCCCCGGTGGCAAATACGGTTGTAGCTACGACTACATGCGCGATACCGAAATCTACCCAGAGTCCACCAAAAACAGCTTCCTGGGTCGTGCGACCGTCCAGATCAACCCGGACAACCAGATGTTTGCCGAGTTGATGCAAAGCAAGGCCAACAGCACTTACCGGCTGAGCCCCAATCCACAAAACATCAGCAGCTTTCCGGTTGCCTATTTGCCCACAGCGTATCGCACGGCTTTGACGGGCCCAGGTCTGCCCAGCTCCGTCAACCGCATCCAGTTGCGCATGACGGAAGCCGGCAACCGCACCAACGAAGTCACCAGTACCGGTCAGCGTATGGTCGTGGGTGCAAATGGGCTGGTGGGCGGCTGGGACTATGACGTAGCCGTCTCGCGTGCCGAGAACCGTGCGATCGACAAATATGTCGACGGTTATGTGTTGTACGACCAATACGCTGCGGGTGTACTCAACGGCAGCATCAACGCTTTTGGTGCATCCGGCCCGGCCGGTCAAGATCTGCTGCGCAACATCAAGGTCAACGACGAAGCCCGCAGTTCCAAAGGTGTGACCACCAGTTTGGATGGCAAGGTTTCCAAGGCCTTGATGGCGTTGGGTGGTGGTGACCTGGCGCTGGCCCTGGGTGGTGAACTGCGCAACGAGAATGCCACGTTTACACCGTCCGCCTTGCTGCTGTCCAACAACATTGGCGGCGACCGTGACACTGGCGCGTTGGCCGGCTCCAGCACCGCTCTAAAAGCCACCGACGACAACCGCCAGGTCAGTTCGGTATTTGCCGAAGTCAGTGCGCCCATCAGCAAGCAGGTAGAACTGCAAATGGCATTGCGTTACGACAACTACAGCGACGCCGGTAGCAGCACCAACCCCAAGTTCGGCGTGCGCTGGCAGCCGCAGCAGAACCTGTTGGTCCGCGCATCGGCGGGAACCGGGTTCCGCGCGCCATCTTTGAATGACCTCAAAGGCCCAACGACCTATGGTTCGGCGTCCAGTTTCTTGACCGACCCCGATTGCGTCAAAAGCGGTGGCAGCATCGACGGTTGTACCGACCAATGGCCGGTGGAGCGTCGCTCCAACCCCAACCTGAAGCCTGAGAAGTCGCGCCAGTTCTCGTTGGGGTTCGTGCTGGAGCCCAGCAAGAGCTTCAACTTCAGCGTGGACTACTGGAACATCCGCAAGACCGACGTCATCAGCACACTGGGTGAGCAAGTCATCATTAGTAACACGGCAGCTTACAACGGCAACATCATCCAGCGCGACGCCGATGGCAACATCACCAATATCATCTTAAAGAAGGAAAACCAGGGTGCCTTGGACACTGCTGGTCTGGATTTTGGCGCCGACTACCGCGGTCCTGCCACCGACATGGGTCGCTTCAGCGTGGGAATGAACGGCACACTGGTCTTGACATATGACCGCCAATTCGGAGCGCTCGAGCCTACCCGCAGCAACCTCGGCCAGTTTCTGAACGACCAGGTGATCCAAAAATGGCGCCACCGCCTGAGCTTTGGTTGGGACATGGGGCCGTTCAGCCTGACGCTGGCCAACCAGTATTCGTCTGGCTATACCGACCAGAACACCACCTACGACCCCACGACCAACAAGTTGTTGACGGCGCGCGATGTTGAGGCCTATTCGTTGTGGGATTTGACCGGCAGCTACGCGATCACCAAGGCGCTCAAGGTCCGCGCAGGTGTATTGAACCTGATGAACACCGCACCACCGTTCTCCAACCAAGCCTACTACTTCCTGGCGGGCTACGACCCCACCTACACCGACCCACGGGGCCGCAGTGCATTCGTCAGTGTGAACTATTCGTTCAAATAAGCCCAAATTGGGTTTTTAGCCAAGCTCTCATTGGCAAATCGGCTGGTAGCCCTCGTGGGACGTGCGCTACCAGCTCCTAATTCAATAGCAACCGGATCTCACTGTGCTCTACGGTTACCTTCCAGCCATTCTTGAGGGGCTGGGCCTGACGCTGCGCGTCTCGGCCCTGTCGCTTGCCATTGCCTGCGTCTTCGGGCTGGTTGGCGCTGCCGCCAAGTTGTCGGACTCGCGCGTTGCGCGCTGGAGCGCCGAGGTCTACACCACGCTGATCCGCGGCATGCCCGAGCTGGTGCTGATGCTGCTGATCTTCTACGGCGGCCAGATTGGCATCAACCGGCTTGCCGAGTCGCAGGGCTGGGACTACATCGACGTGCCACCGTTTTTGGCCGGTGTGCTGACCATTGGCTTCATCTTTGGTGCCTACCTGACCGAGACCTTTCGCGGCGCCATTTTGGCCGTTCCCAAAGGCCAAGCCGAGGCGGGTCATGCCTTTGCGCTGTCTCGCACCATGGTCTGGTGGCGCATCGTGTTGCCACAGATGGTGCGCCATGCCATCCCCGGCTTTGCCAACAACTGGCTGATCATGATCAAGGCTTCGGCCCTGGTGTCCATCATTGGGTTGGACGACATGGTGCACCGCGCCGGTCTGGCAGCGGCATCCACCCGTGCCCCGTTTACGTTTTACGTGGCGGTGGCGCTCATTTACCTGACGCTGACCAGCGTCTCCATCTTTGCCCTGTCGCGTCTTGAAGCGCGCTTCAGCCTGGGCGTCAAGAAAGTGCAGTTCTAACGTGCAGTGGCAAACCATACTCGACAGCCTGCCGCTCTATGTGGAGGGAATCCGCACCACCCTCGTGTTGCTGGTCATCAGCCTGCTCAGTTCTTTCGCGCTGGCCGTGCCGCTGGCTGTCGCGCGGGTCTCGTCCAATCGCTGGTTGTCCCGGTCCGTCTGGTTCTACACCTATGTGTTGCGCGGCACACCGTTGCTGGTGCAGTTGTTTATCCTGTACCACGGCTTGGCGCAGTTCGAGGTGGTGCGTGAGAGTGCCGCCTGGGTGTTGCTACGCAACGCCTGGTTTTGCGCCTGGCTGGCCTTTACGCTGAACTCCACCGCCTACAGCACCGAGATCTTTGCCGGTGCCCTCAAGGCCACGAATAACGGCGAGATTGAGGCCGCGCGCAGCTACGGGCTCAGCGGCTTTACGCTGTACCGGCGCATCCTGCTGCCCAGCGCATTACGCCGTGCGCTGCCGCAGTACAGCAACGAGGTGGTCGGTTTGATGCATGCCACCGCTATCGCCAGCACGGTCACGCTCGTGGACATCACACGAGTAGCCCGTGATGTGTATGCCAATACGCTGCTGGTCAGCGAATCGTTTGGTGTCGCTGCGTTCATCTACTTTGTACTGACTTTTACCCTGGTCGGCATCTTCAAGCTGCTGGAGCGGCGCTTTATGCGCCATCTGCGGCCGCAGCAGACCCATCAGCCCGCAATCTTTGAACCCCAAACCCTATGCATACCCAAACCCTAGAACTTTTGAGTGGCTCGCCCGGCATTCGCCAAACCCTGCAAGTGCTGCGCTTTGGTGCGCCCGGCGCAGGGCCAAAGGTCTACATCCAAAGCGCGTTGCACGCCGACGAAGTGCCCGCGATTTTGGTGGCCCAGCATCTGGCCCAATTACTGGCGCAGGCTGAAGCCGATGGCCGTGTCCTTGGCGAAATTGTGCTGGTGCCTTTTGCCAACCCGATCGGTCTGGGGCAATATTTGTTTGGCCAGCACCATGGCCGCTTTGATGTGCGCGATGGCGGCAATTTCAACCGCGGCTATGCTGAGCTGGCAACCCAATTGGCGGCCAGCGTGCGCCCACTGTTGACGAACGTTGTGGCGCATAACACCCAAGTCATTCGCAGCGCAATGGCGCAGGCCGTTGAAGCATTGACGGCGACCACTCCGACACAAGATTTGAAGAACAAACTGTTGGCGCTGGCCATCGATGCCGATGTGGTGCTGGATCTGCACTGCGATACCGATGCCGTCATGCACCTGTACGCACTGACACCGCAGGCTGCCATTGCCGAGCAACTGGGTGCTGCGTTGGGCGCCCGCGCGGTGCTGTTGGCTACCGAGTCGGGCGATTCTCCCTTTGACGAAGCCTGCACCCGCCCCTGGTTTGATTTGCAAAGGCTGTTGCCCGAGTTTCCGATTGACCTTGCATGCTTTGGCGCGACCGTAGAGCTGCGCGGCGAAACCGATACCAGCCACATCCTGGCCGAGCAGGACGCACAGGGGTTGTGCACCTTTCTGGCCCAGCGCGGAGTGCTGAGCGGTGTCGCCGATGCTGTGCGTGGCCCCCAGTGTGCGCCGACCCCGTTGTCGGGGTCAGAGCCCATCACCGCCCCGCATGCCGGTGTGGTCGTGTTCCACCGCAATCCCGGCGAGCGGGTGGTGGCAGGCGATGTGATAGCCGATGTGGTCGATGCCCTGACCGGCACCGTGACCCCGCTGCGTTGCAAATCCGACGGTCTGCTCTACGCCCGCTGCGGCTCGCGCTGGGCGGTGCCTGGCAAGCGCCTGGCCAAGATCGCCGGCACGTCGCTGGCCCGAACCGGCAAGCTGCTCAGCCCCTGAGCGCATGCAAACCATTTTGAGAGATTCTTCCATGGCCGACCACACCATCCTGCAAGGACTGGACATCTGCAAACGCTTTGGCACCAACGAAGTGCTAAGGGGGGTCAGCATTACCGCCAACAAGGGCGATGTGATCTCGATGATCGGCTCCAGCGGTTCAGGCAAGAGCACATTTTTGCGCTGCCTCAATCTGTTGGAGCAACCCAACGCGGGACGCATCGTGCTGGATGGAGAAGAGCTGCGACTGGTGCCGGACAAACAGGGCACGCTCAAGGTCAGCAGCCAAGCCCAGTTGCAACAGTTGCGGGCGCAAGTATCCATGGTGTTCCAGCACTTCAATTTGTGGGCGCACATGACGGCAGTTGAAAACGTCATTGAGGCACCGATCCACGCCTTGGGCCTGAGCAAGGCAGAGGCGCTGGAGCGTGCCCATGCCTACCTGCAGCGCGTGGGGGTGTACCACCGCAAGGATGCGTTTCCGGCGCATCTGTCCGGCGGTGAACAGCAACGGGTGGCCATCGCCCGCGCTTTGGCGATGGAGCCCAAGGTCATGCTGTTTGACGAGCCGACATCGGCACTGGACCCTGAGCTGGTCAGCGAGGTTTTGCGCGTGATGCGCTCGGTTGCGGAGGAGGGCCGCACCATGGTCGTGGTGACGCATGAGATGGGCTTTGCGCGCGAGGTCAGCAACCAACTGGTGTTCTTGCACAAGGGCCAGATTGAGGAACAGGGCGAGCCATCTGAAGTGTTGTCGCGCCCCCGCAGCGAGCGCCTGCAAGCATTTCTATCCAACAGTCTGAAATGAAGCGGATGCGCCCATGACCCGCTATATCGACGTGACCGCCATGCAGCAACTGGTGTTGCAGCATGGTGTTGCAGCGCTGATGGCCGAAATGGCCGATTGCATACGCGAAGGCTTCTTGCGCTGGGATGAATTCGACCAGTCGCACCGCATCAACATGGCCGTCGGCGTCGGCGTGTTGGCGGACGCCGCCACCGGCTACCCCATGCTGTTGAGCGAAATCACCATCCTCACCGCGTTGCGCACGGCTGCCACCTCGGCCCTGGCAGCCAAGGTGTTGGCGCGCCCTAATAGTCGCAGCATGGCCTTGATTGGCAATGGTTCGCAGAGCGAGTTTCAGGCGATTGCCTTCATGACCCAGTTGGGCATAACCGAGCTGCGGGTGTTTGATGTGGACCGGCAGGCTACCGACAAGCTGGTGGCGAATCTGTCGCCCTACGTCACCAACGGCACCTTGCGCATCGTGCGCGCGTCGTCCATTCGCGAAGCCGTGCGGGGAGCTGACATTGTGACCACGGTCACCGCGGACAAGACAAACGCCACTATTTTGACCGACGACTTAGTCAAGCCGGGCATGCACCTGAACGCGGTCGGTGGCGATTGTGCTGGCAAGACCGAGTTGCAGCCCAGCATCTTGTTGCGCTCCAAAGTATTTGTGGAGTATGAGCCGCAGACCCGTGTGAGGGGTGAGTTGCAGCAGATGCAGCAAGACTTCAAAACGTATGCGCTGTGGCAGGTTTTGGCGGGCCGTCAGCCGGGGCGCGACACCGCCGAGCAAGTCACGCTGTTCGATTCGGTGGGCTTCGCACTGGAAGACCTTTCGGCCCTGCGTTACATCCACGCGCTGTCCCAGAAGCTCGGCGTGGGCAGCACGGTGGACCTGATACCGGCGTTGCGCAATCCCAAGGATCTGTTTGCGTGCGCCGCTGCAGCACGCGCCACACTGCGCCAAGCCGCATGAGTTCGCGCGGATTGCAACTGATAGGCGCCCAGGTTGGCGAAGGCGCCAGCGACGGCGGCTGTAAGTGGGGCGCGCCTGCATTGCGTGAGCATGGCATTGCGCAAGCCCTGACAGCCACCGGCCGTGCTGTTACTTGGGGTGACACCATCACCGCACAGCCCTTGCAGGCCAGCAGCCGGTTGGATGCGATCGAAGTCTTTTCTGCGCAACTCGCCGCCTCGGTTGAAAAGTCGCTGCTCGGGGGCCTGCAGCCTTTGGTGATTGGTGGTGACCACTCCAGCGCCGCAGGAACGTGGAGCGGTGTTGCGCAGTTCTTGCGCCCGTCCGGCCGAATGGGACTGATCTGGATCGACGCCCATATGGACGCCCATACGCCCCAGACATCCGACAGCCAGGCGCCACACGGCATGCCGTTGGCTGCATTGCTGGGCCGTGGATCCGATGGAATGGCTGGTCTGTACGGCTGGCGTGGCAAGGTGTTGCCGCAGTGCGTGGTGGTCATAGGCGCACGCAGCTATGAGCCCGCGGAGGCCCAATTGCTGACTGAACTCTAGGTGCGTGTGATGACCATGGATGAGGTGCTGGATCGCGGTTTTGCCGCCTGCTTTGACGAGGCTCGCGCCGTTGTTAAGCAAGGTACCGCAGGGTGGGGATTGACGCTAGACCTGGATGGTCTCGATCCGCTGGATGCACCGGGCACAGGGACACCCGTTGAGACTGGCATCCGCCTGGCCGATGCGTTGCCGGTCTTGGCAGGTTGCAGCCACGACCCGAGCTTTGTGGCTATGGAACTGGCAGAGTACAACCCCTTGCGAGACTTCGGGGGCCATACCGCACAGGCCGCCATCCAGCTGGTGTGTGCCGCGCTCGCTCCCGATCGACGGCGCAAGGCGTTGGCTGCATAAGGTTCTATCGATCCATCCGGAACTGATGCGAGTTCGACCACGAACGAGATAACAGCCTGAGATGTTTCGCGGTAGTCGCCTATGAGGTCATCGGTTAGCGGGATCTGGATGGCACCCCAGGGCGAGCCAGTGGGCCGGCTTTGGGCATCTGCTTTCGCCGGAAACCAGATTACAGTAGCACCTCCATTCAAAATAGGGAGTTTCTATCCATGAAAAAAGTCTTCGCTGCTGCTTGTATTTTTCTGTGCGCCTCGGCGCCGGGCCTTGCTGCTACGCCTTCCATAGAATCTTTGGACACCTTGTTCGAAGTGACCCGTGCACCCGCGCTGGTGAGCTCCATGTCTGCGAACGTGGAGCTCACCATGCGCCAGACCGCAGAACGGGCCCTCGAAGGCAAGACGCCGAACGACGCGCAGCGACGCGCCATGGAGAACATGGTTAAAAAGGCGTCGGAGATTGTGCTCCAAGAACTAACCTGGGACAAACTCCGACCCATCTACATCAACATCTACCAGGAGAGCCTCACGCAGGAAGACATCGATGGGCTGGTCGCCTTTTACCGCAGTCCCGCGGGCGATGCCATGGTCAAGAAAATGCCTTTGGTAGGCCAAAAGACCATGAGCGCCGTGCAAACCATGATTGTCCCCATGATGAAAAAACTCCAAAGTGTCCAGACAGAGTCCATGGCAGAGTTCAAGGGCGCGCAGTAGGCGCGTTATGCAGCATCTTTGCTCAGGAAGTCCACCAGCGCGCCATTGACAAGGCGCAGGCGCTCGCTCAACAGGCGCGTGAGCCGCAGTAACAGTTTGATGCCCATGGCTTCGTTGACGACCAGGATGCGTTCAAACTGGGTCTTGGGTAACAGCGCAAGCACACACGGTTCGGTTGCGACGCAGGTGGCGGATCGCTTTTCGCCGTCGATAGCTGCCATCTCACCGAATGTGCGACCCGCGACGATGTGGGTCACAAACTGCGCGACGTGCGCTGCATCGGTTTTGCGCACTTCGATCTGGCCCGACAGCAGCAGCCCCATCGCATCGCCCGCCTCGCCTTCTTCAAACAGCAAGGTTCCCGCGCTGGCGCGGTAGCCCGCCATGTACGAACTCAGGGCGTCGAGTTCGTCCCAGGACCAGTCTTTGAACAGGGGTGACCGCGACAAAGATTCACAGACCTCAATACGAAACGCGCGGGACTTGGGGATGGCTTGGAACGAATGGGTATGCATGGTGGGGCAGTCTACCGTGTCTGCCTTTCCATGGACGCAAAAGTGGCGTGTGCGGTTCGCTGCGCAAACCCGCAGAACGGCTCAATGGTCTCAACGTATGCTACAAAATTGATAGCTGCATAGGCTTTGCGCGCCAGGGCAGAGCCGTATTTTCCTTGAACTTTCCGCCCCGCGACTCAAAAATGTGCAGTCAACGTCAACCGCACACTGCGTGGCTCTACCGGATGAAAGTGGCGGTCGGCCACCCCCTCAGACGGTTCACCCGGCAGGCGTGAGGTGTAGTAGTAATCAATGTCACTGGCCTTGCTGTCAAAGAGGTTGAATACGTCCAGCGCCAGCTTGGTTTTGCGGCTGATCTGGTAGCCCACACGCAGATAGGCCAGCGTAGTGGCGTCTGAGCGTTGGCTGTTGTCTTCGATCAGCGGGCGTGGGCCAAAGTAACGCAACTGGAACTGGCCCGACCAGGGGCCCCGGTCGCTGATGGTCGCGCCGAGCGAGACCACAGTTTCAACCGAACCGGGAACATACCGCCCGGCGTTGGGCGCATCGCCCTGCGCCGTGGTGAACTCGGCGCGCGAGAGGGCAAGGTCAGCATCCAGCAGCAACCACGGTGTGGCACGGTAGTGGTTGTTGAACTCGACGCCCCACCGTCGGCTGGCGCCACTGGCACCGGTGTCGCCCGCATCGCCCGCGAACACCAGCTCGGAGCCAATGTCGAGTTGCCACAGGGCCAGGGAGCTTTGTAGGCCGGCAATGGCTTCGGTGCGCAGACCGAGCTCGCTGCCCGTGGTGCGTACCAAGGCGGGCGATGGGTCTATCGGCGTGCCTTCTTTGGGTGACAGGCGCGCGGTCACGCCGCGGGCGTCGTTGCTGTGAAAGCCGCTGCCGATGTTTACAAAATACTCGGTCTTGTTCCACGGCCCCAGGATGACGGACAGCTTGGGACTGGCTAGGTCGGCCGATTGCTGGCCGGAGTTCTCGGCAATGGAGCTGCGCACATCCACCTCCATGCGGTCGTAGCGCGCGCCCAGCAAGGTGCGAAGCGTCGGCGTCCAGGCGGTGGCGTTCTCCGCATACAGGCCGAACAGGTTTTGGCCTACCTGGCTCTCTTGCACCGTGTCAGTGCGCTGCCCGCCCAGGCCCTTGTACAGGCCCACTGGGGCTAGGCTGTCCATGCGCAGGCTGGTGCCCACGGTCGTGGTGCTGTCCAGGCCGCCAAAGGGTGTTGCAAAGGATTGACTGACACCGCCACCGAGCACCCGGCGACTCTCGGCCTGTACAAACTGGTCGGCGTTGCGGGGTGGTGCGGGTTGGTCCAAATTCGCAGCCGAGCCGCCCCAAGGCGGATTACACCCCGCCGGGGGGCAGCCCAGTCCGCGAAACGACAAGCGCGGGGGCTCAAGATCGTAGGTGAAGTTGGACACCAGGTTAAGCTTAGATGCAATGGCATACGCGTTGGCTTTGAAGGTGCCGGCGTCCGACTTTCGCTCGGTCTGGAACGACAGGCTGGTGCGCTCCGTGTTGCCGCCATCCGTAGGGTCGATCGCACCAAAACGGCCCACCAGGCCCTGGTCCACGGCGCGCTGCGGAATCTGGTCTGTGGAATGCCAAGCCGCGCTGTAGGCCATGGCGGTGAAGCTGGTGCGGGCGTTGTCGCTGGCGGCGCTGTAGCGCAACACGCCGTTGGCACGGTGAAAGCCTTCAGGCTGCTCCCATGGGCCATTGTTGTGGGCAGTCTCCAGCGCATACAACACATTGCCGCCCAGCCATTGCACGGACTGGGTGATCAGTGCGCGGGCATAACGTTCTTCACCCACAGTGAGGGACGCAATGCCGCTGGGCAAGGTGTCAAACAGGCCCAAGCGCGCCACGCCGGCCGAACTGAAGTCGCCCTCATCGGCGAAGTAGGGACCCTTCTTGTAGCTGATGCGGTTGACCAGTTCAGGGATGAGCCAGTTTAGGTCGCTATAGCCATGGCCATGGGCATGCGTCGGCATGTTGACCGGCATGCCGTCCACAAACGTGGCGAAGTCGGTGCCATGGTCGAGGTTGAAGCCGCGCAGAAAGTACTGGTTGGCTTTGCCATCACCACTGTGTTGGGTGACGATGACGCCCGGCACAAACTCCAGCACCTCGGCCGGGCGCAGCGTGGGGCGGTTTTCAATCAGCTTGGCAGTGACCACGCCCTGGCTGGCGGCGTTGGAGGTTCCGACTGCGTTGTCATAGGTGCCTTTGATCTCTACTGGCGCAAGCTGGTCAGTCGGTGTTGCAGCCGCGTTGGCGGATGTTTGCGCGATGGCAGGGGCCATGGCTGAGGCCATGCACAGAAGACAGGCCCTGGAGACAAGGTTGAGATGGAGGCGAGTGTTCACAGACTAATCCTGAGAAATGATGTAAATAGGGGTTGTCACGGCTGGCGCCGTGTGCAGCGTGGGAACGTGTTCGCATCAACATGCGGGCACGCTACCGATGTGCCGTAGCAGAACGCTTTGTGCGCCGCCCGGCGGGTGCTGGCCCTAGACGGTAGGCGGACGCAGAAGCGGCGGGACGCTGCGCGAAGCAAAGGCGACGAAGCGCCCGACCGGCCATGGGCCGTTGTGCTCAGCCACCATCGGCACGTTAAGCCCAACGGCAAGAACCCCTGCGCCCGTCAGCAACACAGAGGGCCCGTTGGCTGAACTGTCGGCTGCGTCCGCCAACTGTGCGCCGCCGTCCACAGCTACAACGCTCGCATCGTGCGCAGCATGGTGGTGGCGCTCAAGAGAGTCATGGTCATGTGCATGCGAATCGTGCACATCGTGCAATCGGCTGGCGTCTGCAACCGCGGCGCGGGCTGCGGGCCAGAGTGGTACAGCCGATGCGGAGCCCAATATCAATTGCCCGTGCCCAAACACCTGTTGCTGCTGCCAGCGGCTGATCCAGTCATGGGCCAGGTTGGATACGGCGGTGCTCAGCACCGATGGCGTGTGCAGCGCATTGCCCGTGTGGCTGTGCAAGGAACCCAGAACCTGCTGCCGCGTAATGGTCAGACCCAAGAGACCTATCGCCAACACCAATAGCCAAGCCAGGCCTTTTTGGCCGGCCGAGTGGGCTACGCGTTGTTGGGTCATTTTTTATGGTTCCAGGTCAGACAGTAGACCTCACTTTGGAGTACGGATCAAAAGATGTTTTGGATTCAATCGGGCGGCACCGCTACCTAGCCCACTCCCTCGTTAAGGACCACCCCCAGCGCTTTCAGCTTTTTTGCAAACGAATCCCGTCGCTTTGCAGCCTTTGCGGCTGTCTCGACGGCCACCTGGATGGCCTTTGGCCCCTTGTTGGCGACGACTTTGATCAATGCGAGCTTGTGCGCAGCATCAGCCTGCGCCCGCGTGAAAGCGGCGATCATTTCTGCATGGGGAGCGGATGGATTCACAAGAACCTCATTGGTTAAAGCGCCATTTTCTGCGAAGAAAATGCGGCTGTGGAATAACCGCTGTGCGCGGGAGACGGGATCTGCAACACCGGCCCGGCATACTGCTGATTTTGACAACCAAGCGGGAGATGGGGCATGCGGATAGCCATCATGGGTACTAGTGGGGGTGGTGGGGTATATGCAAAGGGTCTGGGCTGTCAGACCCTATTGACCTACCCCACTCGTTTAAGGCGGCTGACCTATCGCCTGTTTGTGCTGTCTGCGCTAGTCATGTTTGTCACGGCGGAGAGAAGTGAAGGCAATCCATTGGCCTGCTCGCCAGCATCACCGGGCATGTCATGAACAACTCGCTCAACGTCGCCTTTGTTTTCATGGCCGGCATGGCGTGAGTCCATCAATTGCGATATCGCTTCTACGGCGACTGCGATCGCTTTAAAAGGGAAATTGCGTTTGAGTGGATCGTATCAATTCCATCAGCTTCTTGGTCGGCGGGAGCTATCAAATATATAGCAATAAAGCTAATATCTACGAGGGCTACTGCCAATTTTTACTTAAAGCTCTGTCCGCAGCGACCATATCTCGGGGAACAGCACCACATCCAGCATCTTGCGCAGGTAGCTCACACCCCCCGTGCCACCCGTTCCGCGTTTGAAGCCGATGATGCGTTCCACCGTGGTCACATGGCGGAAGCGCCACAGGCGGAAGGCGTCTTCCAGATCGGTTAGTTCTTCACCCAGTTGGTACAGATCCCAGTTGCTTTCGGGTTTGCGGTAGACCTGCAGCCAGGCTTGCTCCACCTCTTTACTGGCAGCATAGGGTTGCGACCAATCGCGCTGCGTGTGCGATACGGGCACGGGCAAACCACGGCGCGACATCAGGCGCAGCGCTTCGTCATACAGCGATGGTGCCTCATAGGCGGCTTGCACCAGCGCCAGGCGGTCGGGCGCATGGGCGTGGGGCTTGAGCATGGCGGCGTTTTTGTTGCCCATTGCAAATTCGATGCAGCGGTACTGAAAACTTTGAAAGCCGCTGCTCTGGCCCAGGAAAGGGCGCATGGCGCTGTACTCGGGTGGCGTCATGGTGGCCAGTACGTCCCACGCATGCACCAGTTGCTCCATGATCTTGCTGACGCGCGCCAGCATCTTGAAGGCGGGTGGCAAATCGTCTTGTGCGATGTGGCGTATTGCGGCATTCAGTTCGTGCAGCATCAGTTTCATCCACAGCTCGCTGGTTTGGTGCTGGACGATAAACAGCATCTCGTCATGCGCCGGCGACAGCGGCTTTTGCGCCGACAAAATCGTGTCGATGTGCAGGTAGTCGCCGTAGCTCATGCTGTTACTAAAGTCGAGCTGGGCTTTTTCTTCGGCGACGATGGCTTCGCCTGCGGGCTTGGCGCCCATGGGGCAGCCGGAGTTGGGTTGGTTCATAAAGTTGTTTCCATATCTGAGTTGTCCGGCGGTGTGTGCGGGCGGACGCAGAGGGTGCAGCGGCGGCGTCCTCATGGTGCCAAACGCGCACAAATCGGCCGCCCCCTCCGCCCCCTCTGCGTCTTACGTGACTGCCTGCGTCCGGTTGAATTCAGGTTTCTTCCATTCCTCGGTTTCCAGCACCTGGCGCAGATGCTCCACCGCGTGCCACACGTCTTCAAAGCCGATGTACAGCGGCGTAAAACCAAAGCGCAAGATGTCTTTATGGATGCCGCCGTCACCTGCGCGAAAGTCGCCAATCACGCCGCGCGCGATCAACGCCTGCACGATGGCAAATGCGCCGGAGCCCAAAGCGCCGCCCGCAGCGTGTTCGCGCGTCAGGCAAACCTGCGAGCCGCGCTTTGCGTGCTCCAGTGGGGTTGCCAGGCCCAAGCCGAAACCTTGGCAGCGCCCTTCTACTAGTCGGATGTACAAGTCCGTCAAGGCCAGCGACTTGCTGCGCAGCGCTAACATGCCACCCAGGCCTTCAGCAGCCTTGAAGCCGTCCAATCCGCACTCCAACAGCGACATGCTGACGATGGGTTGTGTGCCGCACAGGTAGCGGGTGATGCCGGCGGCGGGTTTGTAATCAGCGGTAAATGCAAACGGTTTGGCATGGCCCCACCAGCCCGACAGCGGTTGCCAGAAGCGGTCTGCATGTTTGGGGTTGACCCACACGAAAGCCGGTGCACCGGGGCCGCCATTCAAATATTTGTAGCCGCAGCCTATCGCGAAGTCGGCCTTGGCACCCGCCAGGTCCACCGGCACCGCGCCTGCGCTGTGCGCCAGGTCCCACACCACCAGCGCACCGGCCGCGTGTGCAGCTGCGGTGACGGTGGCCATGTCGTGCATGGCGCCGGTGCGGTAGTTCACATGGGTGAGCATCAGGATGGCGACGTCTGCAGTGAGCGCAGCGGCAATTGCTTCGGGCTCCACCAACCGCAGCGTGTAGTCGCGTTCTTTGCACAAGCCTTCGGCGATGTAGAGGTCGGTCGGGAAGTTGCTGCGCTCACTGACCAGCACGCGGCGTTGTGGTGCGTCTGCTGCGGTGATGGACAGCGCGGCGGCCAGCACCTTGTACAGGTTGATAGAGGTGGTGTCGGTGGCGACCACTTCGTCTGGCCCCGCGCCAATCAGCGGGGCGATCATGTTGCCCAGGCGCTGTGGCAGATCGAACCAACCCGCGGTATTCCACGAGCGAATCAGGCCGGTGCCCCACTCCTGTGTGATCACCTGCGCAGCGCGAGCGGCGGCGGCCATGGGCATCACGCCTAGAGAATTGCCATCAAGATAAATGACGCCCGGTGGAATGGTGAACAGATCGCGCAGTGCGCGCAGCGGGTCCGCGCTATCGCGTTGCTGGCAGTCTTTCAAAGTGGTCATGGTGTCTTGCGCATCGGATTGTCAGAGACGCCAAAGTTAACACCGTGGAAAAAGCTGTGGTGTCGGTTATTTCCAACACCGCCTCAAATACTTTAGGCCTAAATCATTAGGCCCAGTCAAACCTGTCGCGGCCATGGTGCGACGGGTCAGCCATCACACTATTCCCATCGCATCTTTGATGCTGGCCATTACGCCTGTGCGATGCGCCTGCGCGGTTTTCAGAGGTCTCAACTCTTCTTTGCGGACCAGCATGCGTGCGCCAAGTTCTTTCATATCCAGGTTGGTTTTGCGCGCCTTGGGGAACATTTCGGTTTGTTCTTCCTTGACGTGGTGTTTTACATACTCCGACATGACCTTGATCTTTGCGTCGTACATCTCGCCGTCTGGCTCTTTCCCCTCAACCTGGGCCATCAGGTCTTTTAAGGTGGCGTGTTCCACGGTGGCTTCTGGTACCAGTTCTTTGTCACGCAGCGCCGCCTTGATTGCTGGGTAGAAAATCTCTTCCTCAACCTGGGCATGAATGCTCAGTTCCGTGCAGATTTGCGCGACCAGCGACTTCTTCCTCGAACCCGATCGGGTTTTGGCAAACTCGGCAAAAAGGCCGCTCACGAGGCTGTGATCTGCGCGCAGGATGGCGATTGCGTCTTGCGATTGGGGTGGGGTTTTTGCAGCCGGACTCTTCTTCGCCGACGCAACTGATTTGGAAGATGCAGTCTTCTTGACGGCGGGGTTGGTCTTAGCGACGGATGCACGTTTTGCAGTGGCCATGTTCAATCCTTGAGTGAGTAAAAAGTGTCGGTGAGGTTAAACCGGTCTGGCAGTCGCCTCTGTATGGAGGCGCACATAGCGCCGAGAAAATGGCGACTGCCGATTCCGTTGCGTGTAAAAAAGGGCTCCGCCGTAGCGAAGCCCTGAGTTGCGTAAATCAGCGAACTGATTTAGCCGTTTTTGTGACCCTGGTGACGCGATTTTCCAGAGGGTTCATGCGTGTCGCCCTTGCTACTGCCTGGAGATTTTTGCTTGGGAGCGCTTTGGTCTTGTTGTTTTTCCGAAGTGTGGTCGGTCTTGTGGCTGTCGTGGCTGTTGCTGTCGTGGCTGTTGCTGGCACTGCCAGATCCGCTGTGTGAGCCTTGTTGACCGCCGGACTTCGAATCCGACGAACCGCGACCTGTATTGCTACCCGAATTGCTGTTGGACATGTATTACTCCTTGAGTTAAGAAAGCCGCCCGGTGTCGGACGACAGGTTCACGGCCTCGCAGAGGTGGGACCGCGATGATGAGAAGAAAGCACTGCCGCTTACGGAAGCGCTACCTTGAACCATCGAGGTTGACTCTACGCATCACCTTTGGCTCGTACTGTGCGGCTAGACACAATAGGCCCCACGAGATGTGTATCTGGATGTAGTCGAATCCGCCCGCTTGGACGGGGGCAGTTGGAAAGCCCCAGCCCCCAAATTTCGCAAACAGGTAGCAGTCGAAAATGCTACCCATCAAGGGACGCACTCCCTATCCTGTAACGCTCCTGTGTAAGGCCTGATGGGGGCACACAGACGGAGTGGTGTCGCCAAAGGGGCAATCCCAGCACATCCAGTCATAGCGATGCCGCGACTCGGTGCGATACTGGCAGTCAGATCGTTGACAAGTCGTCGCAACCGCCACGCAAAACATTGGAGAACGCGCAATGTTGGTTATCAAATGGATAGTTATCGTGGTTTTGGTGCTTGTCGTGAGCGCCATTGTTGCGGGGCAGTTGGGTATGTTGCAAGGTAGCGCCCCTACAGACTTAGGGGTACGGCAAGGCAAGCTCAAAGGTCTGTCCTCCACGGACAATAGTGTCAGCAGCCAGGCTGACCTCTATCCCGACCATCCTCAGCGCAAGTATTCCAGCATTGCCCCATTGGCATTGCGCACGGACGGCCCCGCCACCATTGCCAAACTCAAAGGCATTGTGGAAGGCATGGATGGTGCCAAGCTCATATCCCATGCGCCCGACTACCTGTATGCCCAGTACACCACCCCGCTGATGAAATATGTTGACGATGTGGAGTTCTGGTTTGACCCGACTGCAAACGCCATTCAAGTGCGCTCATCTTCACGTTTGGGTAAAAGTGACCTTGGGTTGAATCGCAAACGCATTGAAGCAGTGCGCGGGGTCCTGGCAGCGGCGCCCTGAGCTAGGGTTTCGTCGTCACGTTCAACGTCCGTCGCAGGCTTGCTCCGCAGCCGTGCAACCTCTGCTTCCAAAGCCTCGATGCGTGCAGTGCGCGCATCCATGAACGCGGTCAGATCCGGCGTGATGTCAGTTTGTTGACCGCGGCCTTGCGCCATGCGCGCATAGGCATGGCGCGAACCCTGGCGGGATTGGATGGCCTTGAGCGTCGCCGTGATAGCAATGTCGCTGCTGTGGCCGCCGTGGTGGGGGGCTATGGCATCATACGGCTCGTGACTGAGCATCAGCGCGCGCTACAGTTAGGTTGGCCCGTCATCGTCGGAGCTTGAGGGGACCATGAATACTATGGTTTTGATAGCTGCTAACCCAGATTCCGCGAGGGCTACAGACTATTTTTACGGAGTGACTTGAGCCCAAACAGCGGCCGAAACTCCGTACATCCGCACAACCAGACACGAGGTCTGTATCGCGATCAGGCTTTGGTCCAGCCCGTCCTGACGCCCACCTATCACGGCGTCTTTGCCACCAGCCACTCGCGGCGGAACAGCCACTGTTGGGGGTACCACAGGTTGTCCAGCGTCACCTCGCCATCCTTGTGTCGGCTCTTTACATGCCAGCGCGAGCCCAGCAGGGTGCAGCCGGGCAGGCAGCTCGGTTGGGCTTGGTCCAGGCTGTCCTGCAACCAAACGACGGCGTCGAATTGTTCCAATAGAAACATGAGTCGCTCGGCGGGCGGGAGTTCGGGCTGGAAGGCGCCGGTGTTGCGGCCCTCGGCGTCATAGGGCGTGATACTCACACCGGGCAGTACGAAGCGAAAGCGCTCGAACTGGCCGGTAAAGCCGTTGGGCACGGCCACGCGCTGGGCCCGCATTTGCGCCAACACGGCGGGGCTGTAACCCGCGTCTGCAGTGCTGAGCGGTTGCACCATCAAGCTGAAGGTGGCGTAAATGGCCAGCACTGTCGCCAAAGTTGCCGGCTTGGCCCAGCGGCTTATGAAAAAACCGGCGCTAGCCACCGCCAAACCTGCGCATGCCACTATCAAAGTTATAGCAATTTGTGGTCTGCTGGAGATGTGCAAGTCCCCCATGACCCAGGCGACACGTGCCAGCATGACCAGCGCGGGCACGCCGATGGCCAGCGTGATCCAGAACCAGGCTTTGGCAATCTTGTCCCAGGCCAAAGCCATGGCGATGGCGATGGCGGGCATGGCCGGGATCAGGTAACGCTCGGAGCGTTGGCTGGGCACCGTGAACACGACCAGCCATACGACAACCCAGACCAACAGCACACGCAGCGCGGGCGTCAGTTGCAGATACGTCTGGCGCTTGAACGCGACCTTGAGTGCCACCCAGCCCAGGCCCAGCACGGTGAAGACGAGCAAGCCCGCGTTGACAGGGTAGGCCAGCAACTGCGTCCACATGGGGTAAGCCCCAAACAACGCGGCGTGCCAGTAGCCCCGGGTGTTGGACATCTTGCCGGCGTTCTCGGCCAGCACAAATTCCTGCCACACCGAGGCCGGGTCCGGGTCCAGTACAAACCACAGCGCGAAAATGCCCAGGGCCAGCGCCGTGCTCCAGGCCAGGCCTACCGTGGCGCGGATGATCGTCTGCCGATCCAGGCGCGGCGCGCTGAGCAGCCATGCACACCAGATGGCAGCCGCGGCGGGTGCCACCAGAGCGAAGGACTTGTAGGCCGAGCCCAGGCCCATGGCGATGCCCATCAACGTGAACACGCGCCAGTCCATGCCGAGGAATGGGCCTGCTGGAGCGGTTGCGCCCGGCTGTGGTGCCTCAGCGACTGGGCCGCGCACGCGCAACCACAGCACCCACCACATCGGCAAGGCCAGCCAGAAGGTCTCGGGCGCCGACGTCAGATAGGCGCGCCCGTAGCGAAAGGTCGAGAAGAACAGCAGGTACAGCGCTGCGGCGATGCATGCCGTTCGCACATGGCCGCTGATGCGGTGGGCAAAGAAGGCCAGCAGCGCAGTCGTGGCAAAGGTGTAGAGGACGCTGGGCAGGCGCAGCCCATACAGGTTCCAGTTCCGTCCCCAATCGCCGGCCGCTATGGCCTGCCAGAACAGCAGCGGTGGTTTGGTGTTGCGCGTGGCTATTATCTCCGATTGCAGCGGCAGCCAGTGGCCGCTTTCGGCCGTCATGCGGGCGATATGGATGTACACCATCTCGTCACCGTTGGTCGGGGCATAGGGGCTGTTCAGGCCGTAGAAGTACAGCAGTGCGGCCACTGCCACCAGCGCCAGCCAGAGCCAGGGGAGGGGCTCGCGTGGGTACATGTTTTTGCGCCGGGCCGCGACCCGCGCAGCGGCGGAACGTGGGGGCAACATTCGTTACTCTTTGTCGCTTTTGAACGTCCAGCGATCGTTGGCCAGAAAGTTGCTCACACTGGCGGCCAGGATCGCAATGATGTTGGCTATCCGGTAGTCCATACTGCCCGATAGCAGCAGCGTCAGCACATACTGCAAGCCGCTGCCGAACGCCGAGGCTGTGATGTACTGGCCAAATTCGGTGGCAAGGAGTTGAGGGCTGACCGGACCGGGGCTTTCACCCTGTTCGAGGGTCTTGACCCGGTCGGACCACGTCCATAGCCGGTTCCACGTGAAGTTGTTGATCGTCGCCAACGCGATGGCAACGGCCAGTGAGATGTAGGGCTTGTTGTATGAAGCTTCAATGTGGTTGAAGATGTACTCATGACCAAGGTGCAGCATCGTCAAATTGACGACCGTACCGCTTGCGCCAACGATGCCGAACTTGATGTAGCGGTAGCGCTCCAGCAAGCCCAGCGCCCACAATATCGCGCGTTGTAGCGCCGTGCCGCCTTTCACGCCACCTGTCATGACACGTTGGCCTCGGCGGTTTTGCCACTACTGCTGTTGTTGCCGCCTAAAAAAGCCAGCGCATCTGCCAGCACTGGGTCGGGTGCAATGCGTTTGAGGCACTGGTTGTCACCATCGCAAAAGGTCAGCCGGTGGTTGTAGGCGGACAGGCAGGGCGAGCAGGCTATGCCGCTTTCCAGTACGGTGTGGCGCGAGCCCAGCGGGCCATAGAGCTTGCCGGTCTCGGGGCCGAAAAACACCATGGTCTGGATGGGGGTGAGTGTGGCAAAGTGACCAGGGCCGCCGTCGTTGGTGATCAGCAATTGTGCCGCGTGCATCAGCATGAGCAACTCGCGGATGCTACGGGTGTAGCCGGTGAGATCGACACAGGCTTCATGTTTGATTTTTGAGATCAGGTCTGTGGCCAACTGGGCGTCGTCCTTCAGGCCGATCAGGCCGACAGCAAAGCCTGCAGCACACAGACCTTTGGCCACGCGGGCATAGTGTTCGGCCGGCCATGCTCGCTCGGGCAGGATGCCGCCACCGGCGTACACCAAGACCAATTTGCGGCTTGCGGTCACCGAGTGGTCGGTCAACAGCTTCGCCCGGTATGCGGCCAATTCGTCTTCAGAAAAAGTGACGGACAGTTCGGTACCCACTGGCATGCTGCGAATCGGCGCGGCCTTGTTGCGTGGCATGCTGCCAGCAGGCTTCAGCGCATCCACCAGGGACAAAAATTGTTTACTGATGTGCTGGTAGGGGTTGTAGGGGATCGCGTGGTTGATAAAACTGCCGCGGTACAAGCCTTCTTGCGTGTGCGGTGTGAACCCGACCCGTACCGGTGCGCCGGTGCTGAACGACAGCAAAGCGCTGACGCGCGAAAATAGTTCGCAGTCGATCACCGCGTCCAGCCCGAGGCGGCGCATGGTCGCGCTGACCTTGAGTATGTCGCCCACCAACGAGGCGCCCGAGCGGTCGTCCAGGCTGTGCATGTACTCAGGTTGCGTGAGTTGCAGCAGCTTGGTGACTTCTTGATTTTTCTTCAACTGCAGGATATGGATGGCTGCACCCGGGTACTGGCGTCGTAGTTGCGCAAACATCGGGCCTGCCAACACAATGCTGCCCATCTCGGACAACAGGATGACAAGGAAATTTTTTGGCGCCGTGGCCAGTCGCGGTGGCGCGCTGATTAGCCCGGTAAAGCGCACCCAGGCCGACACCGCGCCGCACAGAAGCTGGCCTGCCCAGCGATCAATGAAGCGTTGTGTTTGAAGTTTCATGGGGTCTTTTAATCAGTTGGGGACAGAGCAAATTTGTTTCACAAATCTTGGTCTGTCCCGCAAGGTCTCACAATCCCGCTGCCGCCCGCAGAACTTGGGCTTTGTCGCTGCGCTCCCATGTGAACTCGGGCTCTTCGCGGCCAAAGTGGCCATAGGCCGCGGTCTTCTCGTAGATGGGGCGCAGCAGGTCCAGCATCTGGATGATGCCCTTGGGGCGTAGGTCGAAGTGCTCGCCCACCAGCTTGGCGATCGCGTCGTCAGAAATGACGCCGGTGCCCTCGGTGTATACGGTGACGTTCATCGGTTTGGCCACGCCAATCGCGTAGGCCACCTGGATTTGGCACTGGCGCGCCAGACCAGCTGCCACGATGTTTTTGGCCACATAACGTGCGGCGTAAGCGGCAGAACGGTCCACCTTGGACGGGTCCTTGCCGGAGAACGCGCCGCCGCCGTGGGGGCAGGCACCGCCGTAGGTGTCCACAATGATCTTGCGCCCAGTCAGGCCGCAATCGCCCTGTGGGCCACCGATGACAAAACGGCCGGTGGGGTTGATCAGGTACTTGGTGTCCTTGAGCCACTCTTTGGGCAGCACGGGCTTGATGATTTCTTCGATGATGGCCTCGGTGAACGAAGCTTTCATCTTGTGCATGGTCTCAGACTGGTCCGGACTGTGCTGGGTGGACAGTACCACGGTGTCGATGCTGTGCGGCTTGCCATCGACATACCGCATCGTGACCTGGCTCTTGGCGTCCGGGCGCAGGAAGGGTAGGCGCCCGTCCTTGCGCAACTGGGCCTGGCGCTCCATCAGGCGGTGGGCGTAGTAGATGGGCGCAGGCATCAGCTCGGGTGTCTCATTGCACGCGTAGCCGAACATCAGGCCCTGGTCACCAGCGCCGGTGTTCAGGTGGTCGTCACTCGCATGGTCCACGCCCTGGGCGATGTCGTTGGATTGCTTGTCATAGGCCACCAGCACAGCGCAGCCTTTGTAGTCAATGCCGTACTCGGTGTTGTCGTAGCCGATGCGCTTGATGGTGTCGCGCGCCACCTGGATGTAGTCAACGTGCGCGTTGGTGGTGATCTCGCCGGCGAGCACGACCAGACCGGTGTTGGTCAGCGTTTCGGCGGCTACGCGGCTGCGCGGATCCTGTTTGAAAATCGCATCCAGAATCGCGTCGGAAATCTGGTCAGCCACCTTGTCGGGATGGCCTTCAGAAACGGATTCGGAAGTAAAGAGAAAATCGTTCGCCATTGCGTACACTCCATTAAGTTTGTTGGCGCGTTGCCAGCTGGAATGCTTCGGCGAACGCTTTAGCAGTTTGGTTTAATGTCGCCCTGCAAGTTGTTCAGTAACTCGGCGACAGGCGTAATTATAGGACGCCGATTTATTAGCCGCATTGTCAAACACCTTTCCATGCTCTGGTTATTCCGTTTTTTCTCTCACTGGCCGCTGGCCACATTGCACGCGCTGGGCGGCGCGCTGGGCTGGCTGGTTTGGGCGTTGAGCCCGGCCTACCGGGCCCAGTTTCGCGCCCATGTGGCACAGGCCGGCCTGTCCTTTGAGGTGGCTCGGCCAGCGATCGCCGAGGCTGGCCGCTTTGTCGCCGAATTGCCCAAGCTCTGGCTGCGGCCGCGCTCGCAGTCGTGCCTGGGCAATGTCCAGGTGAGCGGCCAGGGCCATGCCGAGCAGGCTTTTGCGCGCGGCAAGGGCGTTATTTTTTTCGGCCCCCACTGTGGCAGCTTTGAGTTGGGGCCGCAGGCGCTGGCGGAGCTGTACGGGCCCATCACCGCGATTTACCGGCCTGCCCGCATGGCCTGGCTGGCCCGGCTGGAAAGCCTGGCGCGTGACCGGCAAAACCTTACAGTGGTGCCGGCCAGCCTGGGCGGCATCCGCCTGATGCACAAGACGCTGAAAGCCAACCGGGCGGTCGCCATGCTGACCGACCAGGTGCCGCCGGAGGGGCTGGGCCTCTGGGCGCCGTTTTTTGGCCGGCCCGCCTACACCATGACGCTCGCGGCCCGGTTGGCGCTGCAAAGCGGCGCGGTCTTGTTGCCCGTAAGTTGCGAACGCCTGCCGCATGGCCAGGGTTACCTGCTCAAGATCTGGCCGGCACTGGCGGATAGGGAGGCGCGCGGCAAGTCCGACACGCTGCGCGCTGACATGCTCAAGGTGGTCACCCGCATCAACCAGGCGATTGAAGCCATCGTGCTGAGCCAGCCAGGCCAGTATTTGTGGGGCTATGCGCGCTACAAGACGCCGCGCAGGGACATCGCTTGAAAACGCCTGCCCAGGCGATCGGCTTGGCGGCCAGCCACGCGGGCATTTTTTTCATGAAGGCGCTGGCGTTCTTGCCCCTGTCCTGGGTGCGCGGCCTGGGCGTGGTGCTGGGCTGGGTTCTGTACGCCTTGATAAGGTCTCGTCGGCATGTGGTGCTGGCTAATTTTGCGCTGTGTTTTCCGGCAATGACCGACGCTGCGCGGCGCCGGCTGGCCAGGCAAACCTTTGTCTGTTTCTCGCAGGCCTGGCTGGACCGCTCCTGGTTGTGGCATGCGCCCAAGGCGTGGGTGCAGCGGCGCGTGACGCTGACCGGCGCGGTGCATGAATTGGCCGGCAGCGAACCGACCGTGATTTTTTTGCCGCATTTTGTCGGCCTGGATGCCGCCTGGGCAGCCGTAGCCCTGCAGCAG
>JANXVI010000385.1 GCA_025351745.1 Rhodoferax sp.
GCACCGCTGTGCCCGCGGCTAAGGTGGCAGCCAAGGACACCAATGGGGCAGGCGACATGTTTGCAGGCGCGTTTTTGTATGCGGTGACGCATGGCCACAGCCACGCTAGCGCCGCGTGGCTGGCCAATGAGGCAGCGGGCAAGGTGGTTACGCAGTATGGCAACCGCCTGACTCTGCACACCATGGCCGATATCAAGGCAAGTTTCGCACAGCACATCGGACTGCCCGCACAGAACTGAGTGGCGTGCTGGTTAAGCCAGCAACAGGCGCGACCCCACAGATAGCACCAGCGCTGGCGGCATGACGAGGCAGCCCACTTTGAAAAAACGCCAGAAGCTGACGTTCTCTCCATCGCGGCGCAGGGCTGTGAGCCAAAGTATCGTCGCCAGTGAGCCGGTGATGGAGAGGTTAGGCCCAAGATCAACCCCAATCAACAAAGCATCGATGACGACCTGTGGCGGGCTGGCTTGAAGGATCATGGTGCTGGTGATCAACCCGGCAGGCAGGTTGTTGATGACGTTGGAGCCGACCGCCAACACAGCCGACGCAGCAGCGGCTGTGCCCAGCAGTGAGCCCTTGATGTCCGCGTTCAGTGCATGGACCAGTGCGTCGGTCAACCCCGTTCTTTGCAGGGCTTCAACGACGACAAACAGACCGGCAACCAGCGGCAGTACAGACCACGACATGCCCTTCAGCATCGGCCAAGGGTTGGCCCGATCGCGAATCAGTACCACGGTGGCTGTCAGCATACCCATTACGCAGGTTGGCAGACCCAAAGGCTTGTCAAACCATGAGACGAGTAGCAAACCTAGTGCGGTGCAGACGATGCCCACGAATGCCGTCCAGCCACCAGCGCTCAGGATTGTTTGCTCTGCGTTTGCCAAACAGGGTTGGTTCAGACTGGCGCGCTGCGAGAAACGCAACACCCCATACGTGACGGTAATAGACACGGCGCAGGGCAGTGCGAAGCTGGCGAACCAGGCGCTCAGCGGTGGCATGTGGTCGCCATACAGTACCAGGTTCGCAGGATTGGAGATCGGCAGCACAAAGCTTGCCGCATTCGCGATGAATGCACAGATGAAGAGGTAGGGAAGTGGCTTGGCGTTTGCCTTGCGCGCCGCCGCAAGAACTGCGGGCGTCAGTACAACGGCCGTAGCGTCGTTTGACAGGAATGTTGTGACGACAATACCGACGCCGTACACCAACAGGAAGAGGCGGCTCTGCGAGCCCCTTGCATGGTTGACTGCGAGCACCGCAATCCAATCGAAAAGTCCTTCCCGCCGTGCCGCTTCGGAGAGCAGCATCATGCCGATGAGGAACAAGTACACGTCGGCGCCCTTGCCAACCGCTGCGAGCCCCTGTGGCAACGGCAATAGATGGAAGGCCAACAGCAACAGTGCCCCGGCAACGGCCCAGGTCGCCTCTGGAAGTTTGAATGGCCTAAACAGCACACCCGCCATCGTCAACGCCGCGATCGACCAGATCGCCATGTGTGCAGAGTCCATCAAGCCATTCACCATTTCCCTATTTTTGCTGTCCGAGGCCCGTAGTGCGCTCACCGGCCCCAGGCCCGCTGTGTAACCAGTTAATCCCTCAAGGCCCTAGCAACTGTTGCTCAGTCAACAGCTTGCGCAGGCGCACCTGGTCGTGGTCCAGCTGGCGCAGGTCGCTGCGCACATCTTTTTTCTCATCGTCACTCTTGGACTCTTCAAGCTTCTTTTGCAGACGCTCAGACTCACTGGCGTTGCGCTGCATGCGCTCCTGGGTTCGGTGCACCTGCAATCCGGATTCCAGGTAACGAGCAAACCCGGCGAAGCCCGCCTGGCCCTGGCAGACCGATGCCTTGCCAGCGTGGCCCTGTAGGCCTTCGCGCCAACCATTCGCAGGCGTACAAAACTGCACGATGCCAGCGTCCCACCCGCGCCGGTAGGCCGCCGCGTTGGGCACGATGCCAACCTTGCCACAGTCCTCGGCGTAGGCCGCGATGCGCCGCTCGTCTCCGCCCCGCGCGCCATCGGCCATGCCCATCCGCGCCCAGTCGGCCACTTTGCATTCAGAGACCGACATCGACTCGCAGCCAGCGAGCAGGATGGGTGCCAGCAGTACCAGTAAAAC
>JANXVI010000043.1 GCA_025351745.1 Rhodoferax sp.
GCCATCTTCAGTCGGCCCCTGCACCCCTATACACAAGCGCTGCTGGCATCCACACCCGGCCTGGCCGGCAGTGGCCCGGCGGCGCAACGCATCGTGCTCAAGGGCGAACTGCCGTCCCCGTTGAACCCGCCAGCGGGTTGCGTTTTTTCCACCCGCTGCCCGCATGCCACCGACCAATGTCGCAAAGAGCGCCCCGTGCTGCAGGAGTTGCAGGGCCGCTTGGTCGCGTGTTTTGAAGCGCCGCGTCTGGCGGCGGCAGGAATTCCCTCACAGTAGGAACCCCAATACGGGACCGTCAAGTACTCGCGTAACATGGCCGATTCGGCGACCCGGCCACAAGCTTGGTTCAATTGTTCATAAGGGGTCGTATGCCGCCCCTTTTTTATGGAGTTTTCTTGATGACCACTTCTTCCCCACGCACCCCGTTGCGTGCCAGCAAAGTTGCCATGCTCTGCGCGGTGGCATTGCCTGCCCTGATGGCATTGACACCGGCTGCAGCCAAAACCCTGGTGTATTGCTCTGAGGGCAGCCCAGAAAATTTTGCACCCAGCATCAACACCACCGGCACGTCGTTTGATGCAACGGAACAAATTTACGATAACCTCGTCAAGTTTGAACGCGGCGGCACACAGGTCACTCCGGGTCTGGCAGAAAAGTGGACCGTGTCCAAAGACGGTCTGGAATACATCTTTGTCTTGCGCAAGGGCGTGAAGTGGCACTCCAACAAAAACTTCAAACCATCGCGCGACTTCAACGCCGATGACTTCTTGTTCACGATGAACCGCCAGTGGGTTGAGTCCGATCCCTACTTCAAGGTCACCAGTTCCAACCACTCCTACTTCAACGACATGGGCATGCCCAAGCTGCTGAAGTCCATCGAAAAGGTTGACGACTACACCGTCAAGGTCACGCTCAACAAGCCCGAGGCCCCCTTCCTGTCCAACTTGGCCATGCAGTTTGCCGGCATCCAGTCGCAGGAATACGCCATTGCCATGCTCAAGGCTGGCACGCCCGAAAAGATCGACCAGGAGCCACTCGGCACGGGCCCCTTCGTGCTGGTGCAGTACCAAAAAGACGCCATCATCCGCTACAAGGCTTTCCCGCAGTACTGGAAGGGCGCAGCCAAGATTGACGACCTGATCTTCTCCATCACACCCGACGCATCGGTGCGCTGGGCCAAGCTGCAAAAGGGTGAGTGCCATGTCATGCCCTACCCCAACCCCGCCGACCTGGACGCCATCCGCAAGGATGCCAATGTGACGGTGCTAGAGCAGCCCGGGCTGAACATCGGTTTCCTGGCGTACAACACGACAAAGAAGCCGTTTGACGATGTTCGCGTGCGCAAGGCCATCAACATGGCCATCGACAAGAAAGCCATCGTGTCGGCGGTCTACCTGACTACCGGCATTGCAGCCACCAACCCGATCCCCCCTACACAATGGTCTTACAACAAGTCCATCAAAGACGACGCGTTTGACCCCGTAGCAGCCAAGAAGGCGCTGGCCGCCGCAGGTTACCCGAACGGCTTCACCACCGACCTGTGGGCCATGCCCGTACAGCGCCCCTACAACCCCAATGCCAAGCGCATTGCCGAGCTGATGCAGGCCGACCTGGCCAAGATCGGCGTCACGGCCGAGATCAAGAGCTTTGAGTGGGGTGAATACCGCAAGCGCATGCAAAACGGCGAACACCAGATGGGCATGCTGGGCTGGACCGGTGACAACGGCGACCCAGACAACTTCCTGAACACCCTGCTGGGTTGCGATTCGGCCAAGACCAATGGCTCGAACGTGGCCAAGTTCTGCTTCAAGCCGTTTGAAGACCTGGTGCAAAAGGCCAAGCTGGTATCCAACCCTGCCGAGCGTACCAAGCTGTACGAGCAGGCGCAGGTTATCTTTAAAGAGCAAGCGCCTTGGTTCACCATTGCCCACGCCGTGCAACTCAAGCCCGTGCGCAAGGAAGTGATCGACTTCAAACTAAGCCCCTTCGGCCGCCACACTTTCTACGGCGTGGACATGAAGTAAATGCGTTAGTTGTTAGGGTTTCTCGGAAAGTTTAAAGGCCGGTGCAAACCGGCCTTTTTTTTATGGACTGACCAAACTGTTCAAAAAAAGCCCCTACGTAGGGGCTACGAATTTCGCGGTTAGCAATTATTTCTGAGGGACTTCGCCGTTGCTGAGTGCTGGCTTCTTCTGGTTGAACTTGGCCGCGGCCTCTGCACGCTTGCGCGTGCGCTCGGCGTTGGTACGCTCAAGCTGTGCCTGGTTGGTTTTCTTCATGTTGGGATCTTTACCGAATACGCCTGCCATAGTGATGACTCCTTCGTTTCAGTCTAACTGAAAATCCCCGCGCACGGTCTGTGTGTGCAGTGCTGGTGCGACGGAGGCGCGCTTGTGCGAGTGACAAATTTTGAATGCTACGCTTTATATAGCATACTAGTCATATTCCATAAGGGCTAAATGCCTTTTCCATCCAAAAAATTAAAAAAATATCCTAAACATACCTGATATGGGTATTTTTAAGTACTCCCCCGCACCAGCAGCTCATATCCCAAGTCAATACACTGTGCAGCCACCGCTTCGTCCCGCATCAGCGCCAACAGCATCGTAGCCGCGGCGCTGCCGATTTCGGACCTTGGCGTGCGCACCGTGGTTAGCGGTGGCAGCATCTGGTCGCTGCCGGTCAGGTCGTTGAAACCGGCCACCGCCACGCGCTGGGGCACCGCAATGCCCAGGCGCAGCGCCGCCAGCAGTGCGCCCTGCGCCAAGTCGTCGTTGCAGAAGAAGATGGCGTCCACAGCAGGCTGCTGGCCCATGATCTGCTCGAACATGCGCGCACCCAGCGAGATGGACGACGGCGCGGGGTTCAGCCATTCCAGGCTTGTGTCATACAAACCCGCAGCCAGCAGTGCCTTGCGCCAGCCCTCAAGCCGTTGCAGGGTGCGGGGGTCCAGTTGCGCTGCGGCGAAGGCGATGCGCTTATGACCCCGGCTGAGCAGGTGGCGGGTCAACTCTTCACCCGCATCGGCTTGCGAGAAACCTACGCAGTAGACTCCCGCCGCGCCAGAAGCCTCCATCACATGCACGCAAGGCACGCCACTCTGCGCGATGAGGTTGCGCGTGGCGTCGCTGCGCTCCAGCCCGGTCACTAACAAGCCTGCGGGACGGTGCAGCAGTTGCTCGCGCAGCAACATCTCTTCTTCTGCCGGGTCGTAGTGTGTAACACCGATCAAGGTTTGGTAGCCTGCTTGGCGCAGGGTGCGTTGGCTTGCC
>JANXVI010000454.1 GCA_025351745.1 Rhodoferax sp.
TTGAGTTTACGTAGTCCGTGTCCGTGACGCATGGTAGATTTCCTTTGAGTTTTAAATGGGCAGCCGTATCAGGTACTGCCCTTTGCGTGGAACCCCGGAGGGTTCGAAAAAATTAGCGCTTTTCCAACGCTGCGGGCGGCCAGCTTTCCAGCTTCATACCCAATGTCAACCCGCGGGAAGCCAAAACTTCCTTGATCTCGTTGAGCGACTTGCGACCCAAATTTGGGGTCTTGAGCAATTCGTTCTCAGTGCGCTGGATCAAGTCACCGATGTAATAAATGTTCTCAGCCTTCAGGCAGTTGGCGGAACGAACCGTCAATTCCAACTCATCCACAGGGCGCAACAGGATTGGATCGAACTGTGTGTTGCCACGTGGTGCGGGTGCATCAAATGCGGCGAGCTCGCTGCCTTCCAGCTGTGCGAACACAGCCAGTTGCTCGACCAGAATTTTGGCGGACGCGCGAACCGCATCTTCAGCGGAAATGGCGCCGTTGGTTTCGATTTCGACAACCAGCTTGTCCAGATCGGTACGCTGTTCAACACGCGCGCTTTCTACCGTGTAGCTCACGCGCTTGACGGGCGAGAACGATGCGTCCAAAACGATACGGCCGATAGACTTGTTGGGCTCGTCAGCATGGCGGCGCATGGTGCCTGGCACATAGCCACGACCCTTTTCAACCTTGATCTGCATGTCCAGCTTGCCGCCGTGCGACAGGTTGGCGATGACGTGACCGGGGTTGATGATCTCTACGTCGTGGGGCGTCTGGATGTCGGCAGCTGTCACCAGACCTTCAACATCCTTACGCAGGCTCAGGGTGACTTCGTCGCGGTTGTGTAACTTGAAGACCACACCCTTCAAATTCAACAAAATGTTAACGACGTCTTCTTGCACGCCGTCGATAGAAGAGTACTCGTGCAAGACGCCGGCGATAGTCACTTCAGTGGCCGCGAAACCAGGCATAGAAGACAACAACACGCGACGAAGCGCATTACCCAGTGTGTGGCCGTAGCCACGTTCAAAGGGCTCCAGAGCAACCTTGGCACGGTTGGTGCCAAGTTGCTCAACGCTGATGGATTTTGGTTTTAGCAAACTGTTTTGCATGCAGACTTCCTCTCAATACCCCCGACTCGTTACGTCGGTAAGGCTGGTGAAGCACCTTGACTGCAGTGCCCCACAGCCAAGGAACGATTTCAACAATTCAAACGCGATTAGCGTGAATACAACTCGACGATCAACGATTCGTTGATGTCCGCAGCAAACTGGTCACGGTCGGGTACGGTCTTGAAAGTGCCCTCGGCCTTTTCAATATTTACTTCAACCCATGCAGGCATGCCGACTTGTTGCGCCAATTGCAAAGCTTCAACCACACGGTTTTGCTTCTTGGACTTATCGCGTACGGAGACAACGTCGCCTGCCTTCACCATGTAGGATGGGATATTGACCGAGCTGCCGTTCACAGTGATCGCCTTGTGCGACACCATTTGACGTGCTTCTGCTCGTGTAGAGCCAAAGCCCATACGGTAGACGACGTTGTCCAAACGGGATTCCAACAGGAACAACAAGTTGGCACCAGTGTTGCCCTTGCGGCGGTCTGCTTCTTCGAAGTAACGGCGGAACTGGCGCTCCAGCACGCCGTACATACGCTTGACTTTCTGCTTTTCGCGCAGTTGGAGACCGTAGTCGGAGGTGCGAGCACCCGAAGTACGGCCGTGCTGGCCGGGCTTGGAGTCGAACTTGGCCTTGTCACCGATGGCGCGACGGGCGCTCTTCAGGAACAGGTCGGTGCCTTCACGGCGTGATAGTTTGGCCTTGGGGCCGAGGTAGCGTGCCACTTGATCTTCCTTTTATGTCATCTGCCGCGTTAAAAACGCGGGAGCCACCAGCGGTTGCTGATGGCGGTGGGCTTGTTAAAAATTAAATACGACGACGCCTGATTGCAAAGCAATCAAATACGGCGGCGTTTCTGAGGGCGGCAGCCGTTGTGGGGAACTGGAGTCACATCAGCAATCA
>JANXVI010000006.1 GCA_025351745.1 Rhodoferax sp.
AAATAACCGGGCCCGAAAAGGCAATCTCAATTTGCCCCCAAGAAGACAGAGTGGAGTTGTACCGGGGGGTGATTCAGGAGCGCGACATCTTGCGTTGCGAGAACGGTGTCACTGACCGCCGTAATGGAGCCACCGATGTTCGGCGTAATGGAGCCACAAACAGTAGCTAAAACGACACCCCAAAGGGGGTTAAACAATAGTGGATTTTGCCTCTTTTTTGGTGGCGGTTTTGCCTGACTTTGGAAGCAATTGCGGTGCCCGAAAGGATGGGCCATCGAGTTCGAGGCAATAGGCGTTGTGACGCAGCCGATCCAGCGTGGCCGAACCCAGCAACCTGTTCACCGCAAACGCTTGATCCCACTCCTCATAGGCCAAGTTACTGGTCACCACCGTCGTGGTGCGCTCGTACCGTTCCGAGATCAGGTCATGCAAGTCCTCATCAAACGGCGCACGCAGCGGTTTCAGACCAAAGTCATCAATGATCAACAAAGGCACCTTCGCCAGGCTTGCCAGCTTGCGCTCATAGGCCCCGGTGGCCCGCGCAGCGTTGAGGCTTTGCGTGAGCGTTGCACACGTGGCGAACACCACATCGACGCCTTGACGCACTGCACAGTGCCCCAGTGCCTGGGCCAAGTGGCTTTTGCCCGTGCCACACGGCCCCACGATCAGTACCGGAGCCTTCTCCTGGAGATAGCGCCCGGTAGCCAGGTCATGCACCAGGGCCCGGTTGAGATGCGGCAGCCGATCAAAGTCAAACTGCTCCAGCGTCTTGGTGGTTCGGAACTGCGCCCGGCGCAGCCGGGTGCCAAACTTCTTCTGGTCCCGGCGGGCCACCTCGTCGGCAATAAGCATGGCTAAAAACTCGGTATAGGCCAGTTTGGATTCAATGGCTTGGCGGTTACGCGCATCCAGCGAATCCAGAATGCCTGAGAGGCGCAAGGATTTGAGTTGGTGAGCTAATTCAGGTGCAGGGTTCATCAGGGTTGCTCCATTTCTATGGTGGTTGGGGGAAGGGTTAATGCAGCAAGTCTTGCTGCGGGTTGGGAGATGCAAACAGGGTGGCGGAGTCCCGCGCGAAGCGTGGATTGGCGTAGGCCGCAGGCGTAAAGGGTTCGGCAGCGGGCGTCTTGTCCGCGCCGGTTGACAGAATGGACTTGACGGTGCGGTAGAACGGACTGTCGTGGGCCAGAGCGCGCGCGCAAGCGGCCTCCAGTCGGCTGTTTCCATACGTCTTGCCCAGACTGATCACCCCCTGCGCGGCTCGCAGGCGCTCCAGAATCTTGTCGGCCAGGAGTCGATCAATCAATTGCGCACAGGCAGTGCCGACCAGCTCGGCTTGGCTAGCGAGCCACTCCCGGTCACGGGCAAAGAAGGCTTGTGCTTTGGGTGGCAGATGGTCGCGGATGGTTTTGCGTTCACCCGGTTTGAGCCCTCTGGCGTGGGTGGCAACATGACGAAACTCGTCATACAGCGCCACAGCGCCATCCGTGGCACGCAGCCACAGCACCTTGCCCACCAGCGCAAAGGGGGCCGAGTACAGCCGGTAGTCAAACTTGACGTGGCAGTCCCGGTGCAGCGTGACCTGGTGCCAGGTACCCAAGTCCGGGGCAATGGCAGGCAGTGCCTGCATCAGAGGGCGCTCCATCGCAAACAAGGCCAGCGGTGCCTGTCGGGTGGTGCCGTGGATGCGAACTCCGGCGACATTGGTGACCCAGGTACGGGCTTGCTCGTTCAGGTCGGCCAAGTTACGAAACTCGCGCAGCGCCAGGAAGTTGCCTTTGACGTACTTGACGCCGGACTCAACGATGCCCTTCTTCTGTGGGTCATAGGGTGGGCAGGGGTCAATCTTGAAACCGTAGCCTTCTGCACATTCGGCGTAGGCGCGCTGCACGGTGGGGTCTTTGGCGCAAGCTTTGGTGATGGCGCATTTGGCGTTGTCGATAGTGACGCGCAGCGGGACGGCACCAAACCACTCGAAGGCTCGGCGGTGGCAGCCCAGCCAGGTGGCGGCACTTTGGTCCCAGACGAACTCGACGTACTGGTGGCGCGAGAAGCACAGGGTCATGACAAACGCCCAGGTACGCCTGAGTTTGTCATCCGGGTGCATGAGCATGGGGCCGGCACCGAAGTCGACCTGACACGCTTCACCCGGCGCGAAGTCCAGGCGACAACTGGTTTCGGGCGGCTCGCAGCTGCGAATGTCGGCCAGGATGCGGCGCACGGCCGAGTAGCTGCCGCTCCAACCTTGCTCGCGCTGCAGAGCGGCGAAGATGGCCACGCCGGTGACGCCTTGCTCGACCCAGCCTTGAATGCGCTCGCGCTGCGCCGTCAGACTGGACATAGTGGTGCTGGCGCGTTTGGGCTGCACCAGGGCGGCGGCTATTGCCTCGTCCGCTGGCATGGGGCCTGCAACGTCAAGCCAGTTGTGCACAAGCCCGAGTTCACGCAGCCTCGCCGCTGTTCGTCTGCCCATGATTCGGGCGGCTGCAATCTGGCGGTCTGAGTCGCCCTGGCGCATACGCACCAAGGCCTGTCGGTACTGAAACATCTCGAATCTCCTGCGTGCCATCTGTTCTTCCTATGGGTAAAAGGCCCAAAGGGTAGAGATGACACAGGTCTCGGAGATATCGCTTCAGCGCCCTGTTACTGGCTCCAATACGCCGACTATGAAATGGATCCTATACGGCGATCACAAAATGGATCCATTACGCCGGTCACAAACTGGATCCCATATGCCGATCATGGAATGGATCCTATACGGCGGTCAGTGACAGTCGCCCCGCAGCTCCTGAGCAATCGGGAGAAGACCCTGCTGGTTGACGCCCTAAAGCACAGCTATTCGCTCGCAGAGCTGCTTGCCGAACTTGACCTCGCTCGTAGCTCCTACTTTTATCACTGCGCGCGGCT
>JANXVI010000019.1 GCA_025351745.1 Rhodoferax sp.
GACCATAGACAACGATCTGGACAAAACCATGACCACGTTTGGGTTCGACTCCGCCGTCGGTTTTGCCACCGAGTGCCTGGACCGCCTGCACAGCACGGCCCAGAGCCACCAGCGCGTGATGGTGGTAGAGGTGATGGGCCGATATGCCGGTTGGATCGCGCTGCATGCCGGCATCGCGGGCAATGCGCACGGCATTCTGATACCCGAGATTCCCTTTGACGTGGACCAATTGGCGCAGCACATCCGGGCGCGGGACGCCTATGGGCAAACCTATTCCATCGTGGTGGTGGCCGAGGGCGCCGTGCCGCGCAATGGCCACGCCCATGTGCTGGAAGCTGCCGAGGCAGGCCACGCCGAGCGCCTGGGTGGCATCGGCGAACAGGTTGCCAAAGCATTGCAAGCGCGCACCGGCAAAGACACCCGTGTGGTCGTGCTGGGCCATTTGCTGCGCGGCGGCAGCCCCACGGCGTTTGACCGCCTGGCGGCCCTGCGTTTTGGTGCCGCCGCCGTGCGCGCGCTGGCCGATGGCCTGAGCGGCGTCATGGTTGCTCTGGCCTTTCCGAATGTAAATTACGTACCCCTACAAGACGTGGCCGGCCGCATGAAGGCCGTGCCACTGGATGGCGACACGCTGCAAACCGCACGCGATGTGGGCATCTGCCTGGGCGATTAGTACTGACGTAAAGTACCTGCCCTTATCCAAAGCCGCGAATACTGATTCCTTTTGCCGGTCCACCGGAGAATAAAAACCATGAACAACGAACTGTCCCCCGCCGAACAAGCCCTGCGCGAAGCCGCCCGCGAGTACCACCGCACTCCCACCCGCGGCAAGATTTCTGTCACCCCCACCAAACCCTTGTCCAACCAGCGTGACCTGTCGCTGGCCTATTCGCCTGGCGTGGCCTATCCGTGCCTGGACATCCAGGCTGACCCCTCGCTGGCGGTGGAGTACACATCCCGCGGCAACCTGGTCGGCGTCATCACCAACGGCACGGCCGTGCTGGGCCTGGGCAATATCGGCCCGCTGGCCGGCAAGCCGGTGATGGAGGGCAAGGGCTGCCTGTTCAAGAAATTCGCCGGCATCGACGTGTTCGACATCGAACTGGCCGAGAACGACCCCGACAAGCTGGTGGACATCATCGCCGCCATGGAGCCCACGCTGGGTGGCATCAACCTGGAAGACATCAAGGCGCCGGAGTGTTTCTACATCGAGAAGAAGCTCAGCGAACGCATGGGCATTCCGGTGTTCCACGACGACCAGCACGGCACGGCCATCATCTCTTCGGCGGCCTTGATCAACGGGCTGGAGCTGGTTGGTAAACGCATTGAAGACGTCAAAATCGCCGTGTCGGGCGCAGGTGCCGCGGCGCTGGCCTGCCTGGGCGTAATGGTGGGCTTGGGTGTGCGTGTGGAAAACGTGTTTGCCTGTGATTCCAAAGGTGTTATCTACGAGGGCCGCCCCGGTGGCTACGACGAATCCAAGGCGCGTTTTGCACAGAAGACAGACGCGCGCACGCTGGCCGATGTGGTGAACGGTGCCGACGTGTTCCTGGGCTGCTCCACGGCCGGTGTGTTGACCGTGGAAATGGTCAAAACCATGGCCGACAAGCCCATCATTTTGGCGCTGGCCAACCCCGAACCCGAGATCCGCCCCGAGCTGGCCAAGGCTGCGCGACCGGACTGCATCATCGCGACTGGCCGGTCAGACTACCCGAATCAAGTCAACAACGTCCTGTGTTTCCCTTACATCTTCCGAGGCGCGCTGGACTGCGGTGCCACCAAGATCACCGAGGCCATGAAGCTGGCCTGCGTGCGCCAGATTGCCGACCTGGCCAAGGCCGACATCAGCGAAGAAGTGGCCAACGCCTATGCCGGCAAGGAGCTGGTGTTTGGACCTGACTATTTGATCCCCACGCCGTTTGACTCGCGCCTGATTTTGCGCATAGCCCCCGCCGTGGCACAGGCCGCTGCAGACTCTGGCGTGGCCGCCCGGCCTATTGCAGACATGGAGGCCTACCGCCAACAACTGTCGCGCTTTGTCTACCAAACCGGCATGTTCATGCGACCGGTGTTCAGCGCCGCCAAGGCCGTGCTGCCCGCCGCCAAGCGCGTGGCCTATGCCGAGGGCGAAGACGAACGTGTGCTGCGTGCCGCCCAAGTGGCGGTGGACGAGGGCTTGGCTTACCCCATCCTGATTGGCCGCCCCGGGGTCATCCAGGCCCGCCTGACCAAGGCCGGGTTGCGTCTGCAGCTGGGGCGCGATGCAGACTGCGTCAACCCCGAAGACGACCCACGCTTCCGCCAATACTGGGAGCTGTACCACAAGCTCATGGGCCGCCACGGCATCACACAAGAAGCCGCCAAGGCCGCAGTGCGACGCTCCAACACCACGATTGCCGCGCTGTCCGTCAAGCTCGGCCACGCCGACGCCATGCTGTGCGGCATGGTGGGCCGGTACGACGTGCACCTGGGGCATGTACGCGACATCATCGGCCTGCGCGCCGATGCGCCCGGCCTGGCCGCGATGAATGCGCTGATGTTGGAGAAATACGCGCTGTTCATCGCCGACACGTACGTAAACGAAGACCCCACCGCCGAGCAACTGGCCAGCATCGCGCTGATGGCCGCCCAAGAAGTCAGCCGCTTCGGCTTGCCGCCCAAGGTGGCGTTCTTGTCGCACTCCAACTTCGGCTCATCCGACCGACCATCCGCCCGCAAGATGCGCCTGGCGCGCGAGCTGTTTACCGAGATGGCGCCGGATATCGAGTGTGACGGGGAGATGCAGGGGGATGCGGCCTTGTCTGAAACCATGCGCCGTTCTGCGTTGGCGGATACGACGCTGCAGGGTGAGGCGAATCTGCTGATTTGCCCGAACCTGGATTCGGCGAATATTTTGTTCAATGTGCTGAAGATGACGGCCAGCAATGGGGTGACGGTTGGGCCTATCCTGCTGGGTGCGGCGGCATCGGCGCATATCTTGACGCCGTCGGCTACGGTGCGACGGGTGGTGAATATGACGGCGTTGGCGGTGGCTAACGCGGCTGCGTTTGCATAGACTTTTCGGCCGAGGGCGGGCGGGTGGCAGAGTGTGGGGCAATGACCCCCGTCTCATGGTGTCACACGCCCACAAATCGGCGCGGGCCATTGCCCCACACTCTGCAAGGGGTGCCATCTGGAGCGGTGAATGGTTCTGGACTGCAGCGAGAACAGACCATCACTAATGCCCGCTTCCGAGCACGTCAATTCCGCTATTTCGGCGGTCAGTCCGCCGCGAGTCAAGGCGGGTGCCAGCGTGTCCATGACAGTCATCGAAGCGGCGAATGGCGTGGTTGCTCAAATCCTGTGTCACGAGGCCATGGCGAGATGTTCATGCCGCCTTATCCAGCACCCAGCCCGTAAGCCCACTCCGTATGACTTGCCGGGCGATTTCATTAACATCCCAATATATGTATGAAGTTGAATCCACGGATCTTGCCGCGTCTTGTAGCGCCTTAGTCGGAGAGTGCGTGACAAAGTAGAAGCGGGAATAGTCCTTCATCCCCCGTGCAATTTCCTTATAGTTGTTCCAGACCGTCACATTTGCGGCCGACTTCACTTGCACGGCGATGTGTTCCCCAGTGATGGGTGACTCAAGATCAAGATCAATGTCCTTTTCAGTGCCACCAGAAACCCCCACACGACGCAATCCACCAAGCATAAAAATGAGATCGACCAAAATCTCAAAATCCGCATGGTGTAAGTGCTGAATAACTGGAATCAAAGCGGCGCTAAGTGCTTGCTGCGCCTCTTGTGCTTTGCGGACATCGCGGGTAACCGTTCCATTGATCTTGTGCATCAAGTAGTTCCGCACATCGTCCTTGAGCTCGCAAATAGTTCCCTGAAACCCCTCTGTCTTAAGTAAATTGCCACTCAGTTTTGATTTCCATAGTGTTTCACCGAGATCGTTTACATCACTCCACTTGCCAATTACGGCGCGACGTTTCAGCTCTATTTCCTCCACAATTTCTGGCGTAACCGATTTTGTGGAAAAGCACCACCAAAGGCGATTTGAATGAAATGTGAACCATAGAACTTTCTCGTCTGCCTCATAGAACCTACAAATTTGACCGACATGATTGCGTGAGGCTCCATCAGTAGCACCAAGCCTCGGAATGCGATTGATAGCAGCCTCGAATACTGCATCAGAATTTTCCGGTAGCCCATTGGCCAGTTCATGAGGAATCTCTGAATAGTCCAGCCGAACGAAGTCATTTTCGAAGCATTCATCGGCCCATTTGTTGCCGTTTCCCAATTTGATGAATAAGGCCTGAGTGCAAGTGATGGTCATGTGGTTTTCCCTGAGGCGCAATCGCCGCTATAAATGGCAAGTAAACGTTGCATTTCTCAATCCATTAGCAAGTTTGATCCAATGCCAACAGCCTAATCAAACACGCGACAGACATTCTGTCCGAACGACTTACACTAAAGGGTTTTCCCGAATTCGTTTTTTGAAACATTGCAAGGCCCCCCATGAGTGCATTCCAGGAAGAAACCGTATTGAGCGTCCACCACTGGACAGACCGCTTGTTCAGTTTCAAGACCACGCGCGACCAGTCTCTGCGTTTCTCTAACGGGCACTTCACGATGATTGGCCTGCGCCTGGAGACCGGCAAGCCGCTGCTGCGCGCCTACAGCATCGTCAGCGCCAACTACGAAGACCACCTTGAGTTTTTCAGCATC
>JANXVI010000049.1 GCA_025351745.1 Rhodoferax sp.
GCAGGTCAAGGAGGAGCCCGCGCAGCGGGCGGGGGACACGGAGCAAAGCACACACCGGCCGGCCACACCCAAACCGCGCCCACCAAAGCAAAGAGCCATGGCAACCCCTACACCAGACCTAGACCGCATAGACCTGAAAATCCTCACCTGCCTCCAGGAAGATGGCCGCATCTCCAATCTCAAACTGGCAGAAACGGTTGCGCTCTCCCCCACGGCAGTTTTAGCGAGGGTGCAGAGACTCACCAAAGACGGCTACATCCTAGGCTACGAAGCCCGGCTCAACCCACTCAAGCTGGGCGCCGGCATGATGGTGTTTGTAGAAGTGCTGCTGGACCGCACCACCCCCAACGTGTTCGAAGACTTCAAGGCCGCCGTGCAGGTGCGCGGTGAAATCATGGAATGCCACATGGTGGCCGGTGGTTTTGACTACCTGCTCAAGACCCGCATGGCTGACATGGCCGCCTACCGTGACTTTGCGGGCACCGTGTTGTGGCAGTTGCCCGGCGTGCGTGAAACGCGTACCTACCCGGTCATGGAAGAAGTCAAAAATACCACGCACCTCAGCCTGTTTTGAGTGCCAACGTACAGACGTGCACACTGATACACGGCTGATACAAGGACAAAAATATCGCTGCCTATAATCCGCCCGAGGGAAAACCCGCAAGCCCTGTCAGGGGGCTGCAGCGTTAGACCCCATAGGCCGTCAACTACGCTTTGTTCCAACCCTGGACCACCACCTTATGCGCCATGCACTGATCGTCTTGTTTGCAGCAGCCACCCTGAGCAGCGGGGCATTTGCCCAAGGTTTCAAGTTTTCCAACGAAGACACGTCAGACCAACAACGCGAGGCCGAGACGCAAGCCAGGGTCCAGGCCATACTGGCCAGCCCCTGCCGCAGCAAGATCAAGAACCAAAGGGTGATGGTGCTGATTGGTGAAAGCCATAACGGCTACATACAGGCCGCCCAGTCAAAATACGGCGGACCCTTTGATGCACTCAACGCCCGCCTGAATCGTGTAGGTCTCAAAACCGTAACCCAGGCGCAGATCAAGGCGCAAGTGGCACAGGCCGAGATTGACGCCTATTTCAAGAACGACCCCGATGCCGCGCTAAGCGCATCCAAGCGCCTATCGGCCCAGTACATTCTGCGCGGCCTAATCTCCACAGAGACCGCGTACAACAATATCGTGCGTGTCAACCAAGTCACTATCCGCATGAACTTCACCTTGACGGATGGCAGCGGGCGCACACTGGCACAGGCCAACGCCGAGAATGCCAGCTATGCCGGTATGGATACATCGGGCATGGCACTGACCTTGATCAACGAGAAGGCGGACGAAGTGGTCGCGCAGTTGTATGGTGACTATTGCCGCGTGGGCGGATAGCGTTTTCAACATGTTGGGGCTGCGGCTGCTGCCGTAGCGGGAATTCATATTTTTATATTGGGAGTTAAGTCAATGAGCCAACGTTTCAACGCATTCAAGGTCGTCGCTGTATCTGCCCTGCTGGTACTGTGCACTGTGGGCGGCGCCGTGCAAGCACAGCCCACTTTTGGAAACCCATCGCCCACGGCGGGCACGTCTACATCCAACTCGGCCAACGCCGCAGCAGACGCGGCCGCGTACCGCGAGGTCGAGTACTCCAACAAGGCCAGACGTGGCCCGGCATTGATCGTTATTCCCGGTGAAATAAAGAGCAACAACGCCAACTTCACGCAGCGCTTTTTACCGAACAACATCGCCGATTTCGCCGAACTGGAATTGTCCAACGCCAACTTCCCGGTGTTGGAGCGGACCAACCTGGGGCCGCTAGTGAACGAGATTTCGCTGGCCTACAACCTGGGTGACCCCGCTGCAGCACGCAAGACCATGCAAATGGGCAAACTCAAGACCACCAAGTGGATTGTCAAGTTTGACATCCTGAAGGCAGAGCAAATTGCCGAAAACAAAAAAGGCTTTGATGGGCGCGCGGTCGGCGGATTGTTGTCCATCTTTGGTGGCGGCAGCATGGCTGGTTCTGCTGCTAGCACGGTGGCAGGCTCGGTCCAGACGGGTGACAGCACCGGTGTGTGGCTGATTGGCATGCGCTTCAAGATCATGGACGCCAACACCACCGAACAGGTAGCCCAAGGCTATAAGGACCTGAAGATGGAAGTGGGCGCCACCTCCACCAGTGTCATGGGCGTATCCGACAGTGCGAAGGGTGGGGTGGGCCTGGACACCATGGTGCAACGGCTCGTGCAAACCCTCGTTTGGGACATTGACGCCAAATACAAATAAATAGCTCTGTACCTACGCCATGACCAACCTTACACAACTCGGCAAGTACACCATCCGCCGCGAGCTCGGCAAGGGGGCAATGGGCATCGTCTATGAGGGGTTTGACCCGGTCATAGAGCGCACTGTGGCCATCAAGACCATCTTGCCGCAGCAGCTCAATACAGATGAGGCGGCGCAGGTGTTGGCTCGCTTCAAGCGCGAAGCGCAGGCCGCTGGGCGGCTCAACCACCCAGGCATCGTGGCGGTCTACGACTACGGCGAAGTGACGGTCGATGACGACCACACCATGGTGGCTGGCGAGGCAGAGCAGCAAGCGCGTCAACGCGTGGCCTTTATCGCCATGGAGTTTGTCAAGGGCAAAGAACTGCGCGATTTCTTTGAGACCAACGAACGTTTTTCACTCAAGGACATTGAGCGCCTGATGGGCGAAATCCTGGATGCCCTGGCCCACGCCCATGCCAATGGCGTGGTACACCGTGACATGAAGCCCGCGAATCTGATCGTGCTGCCAGACGGCAAGATCAAGGTCGCCGACTTCGGCATTGCTCGCGTCGAAAAATCCGAGCTGACCCAAGTGGGGACGGTCATGGGAACACCGGCTTACATGTCGCCCGAGCAATTCATGGGCCAGCCCGTGGACGGACGCAGCGATATCTTCTCTTGTGGCGTCATCCTGTACCAATTCTTGACGGGCGAAAAACCATTTACCGGCAACTCGACGACCATCATGTACAAGGTGCTGCACGAGGAGCCTTTGGCCCCGTCGCTGCTGAATGTGGCGCTGCCTGCAGCCTTTGACGCAGTGGTCAAAAAGGCCATGGCGAAAAATCCTGATGACCGTTACCAAACGGCGCAAGAGTTCGCCAAGGCCATCAAAACGACTTTGAGCGCGGCGCCAGCCAATGCCCTGGATGTTGCAGCGGCGGCAGATACCGATCGCACCGAGTTGAGCATAGCGCCCGCGCCTGCAGCACCGACAGCTGGCCCAGGTTCACAGGCCGCCCTCTCGCCGCAGCGGGAACAGACCGTGGCCACTCCACCGACCCGCGAGGTCAAAGGCAAATCCAATGCGACGCTTGTTGCGGCGATGGTCATTGGCTTCGCCGTGCTGGGAGCTGGCGGTTACTGGTATACGCGCGGCAACGGTTCAGACGCGAGCCTTCCCGGAGCGACGCAGCAAGCCGGTACAAACGGTCCGGTGACGGCTCCTGCCACGCAGGCACCAACAAATACTGCACCGACACCCGTGGTCGCCGGCTCGAAGGAGACCACGCTGGAGCCCGGCACCATGGTTATCAGCGCCCTGGGCCTGGTAGACCCGAAAGACGCACGCTTCAACGGCGATGCCGTTGCTGCCCAAGCCGAGTCCCGCGCCGATGCGATGCGCCAATTGGTCGAAAAAGCCGTGGGGCTGTATGTTGAAAAAGACTCCATCAAAAAGAACTATGCAGTGCTGGACCGCAAGTTGCTGTCGCAGCCGGGCGCGTTCATCAAGACCGTGATTCAGGAAGGTGCGGCAGAAACCGGCAAGGATGGTTTGGTTGAAACCGAGACGCGGGCCGTGGTGCGTGTGCGCGATGTGCAAAAATCGCTAAACCAGTTGTCCAAAGACGAGCGCATCGAGTTCATCCGCAACAACGGTGACCCCAAGGTCTCCATCCAGATGTCCGTCCGCAATGCGGACACCACGCAAGCCCTGCCCGCCGAGCGCTCCATGGTGGCCGAGAATGTGGTCAAGGAGCGCATCAAGTCGTTCGGATTCCGGGTCTGGTCAGTCGACGGTGAAGTCAAGTCTGGCGCCAAGTCGCAACCCTCTGATTTCCAGATTGAGGGCGAAGTCAAGGTCAAGGTGTTGTCGGCCAAGCTGCCTGCGTCTGGTCTGACGATCAGTAAGACGGCGCTAACGTCCTGGACCTTGAAGGCCATCGACAAGTCCAGCGGCGAAGAGGTCTACCTCAACACCGTCAACCCCACCGGCAAAAGCTGGGGGTCCGAAGACTTGGCACTGGCGGAGATCGGCAAGTTGGTCGGTGACGAGTTTTCCAAAAACTTTTTCCTGGAGCACTTCAACTTCAATGCGCAAAAGGTCAACCTGAATGTCGCCGGCCTGCCGGACAAGCAAAGCGCAAAGCTGCTGCTGCGTGAACTGCGCGGTTTCCGCCAGGTGCTGGATGCACAAGCGGCATCCGACTCCGGCCAATACCAACTGCAACTGGCCGAAGGGAATGCCAGCGAATTGATCAACGACGGTGTACTCAAAGCACTGAACACCAAACTGGGCCAAGCCTGCTTTGCGCTGGCAGGCTCCACTGGCACGGACGTGAATGTGAGCTTCTCACCGGCGTGCTCCGAGTCGACGGTGCGCAGCAAGTTTGACACCCTGCCACCTGCTGGTCTGCAAAGTGCGCCGGGAGCGCGGGGCAAGCTGGTCGGTAAAACGACCTGACTAGAGAGGAATAGTAAAGCTGACGTACTCTGCGTCGGGCAGATCTACCGAATGGCCAAAGCCTATGCGACCTGCGCCGCGCAACATAATTTCTTCGCGCCGCAATAGCACTTCGGCCCCGTTGGCCATGGCTACGAAAGTGCCATTCGTGCTCTGGTCAACCAGAAAAAATTTGTCGCGCCGACACTCAATGCGCGCATGCTGGCGTGAAGCATTACGGTCGGCAATCACGACGTCGCACTGTGCATCGCGGCCCAATACGAACGATGGGTGTGCATGGTCGACCGCCCAGACACGGCCTTGGCCACTGTGCTCCAAGCGCAGCGACACCGCCTTGCTGGCAACCGCCCGGGCAGAAGTGGTCATGGTGAGCTCTTCGCCACCTTGCCAGATCACCTCGCTGATGCCAACCTCGTCGCCCTTGCCTTTGATCGACAGCGCAGCGATATTCCGTGTAGAGAGCTGCAGCATCGGTGACATACCGGCCACTGTAGTGCCGGTGGTAATGATCTGCATGCTCTTGGCCAAGCCTGCCATACGGGCAGCCATGTTGACGGTATCGCCAAAGACGTCGTTGTTTTCCTCGATGACCGGCCCGAAATGAAAACCTATGCGCACGCTGCGCTTGACCTGGGACACGGGGGGCAAGGCAGCGATCTTGTGGTGCATATCGGTTGCAGCCAGGCAGCCACTGTCGGCACTGGGCAGCACGCACATGATTTCATCACCAATGGTCTTGACGACCCGACCGCCGTACTGCTGCACAACGCCTTGCAACACCGCCAGACATTCGTCGATCATCCGCTTCGCCGCAGCATCCCCCAGCGTGTCATACAGCCTGGTGCTGCCCACGACATCGGCAAACAACACCGTCACCGAGGTTGCGAAGCGCACGGGCACCGGGGTCGCAAATCCAGCGGGAACTGTTTCCCCGGGAGCGAAATGGTTTGGATCGGTGTTAGCCATAGGCGCCTTGATTCTATAGACAGTTGATCGGGCTGGGGCATTTTGCGCCACAGTAAGCCTCTACCCATTCCCAAGCGGGGCGACTTTTGCCACAATCCGAGTTTTTAAGGGGAAAACATGAAACTGACACCCGTAATCGCAGCACTGTTGCTGGCGACAAGTGCAGGCTACGCCAGTGCCCAGAACATGAAGCCTGGCCTGTGGGAAATCACGACGAAGATGCAGGACGAATCTGGCGAAATGACCACCGCCATGGCAAATGCCCAAAAGCAGATGGAAAGCCTGCCACCCGAGCAACGCAAGATGATGCAGGACATGATGGCCAAGCGCGGCATTCAGATGGGCACCAGTAGCGGTGGGGGGATGGCCATCAAAATCTGTATGACGCAGGAGATGGTAGACCACAACCAGGTGGCCAGCCACCAGGGGTCGAACACTCAAAACGATTGCACCAACACCAACAGCCCGCGCAGCGGCAACACCATGCAGTTTTCGTACGTTTGCACCAAGCCACCCAGCAGTGGTGAGGGACGCGTGACGTTCACCAGCCCCGAGGCCTACAGCATGAAGATGACGACCACGCGTACGGTCAAAGGTCAGCCCCATAAAATGGACATGCAGACCGACGGCCATTGGTTGGGCGGCGACTGCGGCACCATCAAACCATTTGAGATGCCGAAGAAATTACAGCAGTAGGGGCAAGGTTTCAGCGCCGGGCCGCCCCAAACTGAAACGCACCCCCTCGGGGGAGAGCGACCCGCGCAGCGGTGGAACGTGGGGGCAATAGACCTAATCCCGCAACCCGAATATCGCGCTGCCTACCCGCACCATGGTCGAGCCGCTAGTGATTGCGGCCTCCAAATCGGCGCTCATGCCCATGGACAAGGTGTCAAGCGGCACGCCAGCCTGTTGCATTGTATCAAACAAGGCTCTAGCCCTTGCAAACACCGCACATGCCGCTACAAAATCAGGAGCAAGTTCGGGGATACACATCAAACCGCGCAATTGCAATCGGGGCAACGCAGCCACCGACTGCGCCAAAGCTAGGGCCTCTTCAACCGCAACGCCCGACTTGCTGGCCCCGCCATCCACATTGACCTGAATGCACACCTGCAGCGGTGCCAGCGGCGCAGGGCGTTGTTCGCTCAGGCGCTGGGCGATCTTGAGCCGGTCAATGGTGTGCACCCAATCGAAATGCTCGGCCACCAGCCGTGTCTTGTTGCTCTGGATGGGACCAATGCAGTGCCACTCCAGTGGCAAGTGTTGCAGTGCCTGGATTTTCTCCACCGCCTCCTGGATGTAGTTTTCGCCGAAAGCGCGCTGCCCTGCCGCATGGGCTTGCGCTACGGCGTTCGCGCCAAACGTCTTGGACACTGCCAACAACGCTACGGTATCGCCTGCGCGGCCAGCCCGTGCGCAAGCGTGCGCAATTCGGGTTTGAACGTGGTGGAGATTCTCTGCAATCATGGTCATAATCAGTCTAGCGTAACAAACAAAGAACTTGCGGGACAGACCTTCAGCTCTGTTCCCAACTGACTAGGGGAAACTCCGTGGACATTACCCAACTACTGGCCTTCAGCGTCAAAAACAAGGCTTCCGACCTGCACCTTTCGGCGGGCCTGCCGCCCATGATCCGCGTCCACGGCGATGTGCGCCGCATCAACGTTGAGGCGCTGGACCACAAGCAGGTCCACGGCATGGTGTACGACATCATGAACGACGGCCAACGCAAGCACTACGAAGAGTTTTTGGAAATCGACTTTTCGTTTGAAATCGACGGCCTGGCACGTTTTCGTGTCAATGCCTTCAACCACAATCGTGGCGCTGGCGGAGTGTTCCGAACCATTCCCAGCAAAATTTTGTCGCTGGAGCAGCTCAACGCACCCAAGATTTTCGGCGAGCTGGCGCTCAAACCACGCGGCATGGTGTTGGTGACCGGCCCCACCGGCTCGGGCAAATCCACGACGCTCGCGGCCATGGTCAACTACCTTAACGAGACCGAGTTCGGCCACATTCTGACCGTAGAAGACCCCATCGAATTTGTCCACGAGTCCAAAAAATGCCTGGTCAACCAACGCGAAGTGGGGCCGCACACGCTCAGTTTTGCCGCAGCGCTGCGCTCGGCCTTGCGGGAAGATCCGGACTGTATTTTGGTCGGCGAAATGCGCGACCTCGAAACCATTCGCCTGGCGATGACAGCTGCGGAAACCGGCCACTTGGTGTTTGGCACACTGCACACTTCTAGCGCAGCCAAGACCATTGACCGGATCATTGACGTATTTCCGGCGGACGAAAAAGAAATGGTGCGGGCGATGTTGTCCGAGTCACTGCAAGCCGTCATTTCTCAAACGTTGTGCAAAACCAAGGACGGCCAGGGGCGCGTCGCCGCCCACGAGATCATGCTGGGCACCAGCGCCATCCGCAACCTGATCCGCGAGGCCAAAGTGGCGCAGATGTATTCATCCATCCAGACCGGCAATAGCGTGGGCATGAAGACGCTGGACCAGGATTTGACGGAGCTGGTCAAGCGCAATGTCATCAGTGCTGCAGAGGCGCGTGGCAAAGCAAAAATTCCTGAAAACTTTCCCGGGTAGATGTGGCCCCCTCTGTCTCTCACTTTGTGTGTTCCCTGTCCCCCATGGGGGCCGTGTTTCCCTTGGGGCGGCCCCGGCGGGAAACGGGTGCACCCCCCGGCTTGCCCTCTGCGTGTGGCCGCTTTTACCCTTGCTGGGGGCAACGCCGGTGGCCCGGCGAAGCCGGTTCCACGGCATTTCTGGTCTTTAGTTTCACTCTCTCCGGCAATGCCGCAGCTTTAAGAAAGAGGTGTTCTTATGGAACGCGATCAAGCCACGAAATTTATCAACGATCTGCTCAAGCTGATGGTCGGTCGCAACGGCAGCGACTTGTTCATTACCGGTGATTTCCCGCCGGCGATCAAGGTCGACGGCAAGGTGACCAAGGTATCACCGCAAGCCTTGACCGCGGTGCACACGCTGTCGCTGGCGCGCTCCATCATGAACGACAAGCAGGTGGCGGATTTCGAGCGCACCAAGGAGAGCAATTTCGCCATCTCACCACCCGGTATCGGGCGATTTCGGGTCAACGCCTTCATCCAGCAAGGCAAGGTAGGCATGGTGCTGCGGGTGATTCCGACCATACTGCCCACGATCGACGGTCTGGGCGTTCCCCAGATTCTGAAAGAGGTTGCGCAGTCCAAGCGCGGCCTGTGCATCATGGTGGGTGCCACGGGCTCCGGCAAATCGACAACGTTGGCGGCCATGGTGGACTGGCGCAACGACAACTCTTATGGTCACATCATCACGATTGAAGACCCGGTAGAGTTTGTACACATGCACAAAAACTGCGTCGTGACCCAACGCGAAGTGGGCCTGGACACCGATAGCTGGGAAGCTGCGCTAAAGAACACGCTGCGCCAGGCGCCCGATGTGATTCTGATGGGCGAAATCCGCGACCGCGAGACCATGGAGCATGCCGTGGCGTTTGCCGAAACCGGGCACTTGTGTTTAGCGACCTTGCACGCCAACAGCGCCAACCAGGCGCTAGACCGCATCATCAACTTTTTCCCCGAAGAGCGCCGCCTGCAGTTGCTGATGGACTTGTCCCTCAATCTCAAGGCCTTGGTGTCGCAGCGACTGATTCCCAAACAGGACGGCAAGGGCCGCGTGGCAGCAGTTGAGATTTTGCTGAATTCGCCTTTGATTTCTGACTTGATCTTCAAGGGCGATGTGTCCGAGATCAAGGAGATCATGAAGAAAAGCCGCCAGGCCGGTATGCAGACGTTTGACCAGGCGCTGTTCGATATGTACGAGAAAAACCAGATTACGTTTGAAGACGCCCTGCGCAACGCCGACTCCGTCAACGACCTGCGCCTGCAGATCAAGCTCAACAGCCAGCGTGCCAAGTCCAGCGACCTGAGCGCCGGGACTGAAAACTTCGCTATCGTGTGATAACTGGCCCCCACGCTCCGCCGCTACGCGGGTTGCTGCCCCCCAAGGGGGCTCATTTCCCTTGGGGCGGCCCGGCGGGAAATCGTGGCCCCCACGCTCCGCCGCTACGCGGGTTGCTGCCCCTGTCCCGAAGGGGTGTCTGCCTTTTAACCAACTGACCTTCATGTCCGCAATGCCAACAACCAACAGCAAAATCTACGAAGTTTGCCCCAGCACTCGCGTCGCCTTTCTGGGCATGGGCGTCATGGGTTTTCCGATGGCAGGGCACCTTGCCCTTGCTGGACACCAGGTCACCGTGTACAACCGGACCGCTATCAAATCGATAGCGTGGTGTGTTGAATTCACGGGGGCTAGCGGCGCAAATGTCTCTAACACCCATGCCAAAACTCCCCGCGAAGCGGCCGAACACGCTGACATCGTTTTTTGCTGCGTAGGCAATGACGATGATCTGCGTGGCGTAGTGCTGGGGCCAGATGGTGCGTTTGCCGGCATGAAGCCTGGCGCTGTGTTTGTGGACCACACCACCGCATCAGCCAGTGTGGCCCGTGAACTCAGTGCCTTGGCTGACAAGATGGGACTGCGTTTCGTGGATGCGCCGGTTTCGGGAGGGCAGGCGGGTGCGCAAAACGGCATGCTAACCGTGATGTGCGGGGGCGAACAGACTGCGTTCGACGAGGTCCGACCTGTGGCCCTGGCATTTGCCCGTGCGTTCACGCTGCTGGGCGACAGCGGCGCGGGTCAGTTGGCCAAGATGGTGAACCAGATCTGCATTGCCGGGTTGGTCCAAGGCCTGAGTGAAGCCATTGCTTTCGGTGAGCGGGCGGGCTTGGATATGAACCAGGTATTAGACGTGATCGGCAAAGGTGCAGCCCAAAGCTGGCAGATGGACAACCGCGGCAAGACGATGGTGGCCAACACATTTGACTTTGGTTTCGCCGTCGACTGGATGCGCAAGGACCTTGGGCTGGTGCTGGACGAAGCCAAGCGCAATGGCGCCCGGCTGCCGGTTACGGCACTGGTAGACCAGTTTTACGCCGATGTGCAAGCCATGGGTGGCCAACGCTGGGATACCTCCAGCTTGATCAAGCGGCTCAAGTAAATCACCCTGCATTGGGGGACGAGACACTATTGCTTGGCGGCTTCTTTGGGCGCGGTTGACGTCAAGCGTGCCAACTCGTCTTCGCTGATCGTCTCCAAGATGCGGACCACCCGTTGAACGCCACTCGTCGCACTGATGAGGTCGGTTGCGCGTGCAGCTTCACGCGCGGTGACCCGGCCCATCACGTAGACGGTGCCACGCTCGGTCGTGATTTTGAACGCATTGGTGTGCAGATCTTTGGCATCCAGCAGGGCCGCTTTGACGCGACCGGTGACCAAAGAATCCGACGAGCGCTGCGTCAGCGTCGAATTACCCAGCACCGATAGCTCGTTGACGATGTTGCGAACATTGTCCACGCCCGTCACGATCTGCTCCGCCAATTGTTTGTCTTGTGCGGACGCCACTTCGCCGGTCAACAAGACCTGGCGGTTGTAGCTGGTTACGTTGATGTGGCCGCGCTCGCCCACGTTTTCGCGGATGCGGCTGGCAGAGCGCAACTCGATCCCTTCGTCTTCAACCACGGTCCCGGTCGTACGGCGGTCGGTGGCCACCATGCCGGTCACCACGGCCCCGCCCATCACCAAAGGGAAGCAGGCGGTCAACATGCCAAGGGTGCTGCCAACCAAGACCAGCGCAAAACTGCCGCGTCGCAAAGAAGTGTTCATTTTGAAGGTTCCTGTTCGCCCAATAGCTGGGCATCTACCGCATCACAAATGCAATGCAAAGCCAATATGTGCACTTCCTGAATACGCGCGGTGCGTTCGTGCGGTACGCAAATATGCACGTCGGTGTCGCGCAGCATGTGGGTCATCTTGCCGCCACCGCGCCCGGTAAGCCCTACCACCACCATCTCGCGGGCATGCGCCGCTTCGATCGCAGCCAGCACGTTGGCCGAATTGCCACTGGTGGAAATGGCCAGCAGCACATCGCCAGGGGACCCTAATGCACGCACTTGCCGGGAAAAAATGACACTGAAATCGTAGTCGTTGGCGATGGCCGTGATGATGGACGTATCTGTAGTCAGCGCAATGGCGCCCAATTCGGGCCGCTCACGTTCAAACCGGCCCACAAACTCCGCCGCGAAATGTTGCGCATCGGCTGCCGAACCACCATTTCCACAGGCCAACACCTTGCCGCCACTGGTGACGCAGGTCAGCATAGCCTGCACGGCAGCCGCGATGGGTTTACTTAAGGGAAGTGCGGACTGGTATTTGAGGTCGGCGCTATCAATAAAGTGTTGTTGAATTCGTTGTTCCAGCATGGAAGCCGATGATAACGCGCGGCGGATACCCCTTTGTGTGGAACACAGATGCGCGCAGCACCCCCACTTACACCGAGTTACACAAGACCGCTCTTGCAGGCCGTTGAACCCACAGCCTATTGGGCGTCAAACGCGGCCTGCAGCCACTGCACCCCGGTCGGCTCTACCACCACCACATCAAATCGGCAGGGTGGCAATGTCTGCAAGCGCATCAGATAATGGTGAGCCGCGAAGACAATACGCCGCTGCTTGACGCCGCCAACGCTGGCCGCCGCTCCACCCTGGCGCAACGAGCTGCGTTTGCGCACCTCGACAAACACGGTTGTACTGTCAGGCGCGCGCATGATCAGGTCAATCTCGCCGCCGCCGCGCCCCGGCGTCCGATAATTGCGCACCAGGAGGCGCAAGCCCTGCTTTTGCAGATAGCGCAGGGCCAGGTCTTCGGCACCGTCGCCCACCTGTTTCGTGGTGGGCAATGGTGTTGCCGCCGCCTTCGGTTTTGATGAAAGGAATCCCATGTGAGCGCTTTATTTACTTCTGCACTTGCCGCCTCTGCCCAGGCGGCTTCTGTGCAGCACTATCCGCAGGGAACGCTCTATGTTATCGCTACCCCGATCGGTAATCTCGCCGATATCAGTTTGCGCGCACTCCATGTGTTGGGGTTGGTCGACGCCATTGCCTGCGAAGACACCCGCCACACGCAATCCATGTTGCGGGCCTATGGCATAGACAAAAGTGCGGGGCGGCTGATTGCGGTACACCAGCACAACGAATCTCAAGCCGCCCACACGGTGATCGACCATCTGCGTCAGGGGCAACGTGTGGCCTATGTCAGCGATGCGGGGACGCCGGGCATCAGCGACCCGGGTGCGCGCTTGGTCGCCGCCGTGCACCAGCAAGGCCTGCGTACCGTCCCATTGCCCGGGCCCAGCAGTGTGACCACCCTGCTGTCTGTGGCCGGGTTGACAGAAGACCAGCCGACCGGATTCGTCTTTTCAGGATTTTTGCCAACCAAGGCCGCGGAGCGGGATCAGGCAGTGTTGGCACTAGCGGCCGAAGTGCGTGCAGTCGTCTTGCTGGAGGCACCGCACAGGATCGAAGCGACGGCGCAAGCCTTGGTGCCACTCGGTAGCCGGGCGGTTACCGTGGGACGAGAATTAACCAAGCAGTTTGAAGAAGTTGCAACCGTCAGCGCCGCGGATTTGCCGCGCTGGTTTGCCGCAGACGCCAACCGACTGCGCGGCGAATTTGCGCTGGTTTTGCACCCCATGCCCGCGACCACCAAGGCACCACAGGACACGCGTATTTTGAAGCTGTTGCTGGAGCAATTGCCGCTGAAAACGGCAGTCAAACTAACCGCAGAAATTACTGGTGAGCCGCGCAATGCGCTGTACCAGATCGCCCTGGCACTGAAGCCAGCCAGGGCCGATGAATGAAGGCGCCGGATCAAGCATCCGAAGCATCCATCCCTGCCACATAGCCGTGCACACAGGTTCGAAGAACCGCTTGAATCCGTTCGGTGTTATCAGCATCGATACCCGCGCGCAAATCCTGCAATTGCCGTTCCAGCTCAACCCATTCCAGGCAGTGTTCATGGGCCTTCATGATGCGGGGATGGGCTGTTGGCGTGGGTGCATCGCCAATCAACAGCTCCTCGTACAGCTTTTCACCCGGGCGCAAGCCGGTGATCGAGATCGCAATGTCGCCATCGGGCGTGGCATCGTCGCGGACGGTCATGCCTGACAACTCCACCATGCGCCGCGCCAGATCCACGATGCGCACGGGCTCGCCCATATCCAGCACAAACACCTCGCCGCCTGACGCCATGGCACCGGCCTGCAGCACCAACTGCGCAGCCTCTGGGATGGTCATGAAGTAGCGCGTAACGTCGGCATGGGTCACCGTCAATGGGCCGCCCGCTGCCAGTTGACGCCGAAACAAGGGAACCACGCTGCCGCTGGAGCCCAGCACATTTCCAAAGCGCACCATGCTGAAACATGTGCCATGCGTCTGCAACGATTGGACGGCCAATGCTTGTAAAACCAGCTCAGCCATGCGTTTGCTGGCACCCATGATGTTTGTTGGGCGAACGGCTTTGTCGGTCGACACCAGCACAAAGCTGGCAACCGCGGAGTCCAACGCTGCCTGCGCCATATTCCAGGTGCCAAACACGTTGTTGTCCATGCCCACCGCCGGGTTGGATTCCACGATGGGTACATGCTTGTAGGCCGCCGCGTGGTACACGGTATGCGGCCTGTACATGCGGCACACGTCCCGCAGGCGGGCCAAATTGGCGACACTGCCAAGGAGCGGGACCAGGGTCACTGATGAGCCCGATGACTCGATACTGTCCGTCAACTCCTGGTGAATGGTGTAGAGATTGAATTCACTGTGGTCCAGCAACAAAAGCTGGGCTGGTCGCTGCGCAAGTATCTGCCGACACAGCTCGCCGCCAATGCTGCCGCCCGCTCCAGTGACCAACACCACCTTGCCCAACAAGTTGCGCGCCAGCAGGTCGGTATTGGGAGGCACCGGGTCACGGCCCAGCAAGTCTTCAATGTCGAGCTCCTTGAAGTCTTGCACCGTCACACGACCACTGGCCAGATCCGCCCAATCCGGCAAAGTACGCACATGCACGGGTACAGAGTGCAATCCATCGATGATGTCCTTTCGGCGTGCCCGTGCGGCGCTTGGGAGCGCCAACAGCAAATCGGTCACACCTTGCTCTTGCACCAGACTCGCCACGCTGGAGGCGGCGAACACCGGGGTGCCATTGACACTGCGCCCCACCTTGGCCGGGTCATCATCGACAAAGCCAATCAACGTGAATTGCGCCGAAATGCCCATCGCCGAGGCCGTTTGCACACCAGCGGTACCTGCCCCATAAATTAAAAACCGGCTTTCTGAATGCCCCCCCAAAGGAGGCAAACCCGCCAGCCAAAACCGGGCAAACGCCCGGCTGGCGCCTACCAACAACAGGAAGATGAGGGGTTGCAAGATGCCCAAACTGCGTGGCACGCCGAGCCATTGCATCCACATCAGCAGGGCCAGCAGCACTGCGGCATAAATCGCCGTAGCCTTGCCTGTTGCAAATAGCGCGGCCTGGCCGGTGTACCGAAAAATGGCGCGGTACAGGCCGAACCGGATAAACAGGGGAACAAACAGCAACGGGGTCAGGCCATAGACCCACCACTGCGCATCCACCGGCCAGTGCAGCGTGTCGAGCCTGAGCGAAAAAGCCAGCCAGGTTGCCACAACAGCCAAGCCCATATCCAAGGCCAGCACGACCAGGCGCTTAGCCGAACGCGACCATCCAAGAACTTTGCTCTGCATTGAACTCCGTTGCCCCGTATGAATGGGACAGTCAGCTCTTGATGGCAAATTCTTCTTTGGCCCTTCCCTGGGCTAAAAGGGTAGACAACCAGCGTGGTGTCAAACCACGGCCGCTCCAGGTTTCCCCATTCGGGCCGCTGAACTTGGCGGCAACCATTGCACCGACTTTCTTCTTTTTGACACCGCTAGTTTTTGGCTGGGCAGACGCCTTTGCCTTGCCCCGCCCCTTGCGCCCGACTGGAGCCTGCAAATCCTTGAGCGTAATACCATATGCCTGCATTTTCGCCCGGATGTCCAGAACCGTCTTGTCAAACTCACGGTCTTTAATCTCAGAAGCCTGCTTTTGCAGTTTTTCGATCTGCAATTGAATATCAACCAAATTATTCATTTTCATACTCCTGTTTAAGATCATCAATGGCTTACGTTGCTGCGCATGATAACCTTCAGCGCGGTCAAAAATAGTATTTTGATATCAAAACCAATAGACTGCTGCTGTGCATATTCTTTGTCCAGCGCCACTTTTTGCAGTATGGGCAATTCGTCACGACCATTGACCTGAGCCCACCCGGTCAATCCCGGGACTAAAGCATGTACTCCACAGTGCGTCCGCTGCGCTATCAAATCGTATTGATTGAACAGCGCCGGGCGTGGCCCGACAAAACTCATATTGCCTCTAATAATGCTCCACAACTGGGGCAATTCATCCAAACTGCTTTTGCGCAAAAAACCACCAATGGGCGTGAGATGGTCTTCGGGTCGTGTCAACAAATGGGTCGCGACCGCTGGTGTGCCAACGCGCATGCTGCGGAATTTTGGCATTTGAAAGATATGGTTATTCCGCCCCACCCGGTCTGACCAATATAATACAGGCCCTGGCGAAGTAATTTTTACCAATAGAGCCACGACAGTACACGGCACTACCAAAAACACAGCAACAATTGCCGCCAAGAACAAATCCAATAAACGCTTCATCATGAAAATAGTATGGGACTATTTCTGCCGTTCCGCCCGGTACCAGTCGGCCGTTGCCTGAAGGCCATCGCGCAGTGTAAAGGGCGGATACCACCCCAGTTCACGGCACACCTTGCTGTTGTCAACCCGCAGAGAACTGAGTAATCGTTCACACTCCGCAGAATACCCCGTCAGATTACCCAGCGTTTGCAAGAGAAACGGATGGACCGGGAAAAGTCGCGCCTTGACGCCCAGCGCTCGCGCCAGACCACGCAACAGCGTGTGGGTCGATACTGGAGTGCCGTCGCTGACCAGATAGGTGTTGCCAGACGCCGCCGGGTGAGACGCGCACACAATCAAAAAATCGGCCAGATTTCCAACGAACAGCAGATCGCGGGAATTGCGGGTCACACCCAATGGCAATGGGATGCCCCGGTAAACGGCGCCCAGCAATCGCAAATAATTACCGCCCACGCCCGGTCCATAAATGAGCGGTGGGCGAACGGTCACGACCTCAATCGCGCCCGCAAGCGCAACGAGTTTCAGAGCCAGCTCGGCCTCCCATTTGGACAGGGAATAGGGGTTGTGCGGGTCCGGCACATCCTGATCGGTGAATTCCCGGTCATCGCGGGTGCTCCGACCGTTCACACCAATGGAGCTGACGTTTACCAGACGCCGCACACCAGCCTCCACGGCGCTTTGCGCCAATCGAATCGTTCCCTGGGTGTTGACACGGCGAAACTCTGCCAACGGATCTCGGGACTTGTCGTGCATGATGTGCACACGCGCAGCCAGATGGACGACCACATCGCAGCCGACCAAAGCCCGCTCCCACTGGGTGTCTCCGTCTACATTGCCGACTGCCACATTTTCCACCCCAGGGGACAAGTCACAAGGCAATCGGGTGATACCACGCACCGCCATGCCGCGTTTGACGGCCTCGGCGCACAGTGCGCGACCTACGAATCCATTGGCGCCGGTTACGGCCAAAACATGTGACATACTATTTCCAGCCTACCACGGCCAAGGCAAGACACGAAAGCGCGAACCACAACCGGTCCATGCGTTTGCGGCGACAGTTTTTCGCCTGAAGTGCGAGGCGCAGCAATGCAAGCCTGCCACCCCCCAGCCATTGCCGCACAAAAGGAATACCATCGACGCCAATGAATTGAGCTGTCAGCCGAGCTTGGTTCAAGCCCCATCCACTGAGCACCTTTCGGGCTCGCCAAACCAGCGCAGAAAAACCGGCGTTAACGCCGACCTGGTTGTCCCCATGCTGTCGGTACATCAAACCGGCATAGTCATCAATCACCCAAGGGTGGTTGTGAGCGCGCGCAAAGGCGTACGTAAACCAGTCATGCAAGCCAACGTTTAGCGCACCCTGCGGGTTTTCACGCAACGAAGCCTGCAATTTCAACGCCAGATTTCGGCGAAAAACAAAGGTGCAGCCGGGCCCAGCCGATTCAAACAGATAATCCCATCGCCGCTGGGGATACGACTTTTTGATATAGGTAGATCGACCAGACTCCCAGAATGCCACGATGTCACTTGAGTATCCATCAGCCCGTGTATCTGTCAATCGCTGGGTCGCGCGTTTCAATTTTTCCGGCAGCCAAATATCGTCTTGATCGGCATACGCAACATAATCAAAGAGTGAAAAATCAACCTCGCGTAATAACCTGAAAAAATTGGGTGCGGCGCCGCCAAACTTTTCTCCGCATTGCAGCAACACCACGCGATGTTCAGTTGCCTGCAGTTGTCGAAACCAATCCTCTGTCCCATCCGAAGAGCAGTCCACGCTGACACACACCGTGACCAAAACGCCTCGTTGATTCAGGATGGAATCCATTAGTTGCGGCAAATAGCGCACACCGTTGAAGGCTGCCAGACACACGACTACCGACGGAAGGGAAATTATTGGCTCAGACATTCAACTCACTGGCGATGAAGGACACGCACAATCAATATCCGGCGGACATATTTCGCCAAAGAATACCCCTGCAACAGGAGTCTTTGAAAGGTTGATATTTTTTTAATACTCTGAAAATACCGGTAGTTGGCGAGCTCAGCTTTTTCCATGCCCCACAAATTCGCGCTCAGTCCCGATGCGCCGTATACGGGTTTGTAAACCGCTACCAACTCGGCCTGCAGTTTAACCATGCGCATCGCTGCTCCCACAATTTCAAGCCAAAGACGGTGGTCTTCCATATGGCGGGCGCCATCTGCAAAACGCAGTACGATTTCCCGTTTGAGCATTACCGAGGGAGTCACAAACTGGTGCCGCATCAGCAACGTGGTCCAAGTAATCTCCTGCACTCCGACCAGTGCTGCAAGCCAGGTGGGCGCCTCTGTAGAAGTGGACGGCAATTGCCTGCACAGGTGCCCGCTGAGTGCGACGTCGGGATGACGCTCCATATAGTGCCACTGGATCTCGATCTTGCGAGGGTGCCAGGCGTCATCAGCGTCCAGAAAGGCGATATAGGGCTGCGTCGCCACATTCCAACCCGCATTGCGCGCCGATGCAGCTCCGGCGTTGGCAGGCAACGCCACCACACGAATCCATCCCCCAAAGCGCGCCTGGAAGGTTCGTATCAAAGTAAGCGTGCCGTCCCCACTTGCATCGTCCACCAGAATCATTTCAGCAGGCCGTTCCGTCTGCTGTGCCACGGACAACACGGCCCGCTCCAGCGTGGCAGCGCAGCGGAAGCAAGGCACCACCACGGATACGGGCGCAATGTTCATACTCGACCCAGTGGACAATAATCGTATTACGCAGGCAGTTTTTTGAAAAACGAATTGCTTTTATCCACCATTAGCGCATAGCCATGGTCGCAAATCATTTTCTTGATGTGTTCCTGCACACCCACATCCACTACAGGGCCACCTTGTATTTCAACCAGCAAATAGGTGGGACGCAGTGGTGAGCCCTTCGCCGTGTCCTCAAAAAACTTGGATAGCACCCTTTCTTCAAAACCTTCGATGTCGAGCTTCATGAAGTCCACTTGCGCTACGTGATTGGCTTCCAGAATTTCCAAAAGCGGTCTGCACTGGATCTCTATGTACTGGTCACTTGTGCCTACAAAGCTATGTCCGCCGCGGTTGCCTTTCGTGTTCTTATAAAACCGCAACGTATGATTTTCATCGGCAACACCACCCAAGACGCAGGTGACAATGCCTTGCTGACTGTTGATTTCTATATTCTTGGTAAGAAGTGCATAGTTGTCTGGGTCAGCCTCAAGCGCCAACACCCTGCCTCCTTTTCCGAGACAGGCGGCGGCCCACAACGCATAGGCTCCAATATTGCTGCCAACGTCGACAAAAGTACCATTGTTCGGCAGCAAGTCCTTCACCAAGGCGCGCTCCCAACGGTCGTACAACTGGGGAATGAATGCCAAGTTCCCGCCAACGACCTCACAAGGATCCACCTGCATGGAAACACCACTCCAGATTGGCAACACCTGGGTTTTCCCATCGCCCAATACACGCCAAATAGGTTTGATGAATCTGTTACTGATGCCACTGACCCTCCAAAACGGCGGCAGGCGTCTTGTCAACCCGATCAGCGTGCGAAGTAAAAAGGGCGTTCCGTTGTTTTTCATTTTTTTCGCAACCATTGGATAGAAATTGAACGCCTGACTTCAGCCACATTTAAGGCAAGAATCAATACCGAATACAAACACAGACTCGACAGTAACTTGAGAACCAGGGCCAGCAATCCATCAAATGATTCCACGCCGAGCAACCAAAGATACATACAAATTCCGGCACAACAAATTTTCAAAAAATCTGCGCCTGGAAGTATCAGGGGAATAACTCGCCTCGCCATTACGGCACTGGCCAGACAACCCAACGCAAAGGCCGCCAACGTTGCATAAGCCGCGCCATCGATGCCATACTTTGGAATCCACAGTAGATTCATCACTACGTTCATGATTGCGGTTAGCAACGCTGGCCAAATCTGCTGCGAGGTTCTCTGCCCCAGTTGAAATACAACGTCAAAGAAGTGAATCTTGAAACCCCCAACAAACACGCCAAACGCGATGACGGGGATCAATCGGGTTGCTGACTCCCGAAACGGCGACCCAAAAACCACAACAGAAATACTGCCTGCCAAAGCCACGAACACGATCAATAAAGGAACACTGGTAGCAAAGAGCAACGTACTATATTGCGCCAAGCCCAACACAACTCTTTTGGGGCTCTTGGTTTCAATGTCTTTGACAAGAAGCGGGAATGCTGCCAAATATAACGCTGCGACCACAAACCCCATGGTTTGCACCACAAGGTCGTAGCTGGCCGCATACAGCCCGGCCTGCTCGGCGTCTAGCAAGGCGGCAATTATAAATCGGTCCGATACGTCGACCACCAGTGTCAGTGTGACGGTCAGTGCCAGCGGCAGTCCATAGACCAGGAACCTTTTAAAAACCGCTTTGTCAATTGATTGGGTATTCAGGGCTTGCCAGTTGGTTCGCATCCAGAAGATCGGGGTAACGATTGCACTGAAGATCAGTCCGAGAAAAACACCGTGCAGTCCAAAACGCTGATATAGCGCGGCGCCTATCAACAGCCCGAGGCTTGCTTTGGAAGAAGATATATACCCATACAGCTTAGGTTGCATACTGGCATTGGCAATGCGCAAATTCAATTCGTACCAAGCATACGAAAAGACAAGTGGCGGCAAATACAAGGCCCATTGCTTCCATGGAGACTCTGCAATGCAGAGTATTGCGATCCCCCACAATACCGAGCTGAATAGGATCGCCAGAACAAAGCCGTAAATTGCGGTAGAAACAAGCGCGACGTAGCGCTCTTTTTCAATCACATAGAACCTTCCAAGGCCCTGGGATAGCCACTGAAAGAATATGGCGTAACAAATCCCAAGCCCAGAAAGCAGCATTGCATATATGCCATATTCATCCGGGCGCATGACCCTGGTGAACACCAATATGGAAAGCAGTCCAACCAAAGCGGCGCCGCTTTTTATGACAAGGTAATAGAAGCTATGGTTGGTCTGCATAACTTTTTGTCTCATCCCACGCGACAGGCTTCAACCGCAATGCCTGTTTCTTCACTCATTGCCACGAAAGACACGCCAGAAACACCGTCGCTACCAACGAAGCCAATGGATAGGTGTAAAAGCCCCGTGCGCTCGAGCTTGGCCTTCTGGCAGAAACCATAAAAATCGCCCCACCAAAACATCGCAGCCAGCTCCAAATGGGGCGAGAATCATACCCCCGTGGTTATTGGACCATAGATTGCAACCCACACCACACTTGCAAAGGCGACTCTCAGCGACACGGATAACTCGATGCATTGGGCGCAGAGATCCGCAGCAGGTCATTCGGCTTGAGCGCATTCGCCTGCAACTTCAGGAGTCGCAATGGATGGCGCACATACTCCAGCACATGGCTGCAAACGATGCAGTCCGCCCCTCCTTGGTACTGAGCGAGGTCTTCGTACCCCTTTGAACCACATTCAAACCTCGCTTGCGCGCCGCGCCAACAGCCGACGCGTCGAGTTCTATCCCAAACCCAATTCTTCGGCCCCCTGCAGCGTGTCGCCATTGCGGCAGCGCACATCAATTAACCGGCCCCTTGAACGCTCGGCCACCTGGCGCCAGCCGAATGGCACGGTGATCCCTGGCTGCAGCATTTTGAACAACCACCCGCCCCAACGGGGACCGCCCAGACGGGGAGCGCAATCGGTCCCAAACGACCAATCCTGCACATTCTTATAGGTGGCGGTTCGTGCTCCGCTCACGCAAAAAGGTCAGACCGAAACCGGTTCCAAATCCGCAGGCGGCCACGACGGCTCGTTATGTATGGGTTGGGGACGATTCACCATTGCATGCTAAACACCGTAGAGTCGCCGCACTGCCAGTTTCAGCAGCAGCCAATCTAGCACCACCCTGGCCACCCACGCCCAAGCGGCCCCCACCAAACCAAAATGAAACGATAAAAGCCACAACGCGACAAGATAGAAGCACAGCTCACCGAGGTGAAAGATGGCGGTCAGCCGCGGGTTACCCTTGGCATGCATCAACGTGTACGGAACGACCGCCATTGAATTGACCCAGATACCCAGGCACATCACCAGAACGATGGGCAGTGCGGAACGAGCAAACTCCGGCGAGAGCCAAATCGATAATGCAGGATAGGCCACCGCCGCAGCAAACAGGCAGACACCCACCATATAAAAGGCGACGTTTCTGTAAGTGCGCCTGTACACCGCTACCGCCTCGGCAGGGCCCATGGCAACCAAACGCGGCAACAAAGCGCTAGCCAACGCGGCGGGTATCATCAACAAACGAAAAAGCCCCTCTTGGGGAATGGCATACAAAGGAAGCTGCTGGGCTCCCACAGCGGCACTCACAAAAAAGCGGTCACCGTAGACCATCAAGGGGCCCAATACCCCTGTAACAGAGACCCATAGCCCATAGCTCCACAGACTTTTGAGATACCGGCGCTGGGGACGCCAAGTGCCGGCGAGCACATGTTTTTTGAGTTGTGCGAACATTCCCGCAACGATCAGGAATCGCGCGCCAACCAGGTATAGGGTTATCACCCACAACTCGGGCCCATGTACCAGTACTACCCACACCGGCAAGACAAACATCAACAGTCCCAAGGCTATGCGGCTCGCATTGGAGGCAGCAAAGCGCTCCAGCCCCTCTAGGCCGCCGCGCAAAACGCTGGCCATGGTCGTGGGAACGACCCCGGCTGCCGCAATGAAAAATGCCAATAGGGCATCCGGCTGCAGCGCGGGTCCAATTTTTAGCCATCGGTTGACCAGACTGGGCGACAGGCCCCAGACCACCGCAGCACCAAAAATCCCCGTGGCGAACGTCAGCAACAGAGCCGCCTTGATGATCGGACTTATTTCGCCGTGCTGACCCCCGGCCGTGAGCAAGCTCAACCGATAGGTCAGTGCCCGCCCAATACCCAAGTCAAACAAACTGAAGTAGCCGATCAACCCCCATACCAGAGTCAGCACGCCAAAGGCTTCGCCGCCGAGTCGTTCCAACGTGAATGGAATACAGACCACGGCTGCAAGCAATGGAATACCGCTGCCAGTCAGATTCCACAGGGCATTGCGTTTCAATGACATGGAGGTTTTAGTCTGCGTACGGGCTTAAGGAGGCATCTACGGGGAGCGCCTTTTCGTTCAAGTACGCGTACTCCCAAAAGGACTTATGCACCAAACGTAACGCGCAAACGCATTTGCACCGCGTGTGGGCGTCACATCCACAGCGATCGGGTGGGTGTTGAACTGCGTTTCCTTCCAATTTATGAAGTCGGGGGGGCGTGGTCAGACCATTGGCCAGAGTCTACCCGGTTCAACTCGGAGCATTTGTAATTTCATTTCTGCTGCTGACCTTAAGGTAAGCCACTGCGCGTATGATTTGCATATCACTTCAATCAACAATTATGCGAATTTTCTCCTGCGCCATTTTGTCCTTGACGCTCGCCTTTGTGACAGGCTGCCAGTCGATCAGTCCGTCAACTTTGATTCCCCTCAAAAATTCCGGGTTCGAGGGCGCATCAGTCAATAAAAACATCCCCAGTTGGGAAAATGAAGAGCACGGTGGGAAATGGCAAGGTGGTGCCTACGAGATGATCATCGATTCGAATGCGGGCCCTAAGGGCGGACCTGCATTGCGCGTCATTCAACTCCACAAGGAAGTGTATGGTTATGTGCACCAAAAAGTGTCGATAGGCCCCGATGCCGCTGGCAAATCATTCAATTTTTCGGCACGCCTCAAATCTGACAATGTCGGCCCGCAAGGGTGGATGCTGGTCGTGAATTTGAACAGCGCGGGCGGAATATTGGAGCAATTTCGGTCACCTCCCACAGTCGGTACGACCGGCTGGGATACGGCCAAAGTCATCGCCGCCATCCCCAAGGGCACAGCTTATATTGACGTCGGATTTCTGCTTCTCGATTCAGGAACCGGATGGGCTACCGAGCCCTCCCTATCGATCAAATAATTCGAAGCAGCTGCGACAGAAAAGCGCGCTCAGCCGACCTTCGGCTGCAGCAGGCGGTAGACAGACATGACCCTTTGCACATATGACTGGGTCTCTTTGAAATCCGGAATGCGGTTGCCTGCGCGGGCCACCGCACCTTCACCGGCGTTGTACGCAGCCAGTGCGAGCTCGGTTTGACCTCCAAACAAACGCAACAAATCCGCAAGATAGCGTGTACCGGTTTTAATATTTAGATCGGGGTCTGTCAGCTTGGAAGATACCGTTGCACCCCGATCTGCCTGCACACCGTATCGCATTGCCGTGGCCGGCATCAACTGCATCAACCCCACCGCCCCCTTGGGCGAAACTGCTTTTGAATTAAAAGCCGACTCGGCTGCCACCACCGCCTTGAGCAGATGATAGTCAACACCATACGCTTGGGATGCAGCAGACATACTGGCATGCACCGCCTGGTAGGTCGGAGACGCGTTGATCACAGCCACCGTCGTCGACGCAGCGGCGTCTGGCAAACCAAGTGTACGATGGGTCACCATGGGCGGACCGCTTTGCGTCGGGTTGGACTCAATGACCAGTTGGCCACTTTTACCGGGCGCTTGGTTAGTGAACTGAACCATGCCGTTTGCGTCTACCACCTTCCAGACATCCGCAATCGCTCCACCATGAACCAAGCTTCCCAGAAACACGGCGATAAGCCCCAAAATTCGTCGATCAAAAATATGGCAACAATACAAAACGAAGGCCCTTAAAGTAGCTGGCTACAACACGATAGCGCCGTATTTTAGATGACCACCCCAAAATGCGGCCCATGGATCCCCACGGGGATAATTACACTGCGCACCGAACTACTACGAAAACAAAGGTCGATAATGAGGTTAACAGTTCGGTTCAGCGGGGTCTTGCTGTCTATTTTTCTGGCTTGGGGCATTGGTCTACGACTCCATCATCTGGACCAAAGGAGCATGTGGGTTGATGAGCTTTTCACAGCGGCTATTGCCCTGTATCACCCACTGGTTCCTGAAGCGGGGCAGCCCCTTTATCGCCGAATTCAGGTAACGGACATCAAGGACGGTGATTCTTTTCTAACGGCCAAGGCCGCCGAACAAAGCCCGCCGCTCAATGACTTGATGGAAAAAGCCACCATAAACTGGCTTGGCGCCACCGAATTTGCCGCACGTTTGCCGGCGGCTCTGCTGGCTTGTATGCTTCTTGTATGGTTTGCGGGCTTTGCATGGCGTCACCCTGACCCTGTCATTCGGCGGGTGTTGCGCTGGAGCCTGTTTTTGCTGGCGCTGCATCCTACCCTGATTCTCTATGCGCAAGAGGGCCGAGCCTACAGCGCCGGTGTATCACTATTGGGTATGGGTGGCTTGCTGTGGATGCTCCGCTGGCGTGCGGGTTGGCGGCATTGGCGACCGCCCGGTTGGGTGGAAATTGCCTTGTTCAGCCTTGCCAGTTATGCACACTACAACGCGGCTCTTTTGGTCGCGCTTTTGCTACTG
>JANXVI010000063.1 GCA_025351745.1 Rhodoferax sp.
GGCCGCGCCTGGGTTGAGCTGCAGGCGCTGGACATAAACCGCTTCCAGATCCGCGATAGTGACGCCCTTAAGTAGCGCCACGCGACGACGCAGGCTGGTCTGGAAATCGGCAATCTCGCCGCGCATCGTGGCCTCGGTGATCGCCGCCACTTCTTCCTTGCGTCCCACCGCATCCGCAATCTCATCGATGCACTCGATGTTGATCAGCGTGGAGTCCATGTCAAACGCAATTAGCTTGAAATGGGACAGATGGAGGTCGTTTGGGCAGTTGCGCAGGACGAGGCCGGGGGCGATCTCTTGTAGCGTTGGGACAGTCATGGGTTCAGTTTATCGCATGCCCCAGCAGATGCAGGGCAAAACCCCGAGCGTTCGCTACAGCCTTGCCATGCCCGATTCCCCCGATCTTTTTACCGATTTTGGCCCCGAATTTGGCCCCAAGCCTGCCAGGCTGGAGGTGGTTGCCGGCTTGGTCGTTGCCAACATGGGAAAGCCCACCGCTGCCCAGAAACGTTTTAACAAGCTGGTCGCATCCATTGACGCCGCCCGCGCAGAGAGTGAGTCCGTGCGCCCCGCGGTCGATACGCAGCGGCCCGCGCACCAACCGGCCCAGTCACGCGAGCAAAAGCGGGAGGCCAAAAAGGCCAAGCGTGCGCCCAATGCCCGTGAGCAAGCGGCAGAGCAAAAGCGGTTGGACGCCCAAAGCGCGTTGCGCATCATTTACCGCCAACTGGCCAGCGCCCTGCACCCCGACCGCGCCAGCGACGCAGCCGACCGTGACCGCAAGACGGCGTTGATGAAGGCGGTAAATACGGCTTATGAACACAAAGACCTGACCGAGCTGCTGCGCGTACAACTGACGGTGGAGCAGGTGGATGCCAGCAAACTAGCCGCGCTGTCCGACGAGAAACTGCAGGCCATGTGTGTGCTGCTGGCGGAACGACACAAGGCGCTGCAAGAGGACATTGAAAACCAGCGCATGGAACTGGCGCATACTTTTGGCTACACCCCGCATCTTCGGTTTCGCGAAGAGGATTTGACAGAGGCGAATGCCTACCAACAGCAAGCGCGGAAGGACGAAGCCGCCTTCATGCGCAGGGACAACGACCGCGTGCAAGACGAAAAAGCGTTCAAAGCCTGGCTCAAGGAACAAACCCGCATGACCAAGGCCATGCAGCGCGAGGCCGACGCGGCCATCAGTATGGATGACATTATTTCTGAAATGATGCGCTAGGGGCGATAGAGCGGCCTGTTGGGCAAGAAAAGCTGGCCGATTCCTGAAATCGGCCTAGCCGAAACCGAAGTTTTTGAGTTTGGGCGAGACGGTGCGAGGCAATGGCCGCCTGGTGGTGATTTCGCATGGTTCTGGCGGCGGGCCCTGGGTGCTTGCGGATTTGGCACGCAGTCTGGTGGACGCATGCTTTGTCGTGGCCTTGCCAGAGCATCGGGCTGACAACCACAAAGACTTTTCCCATCCTGGGCCTGAGAGTTGGAAACTACGGCCTGCTGAAGTGTCCCGCGCTATCGATGCGATGGGGCAGAGTGTGCTTTTTGCACCCTTGCTCAAGCTCGACAAGGCGGGCCTTTTCGGCGGATCTGCGGGCGGTCACACAGCGTTGACGTTTGCCGGCGGCCACTGGTCGCCAGCGCAGTATCGCCGCCATTGCGAGGCGCACATCGCCGAAGATTTTTCATCTTGCGTCGGTTTCACAACACGGCTGCGCGGCAACCTGTTGGATGGCATCAAGAAGTCCGTGGCGCTGGCGGTGAAACGCTCTTCTCGACAGGGCTGAACATACCCTTTAGGGTAGTCACCTCGCACGTGGCCGCTCCAAACTTGTAATGGTTTTTGGCTATAGCCCTTGTCGATTGTCCTTGAGGCGCTATCATTTTTGATATCCGGCTGAGTAGTTCCTACTGGGTCACGTGCGGCGGACGGCGTGCCTTGCGTTCTCCGGCTCGCGGCGCGGGCAGGCAGCTTGGGTTAGCGGGCGATGTTGCGTCAAAGCCTGGGTTGGCTCGCAGGCTCTGTGGCAACCGCGCGTGCGGCCTGCGCCCGCAAGCCCCACCATCCGCCTTGGTGATGGCTGTCCGAGGGTATGGATGAATACCCGGTTCGGACACAGAGGCGATCCCCATTCGCTGAATTTAGTAGCGTGTTCCAACGACTTACGTACGTAGCCCTCTTGCTAGATTTCGACGGAAAACACAAAGTCGTTCACTATGAAGGGATGCTTCCCCGGCAGCATTCCAGGGATCCGTGAACCGTCCTCAATGAGGGGAGGTTCGCATTCCCAGTCTCCCCAAGCCTCTTTGGCGCTAGTGCCCAGCATAGATGTAAGGTTTGCCAGCCATGAAATCTCAACTCCCTCACCCCCGGTCGCTTTTACTTGCGACAAGAGCAGCGACATTTGATAGGCTGCGCCGCAATTCTCGGTAATTGTCATAACTATTGATGGACGGTAGTCCCACTCGACAAAGCTCATGGCACCGAAACCAATTTCTTTCGCGGGAACTGAAGCCGATGGTTCGGTGAACGAGAATTAAAAAGGGATGATTCAATAGTGTGTCTCGCTGATCCACCACTTTTGATGCCCTGAGTATCGTTCGATGGGTGAGCACCCTAGGAACGAATTGGTTTTTCTCTTCGTCAGGAGACAACTGAAATGTCGGCCATTTTGACGCTCAGGTTCTGCTGCTAAGCCAATGAAGAACTTCTCATAAAGAAGTTGGTCCCAGAACCTTGTTCTGTACTCCTTTGGTTCTGGTGTATTCGATCTACTGAAGAGTGTCATGTCAAAGCCCTATTTATGCCCTACCCTGCGTAGCAATGATCTGGCGCATTTTGCCTTTTCGAGGATGAACGGCTTGCACCGTCCCAACTCGGTTTCCCGCGTCCCAAGTCATATTAACCATCCCGCAGAGTTTGGGGCAGTGGTTCGCGCCGATTTGTGGGCGTTTGACACCATGAGGCACGGGCCACTGCCCCGAACTCGGCCGCCCACACCTCGCGGCGGCAAAGTGAAGCGCAACGAATGCCCAGTTACTTCGCGCCAGTAGAGGTCGCTGCAACAGAAGTGGCAACCGCCTCCGCCACCGGCTGCCCCAACGATTTTAAAATATCCCGCACCATCTGCGCCCTATCCTTGGCTTGCGGCAACTCCCGTTCAATCCTCAACTTCTCATTTCCCGCCAGCTTGATGTGTTTGTGCTTCTGGATCAGGTGGATGATCTTCATGGGGTCGATGGGCGGGTTC
>JANXVI010000071.1 GCA_025351745.1 Rhodoferax sp.
GGCTCAATCTGGTCCACCGCCTTGGGGTTGTCGCGTAGCGACTCCTCAAATGCGTCAATGTCCATGCCGACCACTTCGCGGTTGCGGCCGTGCTTGAGCACATTCAAATCATTTCCGCCTTCGGCCATGAACGTGTTGACGACGATGCGGTAATCGCGCGCTGTGTCCAGCGGCTTGCCGTCCACAGTGACCCAATCCAACACCGGTTCGCCGCCCGCAGTCTGGCTCGACTGGTAGCGCAAATTATTCGAAACCTGCAAAGTTGCCGGGCCACCCACGCGCCTGCTATTCAACTGTCGGCGGATCAGCTCCTGCAGTTGCGTGCCGGTGATCGTCATCACGATCAACTCGTTTGTGAAGGGCTGGATGGCAAACAAATCGCTGAGCGTCACGATTTGCCCTGGCACCACCGTCAGGTCGGCGCGTATGCCGCCCGAGTTGGTCATGCCGATGTCTACTGCGGTGCGTTTTTTGGCGAATGCAAGGTGAGAGTCGGCCACCAGGTTGCCAAGGGTCGAATCACCAAACGGAGGGCTGGCCATGCGCGTGGCACCGCGCGACAGCATCGCCACGGGCTTGTTGCGCGCGGCTGTCGTTAGTGCCGCAGCACGCTGCACCAGCGCGACGAACGCCGGGTTGGGTGCGTATTCGCCTTGCAAGACCGGGTGGTTGATGGCCTGCGAATCAAGCAGTTTTCCAACGGTGTCAAAAGTCAGACGGCTCTCGGTCAACCAGCCGCCAAAACTGCCCGCTTGCACCATCAAGCGCCCGTCAATCTTGCAGGTATAGGCCTGGTGGGTGTGGCCACTGATGATGATGGCGTAGGCAGGGTCCAGCCGCCGGGCTACGTCTATGCCACGCCCCTGTAAGCCTGAACACGCATAGCTGGGGTCGTTCGCCGCACCGTCGTACATGGCGCCTTCATGCATGATCGCAACCAACACTTGGGCGCCTTGCGCGCGTAGCTCGGGCACCAGCGCGTTCAACGTATCGGCTTCGTCGGCAAACCGCATGCCTACGATGCTTTTAGGAATGACGACCTTGGGTGTATCGCGAGTCACAGCGCCCACAAAGGCAAACTTCAAACCGCCCACTTCTTTGAAGATATGGCTGGGCAACACCCGTTTACCGCTTTCAATTTCAAACATATTGGCCGCCAGGTAAGGGAAGCCAGGGCCTTTGAATTCGGGCCACGCGCAGGCACCGGCGGGGCATTCACCGCGTGTCTTGCGCAGCAATTCCGGTATGCCTCGGTCCAGGTCGTGGTTGCCCAACGAGGTCGCAAGCAGGCCCAATTCGCCCAAGGCGGTTAGCGTGGGTTCGTCATTCAACAGCGACGACATTTGCGGCGATGCACCCATCAAATCACCAGCCGCCACAAACACCTGGTTTTTGCGTTGTGCGCGCAGTCCGTTCAGTACCGTGGCCAGGTAGGCTACGCCACCTGCCGCCTGGGGTTTGACCTCACCGGTTTTCGGGTCGGGCAAGCGTGGAGACAGCGGCGTGGGCAGCTTGGGCTGGATGTGACCATGAAAGTCGTTGATCGAAAAAATGCTCAGCTCAATGGTCGAGGGCGTTGCCATTTCCGACGGGGTGGACGGCGACGGGGGTGGCGATTGGGTGGCGCAACCTATAAAAAAGCTGCTGAGGATAAACCCTAGTGCGGGCGTAGAAATGCACTTTAAAAGTGCGAAAGGTCGGGGCGTTTGCAAGGGTGTGGCTCCAAAGTAGGGACCCATTGGGGTGCGTGGTGTGGGAGGACTGTCAAATGATACAGATGGTGTCTGGAATACAACAGCTGTCATAAAACTTTCCTGACTATATGGTTAACTTAATGGGTAGTATTACAGTTCTTTACGCTTTTTTACTTCTTCCAATAATTACCCCGTTGGGGCCCATCTCGCTTAGGAGCTATCAGGATGCGCAGTCAGGATCACGTTTTTTCAACCTTCTCGCGGACAGTGCTGAGCGCTGCCATTGCCATCGTGGTTGCCGCGCCGGCGTTTGCGCAAAACACAACGGCGGCCATTGGCGGCCAGATTACGGGTGCCGATGGCAGGCCGGTTGCGGGTGCTGCGGTGAGCATTGTTCACGCCGAGTCGGGTTCGTCCAACAAGTTGACGACTGACGCCGAGGGCCGCTACTCGGCCCGCGGTCTGCGCGTCGGTGGCCCCTACACCATCGTCGTGACCAAGGGCAACGAGAAGGCTACACGAGACGACGTGTTCTTGCAATTGGCCGAGAGCTTGACGCTGGACATGAAGGTCAGCAGCGACACCCTGCAGCAAGTGGTGGTCACAGGTGCAGCCAATAAATTCAGCCCGTCGTCCATGGGTTCCGGGACCAATATCGGCCGGCAAGAACTCAATGCCTTCGCATCGGTTCAGCGCAGCCTGAACGACTACGCCCGCATGGACCCACGTCTGTCGCAAACCGAAAAAGACCGTGGCGAAATTTCCGCTGCGGGCCAGAACTCGCGTTACAACTCGCTGACCATCGACGGCATGCGCACCAACGATACCTTTGGTATTGAAGCTAATGGCTTGCCCACGATCAAGCAGCCGATCTCCATCGATGCGATCCAGGCTGTGCAGGTCAACTTGTCGAATTACGACGTCACCCAACAAGGGTATACCGGCGCGAACATCAATGCGGTAACCAAATCCGGCACTAACGAATTCAAGGGCAGCGTTTACTCGGTGTACCGCGACAACCGCTGGCAGGGCGACCGCTACAACCGCAGCAACGACACCTACTCGGCTCCACCCGCAGCGCGTGAGACCACGAACGGGTTTGTTTTGGGTGGCCCCATCATTGAAGACAAACTGTTCTTCTTCACCAGCTTTGAAGATTTCAAAAGCAACCGCAATGCACCGTCGTTCGGCCCGCTCGGCAGCTCTTTGATCAACGTCGGTATTTCACCCGACCAGATCGCTGCCGCACGCACAGCAACCCTGGCGAAATACGGTGTCGATATTGGTTCTTCTGAAATACCCAGCGAGGTCAAGACTTTGGTGAAAGACGCGTTGGTCAAGTTGGACTGGAATATCAGCGACAGCCACCGTGTCAATTTCCGCTATGCGAAGACGACGCAGGTCGATCCCATTTTCCCAGGCAACGGAAGTAACCTTTTGTCGCTCAGTTCCCACTGGTTCAACACTGAAAAGACGATCAACACCTATGTGGGTCAGTGGTTTGCGGATTGGACTGATACGTTTTCAACAGAAGTCAAGGTCTCTCAGCGCAATTACTCCAGTGTGCCGGCCTTGAACGCGAATACGCCCGAAATAAGCCTGGTCTATACAGCGCCCGCTCCGGCAGGAACTTCAACGGGTGATCGCACGCTGCGATTTGGGACCGAAGAAACGCGCCAGTACAACGATCTACAAACCAAGACCAGCAATTTGTTTGTCGCTGGAAACATGACCCTCAATGAACACGAGGTCAAGGGTGGCGTAGATATTGAGCGCAACAAAATTATCAACGCGTTTGTGCGCAAGGCCAGCGGTCAATACCAATTCCGTGGAGCGGATCCAGTTGCGCTGTTGGTGGCTGGCAACCCGACGACCTACCAGGTGCAAGTGCCGTTGCCAGGCTTTGCCTTGCAAGATGGTGCGGCGGATTGGACGTTGACCAACACGGGTCTGTTCCTGCAAGACACCTGGAAAGTCAACAAGCAATTGACGTTGACCGGTGGTGTGCGTCTGGACGTTATGACAACCGGCGATCGCCCCATTGCCAACCCTGCGGCATCGGCAGCGCTGGTGAGTGGTAACCCCGCGACTGGAACGCGCCAAAGCGGCGGTTTTGGCTATAACAACACGCAGTCGCTGGACGGCGAAAAACTGGTTCAGCCGCGCCTTGGCTTCAACTATGTGTTGGATGCCGAAGAAAAGAGCAAGTCTCAGTTGCGCGGTGGATTCGGGTTGTTTCAGGGTTCGGCAGCCAATGTCTGGTTGACCAATCCGTTTCAGACCACGGGAGCCGCAGTCACCACCTTCGCGTGTGGCACTTCTGGCAATCCGGCCTGCCCCACAAACTTGCGAATCAACTTTGATCCGCTCAACCAGCCCTCCATCACGGGCGTTCCGCCAGCACCGGCTGTGGACTTTATTGCGCCGGGCGTCAGCCAGCCTTCGGTATGGAAAGCCAATATTGCGTGGGACGCTGCGCTGCCGTGGGGCGGAATGGTCTTTGGCACAGAGCTCTTGCACACGGCTGTCAAGCAAGGCCTGTATTACCAACATTTGAACCTGGGAGCCCCTACCGGCACTGCGCCAGACGGTCGCCAACTGTTCTGGAACGCTGGTGGTCTCAACCCCGCTTGCTACAGCGGCGATGCGACACCGTTGACCACCGGCGCATGCGCAACCGGCAGCGGTCGGCCTACCAGCCGCGCACTGAGCAACCCCGCGTTCAGCAACGTGACCTTGATTGACAAGACGACCCAGGGTGGTGGCGATGCTTTGACCGTGTCACTGAACGGTGCTATTGACAGCGCTACGCGTTGGAGCGCTGCATACACGCGTTCGACAGCGACCGAAGTGAGTCCATTGACTTCGTCTACGGCCAACTCCAACTTCACCAATCGCGCGGTCTACAACCCCAATGAAGAGGTCGCTGCAAACTCGGCCTATTTAGTGCGCAACCGTTTGAATGCTTCATTCAACGCGACCAAATCGTTCTTTGGCAATTACAAGACGACCTTTGGTCTGTTCTATGAAGGCAAAGATGGCCGTCCGTTTAGCTGGACGTTCAACAACGACATGAACGGTGACGGTGTTGTCAATGACCTGTTGTATGTGCCTTCAGTTCGAGGTTCGGGTCAAGTGATCTTCCGCGGCACCAAAGATACGCCAATGACTGCAGCGGCTGCCGAAGAGAAGTTCTGGACCGTCGTCGACGCCAACGCAAGCCTGAGTGAGTCCAAAGGCACCGTGGTGTCGCGTAACTCGGCTTTCTCGCCCATCACCCACCAGTTCGACTTGCGCATCAGCCAGGAAGTGCCTGGGTTCTTCCCCAAACACAAAGGCATCTTCTCGTTTGATATCTTGAATATCGGTAACCTGATCAACAAGGAATGGGGCCGTATCGACGAAGTCAACTTCCAGGACCAACGTGGTGCCAATACGCGTAACTTCGTGAACTTTGCGGGTATCGACCCGGCGACCGGAAAGATGATCTACGCGGTCAACGATCCTGCAGACTTGACGACCAAGCAAAACAAGGGCGAATCGCAGTGGGCATTGCAAGTGACTCTGAAATATGAGTTCTGACAGGTACTAGCGTAGGTTCGGGTTCGGGCGGTAACGCCCAACGCTATTCAAAGCTCCTTCCAGCAATGGTCGGAGCTTTTTTTGCTATGGCGGCTCGATTGTCTCTTTGGTGCCAGCCAAGCGCCCGGTCATCCAGTACGCTTGCGCCCATTGTTTGCCGGAGCCCACCACCATGAATTTGCGCCCCACGATAGACTTTTTGTTAAATGATTGGCTGGTCACCGAGACCTTGACACAACGCGAACGCTTCGCCGACCACTCTCGTGACACCTTTGACGCCGTGCTGGACACCTGCGAGCGCATCGCTCGCGAAAAATACGCTCCTTTCAACCGGTTGGTCGACACCCAAGAGCCGCATTTCGACGGCGAAAAGGTCATCTTGCCCCAGGCTACACACGACGCCAATCGTGCTTACGCCGAATCGGGCATGCTCAG
>JANXVI010000141.1 GCA_025351745.1 Rhodoferax sp.
GTTCATCAATGTCGAAGACTGCGAAAAAGTCAATCGCCAGTTGCAGTTTGCACTGGAAGTGGATGGTGTCGAATACAAGCGGCTTGAGATTTCCTCGCCCGGTATAGACCGTCCCCTGCGCCATGTTCAGGATTACGAGCGTTTTGTCGGAGCTGTGATCGACATCACGTTGAAGGCGCCCATGGGTGCCGCTGCTGGTGGCCATGTGCATGCCAGCCGCAAGAAGTTTCGCGGCACGCTGGAGAAAATTGTGGCGGCCGATGGCGCCACAGGTTGGCAAATCGTCTGGAGCGATGCGCCACCGGTCAAGCCAGGCCAAAAGGTCAGCAAGAAGCGCGTTCCACCGCCGCTGCAGGCTCTGGGCTTTGCGTTGGATGAGTTGCGCGAATCGCGACTTGCGCCCATCGTGAGCTTCAAGGGCCGCGGCGGACCTGGTGGGACGGACGGCGCAGAAGCTGGCGTAGAAGACGACACGGAATAAAGAGAAAGGGTGGCAGATCTTCACGGGGGTCTGCATCCACAGGGTTTTTAGGTTTTGTATTGGTTAAATCGAGTGTTCAGGAGAGTCATGGCATGAATCGCGAACTGTTGATGCTGGTAGAAGCAATTTCACGTGAAAAGAACGTGGAACGTGATGTGGTGTTGGGGGCAGTGGAAGCTGCCCTGGCCCAAGCGACCAAGAAACTGTATCCCGGCGACGTGGATATCCGCGTCGCCCTGGACCGCGATAGCGGCAACTACGAAACCTTCCGCCGCTGGCATGTGGTCCCCGATGAAGCGGGTCTGCAATTGCCTGACCAGGAAATATTGCTGTTTGAAGCCAAAGAGCAGATTCCGGACATCGAGGTGGATGAACACATCGAAGAGTCCATTCCCTCTGTTCCAATTGGTCGCATTGGTGCCATGGCAGCAAAGCAGGTCATCTTGCAAAAGATCCGCGATGCCGAGCGCGAAATGCTGCTCAACGACTTCATGTCGCGCGGCGAAAAGATCTTTGTCGGCACCGTCAAGCGCATGGACAAGGGCGATCTGATTGTGGAAAGCGGCCGAGTTGAAGGCCGCCTGAAACGCAGCGAGATGATCCCCAAGGAAAACCTGCGTACCGGTGATCGCGTGCGTGCCATGATCATGGAGGTGGACCTGACCCTGCGGGGCGCACCGATCGTGTTGTCGCGCTCCGCGCCAGAGTTCATGATCGAACTCTTCCGCCAAGAAGTGCCGGAGATCGAACAGGGCCTGCTGGAGATCAAATCCTGCGCCCGTGACCCCGGTTCGCGTGCCAAGATTGCCGTGCTTTCACATGACAAACGCGTTGACCCTATTGGCACCTGTGTCGGCGTGCGTGGCACCCGTGTCAACGGTGTCACCAATGAGCTGGCCGGTGAGCGCGTCGATATCGTGTTGTGGAGCGAAGACCCTGCCCAGTTCGTGATTGGCGCACTGGCTCCGGCCAATGTGTCCAGCATCGTTGTGGACGAAGAGCGCCACGCGATGGATGTTGTGGTTGATGAAGAGAACCTGGCTATCGCGATCGGCCGTGGTGGCCAGAACGTGCGCTTGGCGTCTGAGTTGACTGGTTGGCGCATCAATATTCTGGATGCCGCGGAGTCTGCCCAGAAGCAGGCTAGCGAAACCGACCAGGGCCGCAAGCTGTTCATGGAAAAGCTCGATGTGGACGAAGAAATCGCCGACATCCTGATCGCCGAAGGTTTTACCAGCCTCGAAGAAGTTGCCTATGTGCCGCTGCAGGAAATGCTGGAGATCGAAAGCTTCGACGAAGAGACCGTGACCGAGTTGCGCACCCGTGCCAAGAACGCGTTGCTGACCATGGAAATCGCGCACGAAGAAAGCGTGGAAGAAGTGTCGCAAGACCTGCGTGACCTCGAGGGCCTGACGTCTGAATTGATCGGCAAACTGGCCGACAGTGGCGTGCACACACTCGACGACCTGGCCGATCTGGCGGTTGACGAGCTTACCGATATCACCGGCCAGTCTGCGGACGAAGCCAAGACCCTGATCATGAAGGCGCGCGAACATTGGTTTACCGATGAAGCCGCGTCTCAAGAGTAATGGTTATGTAAATTAAATTTTAGTAAAGGCCAACAATTGCCCACAGGGCAGTTGGGCAGCCGCCAAAGGTTACACAACAAATGTCCAGTACGACCGTCGCCGAGTTTGCAAACGAACTCAAAAAATCCACCGATACGCTGCTCGATCAGCTGAAGTCGGCCGGAGTCGCGAAAGCGGCTGCTTCCGATGTCCTGACCGATGCCGACAAACACAGTCTGTTGAACTTTCTGCAGACTGCGCACGGCACAACCAGCCCTGACCGCAAGAAGATTACTCTGGTCAAAAAGCAGACCACAGAGATCAAGCAGGCGGATGCTACGGGTAAGGCCCGCACCATCCAGGTGGAAGTTCGCAAGAAGCGTACCTTTGTGCGTCGCGACGACGATGTATCACCAGTCCCTGAGACAGTGGAGCCCGAAGCTGTGGCCGGAGTTCCTGCCGTCCCGTTGATCGACAACGCCGAATTGGCCCGCCGTGAAGAAGAAGCCCGCCGACAGGCTGAACTGATCCGCCGCCAGGAAGAAGAGCTGGCCCAACGCCGCCGCGACCGCGAGGAGCAAGAAACCCGTGCCCAAGAGGCGGCCGAAAAGGCTGCTGTCGAGTTGCAAGCACAAAAGGCTTCCGATGCCAACAAGAAGGTCAAGAGTAAGGCGGCCGGTGAGGCGGCAGAAGCACAGGCGCAGACCGAAGCTGCTGAAGCAGCCCGTTCTGCCGTCTTGGCACTCGAAAAGTCTGCCGCTGCCGCTGCGGCATCCAAGGCTATAGCCGAGGAAGAAGTGGCGCGTGCCGTGGATCTGGGTGACCGCCGCCGCAAGGCCGAGGCTGAGGCCGCTGCAATTCGCTCGATGATGTCGGCCCCCAAGCGCGTTTTGGTGGCCCACAAGCCCGAAGCACCCAAGGCTCCGGTTGCCGATCCCAAGGCGATCAAGGGTACTTTGCACAAGCCCGCAGCAGGATCGACCGTTGTCAAGCCGGCCAAACCTGGAGCAACCACAACGCCTGCTGCAGGAGCTGGCGCGGGCAAAGAAGTCAAATCGGCCAAGCTGTCCAGTAGCTGGGCGGGCGATCCGGCCAAGAAGAAAGCGATTCCCACCCGTGGCGACACCGGTGCAGGCGCTGGCCGGTCGACCAATTGGCGCGCTGGCCCCCGTGGCCGTCGCGGTAGCAATGACCGTGATCGCGATCACCACCAAACCGCATCAGCCCCGGTGGAAGCGCGCGTGCTCGAAGTCCATGTGCCCGAAACCATCACCGTGGCCGAGTTGGCACACAAGATGGCCGTCAAGGCTTCCGAGGTCATCAAGCATTTGATGAAACTGGGCCAGATGGTCACCATCAATCAGCCACTGGACCAAGACACCGCGATGATTTTGGTTGAAGAAATGGGCCACAAAGCCGTGGTGGCCGCGTTGGACGACGCCGAAGCATTCACCGATGACGAAGTTCAGCAGCAACACGCTGAATCGTTGCCACGCGCTCCTGTAGTGACCGTAATGGGCCACGTGGACCACGGCAAGACCTCTTTGCTGGATTACATTCGCCGCGCCAAAGTGGCCTCAGGCGAAGCCGGTGGCATCACCCAGCACATTGGTGCCTACCACGTGGAAACACCGCGCGGCATGGTGTCGTTCCTCGACACCCCCGGTCACGAGGCCTTCTCGGCCATGCGTGCCCGTGGTGCCAACGCCACCGACATCGTTATTCTGGTTGTGGCTGCCGATGACGGCGTGATGCCACAAACCAAGGAAGCTATCAAGCACGCCAAGGCGGCAGGTGTTCCTATCGTCGTGGCCATCAACAAGATCGACAAGCCTGATGCCAACCCTGAGCGCGTGAAGAACGAGCTGGTGGTGGAGGAGGTTATTCCTGAAGAATTCGGCGGTAGCTCACCGTTCGTTACCGTGTCCGCCAAAACCGGACAGGGTATTGACGAGCTGCTGGAGCAAGTACTGCTGCAGGCCGAAGTGTTGGAGCTGCGTGCGCCGGTCGATGCCATGGCTAAGGGCCTGGTGATCGAAGCCCGGCTGGATAAGGGCCGGGGTCCGGTTGCCACCATATTGGTTCAGTCGGGAACGCTCAAGACCGGTGACGTGGTGCTGGCAGGCCAGACCTATGGTCGCGTGCGCGCCATGCTGGACGAAAACGGCAAAACAATCAAGGGTGCAGGGCCATCCATTCCCGTTGAAATACAGGGTCTGACCGAAGTACCACGTGCTGGTGATGAATTCATGGTGATGGCCGACGAGCGCCGTGCCCGCGAAATCGCCACCTACCGTGCGGGCAAATTCCGCAACACCAAATTGGCCAAACAACAAGCGGCCAAGCTGGAAAATATGTTCACCGACATTAATGCCGGCGAAGTCAAGATGGTTCCCATCATCGTCAAGGCCGACGTGCAAGGCTCGCAAGAAGCCCTGGCGCAGTCGCTGCTCAAGCTGTCGACCGACGAAGTCAAGGTGCAAATGGTGTACACCGCGGTGGGCGCCATCAGCGAGTCTGATGTCAATCTGGCGATTGCCGCCAAAGCCGTCATCATCGGTTTCAACACCCGTGCCGACGCCGGTGCGCGCAAGTTGGCCGAGAACAATGGTGTGGACATCCGTTACTACGACATCATTTACGACGCCGTGGACGACTTGAAACTGGCTATGTCTGGCATGTTGACACCGGACAAACGCGAAGAAATTCTCGGCACGGCTGAGATCCGTACCGTGTTTGTGGCGTCCAAGATCGGCACCGTTGCCGGTTGTATGGTTACCTCCGGCCTGGTCAACCGTACCGCACGTTTCCGTCTGTTGCGCGAAAACATGGTGGTGTACACCGGCGAACTCGACTCACTCAAGCGGGTCAAGGACGATGTTCGCGAAGTCAAGGAAGGCTTTGAGTGCGGTATCAAGCTCAAGAACTACAACGACATCGCAGTGGGCGACCAGTTGGAGTTCTTCGAAATCCGCGAAATCGCACGGACCTTATGAGCCCCCACGCTTGTCACTTCGTGTACTACGCTGCCCCCCGAGGGGGTCGTCGCCCGCCTTGGGGCGGCCCTGCGGCGTGCGGAATCTGTTCATGAAGAAAAAATCTTCAACCCCCCACCGCGGTTTCCGCGTAGCCGATCAGATCCAGCGGGATCTGACCGAGCTGATCGCCCGCGAGTTGAAAGACCCGCGCGTCGGCATGGTGACGATCCAGGCCGTAGAAGTGACGCCGGATTACGCGCATGCCAAGGTGTTTTTCAGCATGCTGACCGGAGATCCGGTGGCCTGTGCAGAAGGTTTGAATCAGGCGGCTGGTTTTCTGCGCGCCGGATTGTTCAAACGCCTGCACATTCACACCGTGCCCACGCTGCACTTCCACTTTGACCGCACCACGGAGCGTGCGGCTGACATGAATGCGTTGATTGCCCAGGCAGTCGCCTCGCGTTCCAAGAACGAGCCTGCAGAATAGCCATGAGTACCGCCGGGCCGCTCCAAGGTGCGAAGGTCCCCTTGGGGGGCGGCGAAACACGGCCCCTTCGGGGGGCAGCGACCCGCGCAGCGGCGGAGCTTGGGGGCCAACGTGTTCGGGTCACCAGGCGACCCGTGCATGGGGTTCTGTTGCTGGACAAGCCTTTGGGCTGGTCCAGCAACGACGCCTTGCAGAAGGTCAAGTGGCTGTTGCGGGCTGAGAAGGCTGGCCACACCGGCACGTTGGACCCTTTGGCTACTGGCGTGTTGCCCTTGTGTTTTGGTGCTGCCACCAAGTTCAGCCAGATGCATCTGGATGCAGACAAAGAATATGAAGCAACGGCGCTGCTGGGAATAAAAACCAACACCGGCGATGCGGAGGGGGATGTGATTGAAGTGCGGCGGGTTCATGTGGACGCCGACGACGTTGCGCGGGTTGTGCCCCTATTTACCGGGCCCATTTGCCAGACGCCGCCCATGCACAGCGCCTTGAAGAAGGACGGTAAGGCGTTGTACGAATACGCGCGTGCCGGGATTGAAGTCGAGCGAGAGGCACGCAGCGTGACCATCCATAAGCTGGATGTAGCGCTAGCCCTCGCGGATATTGAACTTCCCGCTATCAATATGGTAGTGAAGTGTAGCAAGGGTACCTATATCCGTACCCTCGGTGAAGACATTGGAGAGGCCTTGGGCTGCGGAGCCCACCTGACCCGTTTGCGCAGGACTGCAACCGGTAACTTCACCGACGTGCAGTGTGTGACGCTGGCGGATCTGGAGGCGATGACGGAGGAAGAACGACTGGACTGCCTGTTGCCGGTGGATGCGCTGCTGGTGTGCCACACCCGCGTCACGCTGGACAGCGACAATACTGCTCGGTTTCTGAGTGGCGTACGCCGCCGCGGAAGCTGGCCAGACGAAAAACAGGTTGCGGTGTATAGCGCCGAACCGCACGCTTTGCTAGGCACCGCCCAAGCGCAAGCGGGAGAGTTGATACCGGGGCGCTTGCTCAGCCCGCTTGAGATTGCACAGTCTCAAACCCAGCAAGCAACAAGAGTTAGCCGGGAACCCGCTGGTACGCCACAGGCGTCTAGCACAACAACAGATTCAAGAGAGAAAGTGAACCATGACCAGTAGCAAACAAATCCGCAATATTGCGATCATCGCCCACGTTGACCATGGCAAAACCACAATGGTTGACCAGTTGTTGCGCCAGTCCGGCACCTTCGCCCAACACGAGAAAATCGTGGACACGGTGATGGACAACAACGCCATTGAAAAAGAACGTGGCATCACGATTCTGGCCAAAAACTGTGCCGTGACCTGGGAAGGCACCCACATCAACATCGTCGACACACCTGGACACGCGGACTTCGGTGGTGAAGTGGAACGCGCCCTGTCGATGGTCGACGGCGTCGTGCTGTTGATCGATGCACAAGAAGGCCCCATGCCGCAGACCCGTTTCGTGACCAAGAAGGCTTTGGCCCTAGGTCTGAAACCTATTTTGGTGGTGAACAAAGTGGACAAGCCCGGTGCACGCCCTGACTACGTGGTCAACGCCGCTTTCGACTTGTTCGACAAGCTCGGGGCGACCGACGAACAGTTGGATTTCCCCGTGGTGTACGCCTCGGGCATCAACGGCTGGTCTTCGCTGGAAGAGGGCGAGCCCAATGAGCAGTGGGGTCCCGACATGTCGGCCCTGTTCAACACCATTCTGAAGCATGTGCCAGCGCAAAAGGGCGACCCAGCCGCACCACTGCAACTGCAGATTTCCGCACTCGACTTTTCGACCTTCGTCGGTCGTATCGGCGTGGGTCGCATTAGCCAGGGCACGATCAAACCCATGATGGACGTGGTCGTCATGGAAGGCCCGGACGGCAAACCCGTCAAAGGCCGTATCAACCAGGTTCTGACGTTCCAGGGTCTGGAGCGTGTTCAGGCCACCGAAGCCGGCCCTGGCGAAATCGTGCTGATCAACGGTCTGACCGATATCGGTATCGGCGTCACGATCACGGACCCCGTCAATCCCGCACCATTGCCCATGCTCAAGGTCGATGAGCCAACCCTGACCATGAACTTCTGCGTCAACACCAGCCCATTGGCCGGTCGCGAAGGCAAGTACGTCACCAGCCGTCAGATCTGGGACCGCCTGCAAAAGGAACTGCAACACAATGTGGCGCTGCGCGTCAAGGAAACTGATGAAGAAGGTATCTTCGAGGTCATGGGCCGTGGCGAATTGCACCTGACCATCCTGCTGGAGAACATGCGCCGTGAGGGCTACGAGCTGGCTGTCAGCAAGCCGCGTGTGGTCATGAAAGAAGTGAACGGTGAGAAGCACGAACCCATCGAATTGGTGACCGCCGACATCGAAGAGCAGCACCAGGGCGGCGTGATGCAAGCCTTGGGCGAACGCAAGGGCGACTTGGTGAATATGGAGTCTGACGGTCGCGGTCGCGTGCGCCTGGAATACCGGATTCCCGCTCGCGGACTAATTGGCTTCACCAATGAATTCTTGAATCTGACCCGTGGTTCGGGTCTTATTTCCAATATTTTCGACAGCTACGAAGCCCACAAAGGCGAAATTGGTGGCCGCAAGAATGGCGTGCTCATTTCCATGGACGCTGGTGAAATTTTCACCTACGCACTGGGCAAATTGGATGACCGTGGCCGCATGTTTGTGCGTGCCAATGATCCGGTGTATGAAGGGATGATCGTGGGCATCCACAGCCGTGAAAACGACCTGGTGGTCAACGCCACGCGTACCAAGCAGCTGACCAACTTCCGCGTCTCCGGCAAGGAAGACACGATCAAGATCACGCCACCCATCGAATTGACGCTGGAATACGGCGTGGAGTTCATTGAGGACGATGAGCTGGTCGAAATCACGCCCAAGTCGGTGCGTCTGCGCAAGCGGCACCTGACAGAGAGCGAGCGCAAGCGCGCTGGCCGTTCTTGATTTGCAGCGTTTTGCGGTGCAAAACTGTCACCTGAGAGTTGTTGCTGGCCTGGGTCTGTATTGAAACTGAGTGTTATTTGGGAGTGCCAAGATATGTTGCGTCGATTGACTGATTACTTTGGGAACAAAGAAAAATCTGTTCCTGTCCCGAGCTATTACAGCAGTTTTGGTGGCTTGTGGACCGATCGCAAGGATGCCGTGGACGTGCTTGCTTCAAAGCGCAAGAAGCTGCCGCAGGGCATGGCTGACAAACTGCAATTCTTCATCGACAACGGCTTTGTTATCCTGGAGCAGGCTGTCGACCACGGTGCAATTGACAACTATCGACGCGACCTGGAGATCGCCAGCCGTGACGGGGACAGCGCATTGCTTGCCAGCGTTCCGATGGCCGGTCCGCAAGACAAGGATGTAGTTCCACTCAAGGATGCCGATCTGGGCGCGCCTTTGACGAAGGTACTCGACACGTATGCCTTGCTGCCATCCGCTCGTACAATGATTTTTTCGGATCCCATCGTCAGCTTTCTCAGAACAGTTTTCGAGAGCGACATCTTGGCCTTTCAGGGTTTGCATTTCGAGAAAGGCTCAACCCAAGCCATTCACCAAGACACGGCTTATGTGGTGCTTGAAGAGCCGATGAAACTCTGCGCGAGTTGGATTGCACTGGAAGACGTGAAGGCGGGTTCTGGCGAACTTAACTACTACCCAGGCAGCCACCGTCTACCGGACTGGCTTTACAGCGGGAAGTTCAAACACTTTAATCACGAGCGTGATGAGCATGAGGAACACATGTCGCACCTCAAGGCATTGCATGATCGCTCTGAGGAGAAGGGCTTGAAGCTCGTTTCCTTCTTGCCCAAAAAAGGCGATGCACTGATATGGGCTTCGGACCTGGCGCACGGAGGTGCGCAGATAGAAGACAAAAACGCAACCCGGCGTAGCCTGGTGACGCACTTCACTTCGTCTGAAACGCTGCCTTACTATTTTCGATTCCTTCCAGAGGAGCGACGCGTTGTGGCGCAGGCAAAGCCAGGTTGTTCTTACACCACGATGTATTACTAGGTCGATGCCGCGAGTATGTACACGATGAACCTTAGTGCAGTAGTACCGGGTACGGACCCAGCGGTCTTGACCGAGGTGGTCGGCTCCATCGGTTTGATCACGCTGAACCGCCCCAAGGCACTCAATGCGCTTTCTTTGCCCATGGTCCAGGCGCTACTGGCCACGCTCAAAGCCTGGCGCGACGATCCGTCCGTGATTGCAGTTGCCATCCGCGGCAGCAACAAAGTTGGGCGCCCCGGTACTCCAGAGGCATTGTTTGGTGGCTTCTGCGCGGGCGGCGATATCCGATTCTTCCACCAGGCCGCATTGGCAGGTGATGCGGCATTGGACACTTTTTTCACCGACGAATACACACTCAACCACCTGATCCACAACTACCCCAAGCCCTACATTGCCTTCATGGACGGCATCGTCATGGGCGGTGGCATGGGGATTAGTCAAGGCGCCAGCCTACGCATCGTCACCGAGACTACCAAAATGGCCATGCCCGAGACGGGCATTGGCCTGTTCCCCGATGTGGGAGGGGGCTTTTTCCTGAGCCGCTGCCCCGGCCATGTAGGTGAATATCTGGCCTTGACCGGCGACACCATCAGTGGTGCCCAGGC
>JANXVI010000080.1 GCA_025351745.1 Rhodoferax sp.
TCGTCCCACACCATATGGGCGCCAATGCCCTGCTCTTGCACGAACACATCGGTGCGCAACTTCGACGCCAGCTCACGCACCACGTCCCAGCTTCCCACCTGCAGTTGCGTCACCGCATTGCCGGCCTCATACGCTTCGAACGCGGCACGCAGCGTACCAGGCACGGGCTGTGACTTTTGCGTGGCGGGGTTGGCATACACGTAAATCAACTCGCCAGTGATCAACAAACTGTCGCCACGAAAAATGGCTCCTTCGAACTGTACCGACGAAGTGCCGACGCGGGCACATCGCAGGCCGACCTCAAGGGTGTCGTCGTAGCGCGCCGAACCGTGGTATTCCACACTGGCCTTTTTGACAAACAGATCGCCACCGAACTGTTGCAGCGTGGCCTCATAGGGCAATGCCATCCTGCGCCAGTAGTCCGACATGGCAGTGTCGAAATACATTAGGTAGTGGGCATTGAACACGATCCTTTGCATGTCCACCTCGACCCAGCGCACCTGCAAGCGGTGGAAGTGCCGATAGTCGGATCGTAGGGTACTCGCCATTTATGCCATCTCCTTGAATGCGTGGGTCAGACCTGCCGGAATAAAAAATCTGTTGCGAGCATCGGCAAGCCCTGGAGGTTACTTGGGAGACTCATATTTTGGAGGTTCTTGCTACAGTGCAGCTTTCCATCCTACACCGAACAACACGATGTCCTTGATCTACTACATCACCCAGGTCCAGTTCGATTTCGGCGCCGTGCGCCTGCTCAAACAAGAGTGCGAACGAGTCGGCATCACCCGACCGCTAATCGTGACCGATGCGGGCGTCAAGGCGGCTGGTGTGTTGCAAAAGGCGCTGGACGCCCTTCCCGGCTTGCCTGTCGCGGTATTCGACCAAACCCCCTCCAACCCGACCGAAGCCGCCGTGCGCGCTGCGGTGGATGTTTACAAAGCCAACCAATGCGACGGCCTGATTGCAGTGGGCGGGGGCTCTGCCATCGACTGTGCCAAAGGCGTGGCGATTGCCGCCACACACGAGGGGCCACTGACCCTCTACGCGACCATAGAAGGGGGTTCGCCCCGCATCACCGAACGCGTAGCACCCATCATCGCCGCGCCCACCACCAGCGGCACGGGTAGCGAGGTGGCGCGCGGCGCGATCATCATCGTCGACGACCACCGCAAACTGGGCTTTCATTCGTGGCACCTGGTGCCTAAAACTGCCATTTGCGACCCGGAGTTGACCTTCGGCTTGCCACCCAAACTGACGGCCGCCACCGGCATGGATGCCATTGCCCACTGCATGGAGACCTTCATGGCGCCAGTCTTCAACCCGCCAGCCGACGGCATTGCGCTGGACGGTTTGCAGCGCGGCTGGAGCAGCATCGAACGGGCAACCAGGGATGGCCAGGACCGCGAGGCGCGGCAGAACATGATGAGTGCGTCCATGCAGGGCGCCATGGCTTTCCAAAAAGGACTGGGATGTGTGCATTCGCTGAGCCACAGCCTTGGCGGCGTAGACCCGCGCCTGCACCACGGCACGCTCAATGCCATGTTTTTGCCTGCCGTGATCGCGTTCAATGCCAGCGCCGCATCCATGATCAAGGACCAACGGCTGCAGCGCATGGCCCACGCGATGGGTTTGGCATCTGCCAGCGATATTGGCCCTGCCATCAAGGACATGAACGCCAGATTGGGTCTGCCCAGCGGCCTGGCCGAAATGGGCGTACACGCCACCCAGTTTGACCAGATCATCACCGGTGCTTTGGCCGACCATTGCCACAAGACCGGGCCACGCCTGGCCACAGCAGACGATTACCGCGCCATGCTGGAACAGGCGTTATAAATGCAGCTTTCAACTATTCGCAGCGAGGAATATCGCCATGGCAACCGTTCGTGAAGGCAACCAGTTCGTACTAGTGGTCGTAGACGTGCAGGTAGACGTCGTCAAAGGCGCGTGGGAAGCCCCTCGCACCGTTGGCAATATGGCGCTTGCCGTCGAACGCGCGCGCGCCCAGGGCGTGCCCGTAATCTGGGTGCAGCATGCAGACGACAACCTCGTCAAAGACAGTCCCGGTTGGCAATGGGTGCCTGAACTGGTTCCGTCTGCGGATGAACTACTGATCCATAAGCACTTCAACTCGTCGTTCGAAGAGACCTCGTTGGACGACCAACTGGCCAAACTGGGTGCTACCCACATCGTGCTGGCCGGGTGCGCCACCAACTGGTGTATCCGGGCCACGGCCTACGGCGCACTTGAACGCGGCTACGACCTGACCTTGGTGAAGGACGCGCACACCACCAAGACACTGGATCTTGAGAATGGCCTGAAGTTGGACGCTGCCACCCTGGTCCAGGACCTCAACATTGCGATGACCTGGCTGAGCTACCCAGGACGCAAAAATGCCACTGCCACGGCTGCGGCCGTCGCGTTCTCGAAGGGATCGTCCAGGCAGGCCCGCACGCGTGCGCCAGAGTGACGACCCGCGCCAGGACAAAAACAACGCTCGTTAGAGTGGCTGCAGGCGCGCGGCGTCTGGTTTTTCCAGCCAGGCGGCGAATTCATCCACCAGCTGCGTACTGGCGCTGCACGCTGCGTTCCAGGCCTTGACGCGGCCCGCCAGGTCGTTGCCGTAGTGGGTGAAATCTGTGCGATCCGGCAGCTTGCCGTTGGGCAAGGTCTTGACCCATTCGGGGCTGGGCGCCAGCAACACCATGCTGTCGAGGTGGTGCGTGGCGCGGTGCCGCCACTTCAGGCGCTTGTCAAGCCAACCGGGCACCACCGCCTTCTGGAAGTGCGGATACAGCACCAAACCATCTTGGTCAAATGGGCCGCTAGCCCTGGTATCCATTGCGTTTGTAGCTACTGATTTGGTAGCAATTGCAGAATCCGTCAGGTAGTTCAAATGCAGGTGGTAATCAGTGATGCCGCCATCCCAGTAGGCGCCCGGTGGCGCGCCCGGAATGTTATGCACGGCCTGAAGCACAAACGGTATGGAGCAACTGGCTTGCAACGCCAGGTTGAAGTTGCGCTCGCTCAGCGCCACCTGGCGGGTACGGTAGTCGTCGGTACCAAAGGGCAGCACTGTGTCTGGCGTCGAAAACACCACACGCTCCAGCCACGCCCCCATGGCCTTGCGGCGCACGGCGTTGGTCAGGAAAGCCCCGAAGTATCCCAGCGGAGTACGCAAGCCGTGTTCAGTGTGCAGCAGGTGTCGGCCGCGCGCGGTGACGATGTGCAACCGGTAGCGGGGGTGTTGCAAGATCTCTTGCACCCGGCCGTTGTAAAAAGCCTGCAGGTTTTGGCCGAACAGCTCGCTGACCAGCGCGGCGCTCACGCGCTTTTGACCAGGCGCCAATTCGTAATGCTGGTGGATGTAGTCGTGTTCCAAGCGCCGGAACCCGAACGCAGCCTGATCCAGACAGGCCGTGGCCATGCGCCATGCGCCTATGGATGCACCGACGAGGTCAATGGGTTGCTCGGAGCGGCTGAGCCAATCCCCAAAAATGTAACGGTCGAGCGCGCCCAGGATCAGCCCCTTGGGACCGCCGGCTGCGGCGGGAATGGTGCGAATGGCGCCGGGCTGTAGCCCGTGTTTGGCAATGGTTTGGCGGGCCAGCGGACCGGCGAAAACTTGGAGTGCTTGCATTCTAGGATTCAAATCGGCAGCGACCCGCGAAGCGGTGGAGCGTGGGGGTCAAGTATGTGCAGCCCAGTCAAACGGGTCTTGCTGAAGCACTGCGTCAATGTCGAGGTCAAGCGCCACGCCCACCGCGTCGGGGAAGGTGACGGCCATACCACGTTCGTCCAGATTGGCCTCGCGGGCGCGGGCGCGCCAAGTGGCCAAGTGGACGACGCCGGCAAGAGGCTCGTAAACGTTGCTCTCAAACGGAGCATATTGGTGCTCCAGCGCATCAACCAGGGGTTGCGGAAAATTCCACATGCGCGCATAGCCTGCACCCACCGAGGCATAGCAGTAGCCAAACTCGCGGCGTTCCATGCGGGCGCGGCGCAGGTCCAACGGCGACACCTCCCCATTCAACACGGCCATGGCATCCGGCATGGCCAGGTGCATGGCCAGCTCGCCAATGGCGTGTACGAGGCCGCAGGTGAACGCGGCTTGCTGGTTTTGGCGGACCAGGCCCGCCAGCGCGCGCGACACCTTGCCGACATTCAGGCTGTATTGCCAGAACTGCGCAAGCTGGATACCGGGCACGGCTTTGGGCGATGAGACACCGACTGCAGCCTGCGCCATGGTCTTCACATGGGCCAGTTCGAGCACGGCCAGCGCTTCAGACACGCTGCTGATCTTGCCTTTGAGCTGGAAGAAGTCGGAGTTGGCCAACTGCAGTAACCGTGTGGTCAGCGCCGGATCAGTGCTGATGAGCTGCGAAATCTTGCGCAGATCTGCCTCAGGTCTTTCCAGCTCACTCAGTAGCAAGGCCACTACTTTGGGGATGCTGGGCAGGTTGAACTGTTGCTCCAACAAGGCACTGAGTTTCATGGCAAACAATCTCCCGGCATCAGGTGGACCAACGTTAATTTGGTGTCCATTATGGCGTGTAGATTCGGTTGCTCCATTGAGGTCCGTGGGCCAGCCTGATGCCCTTTGGTGGCCTGATCTCATTGCCGCGGCGGGTGAATTGTCTACTGTCGAGCTACTTTGCTTCAACAGGTCGTGAAAGAGGTCCGTCGCATCGACATAACCAATCACCTCATCGATACCGCTTGCACCGCACACGAGGTAAGTCGAACGGGGAGACTCGGCAACCCGGGTGCGCAGCAAGGTCTCATCATCGCCAACGGTCAGACAGCGTATTTGAAGCGCGGGGATAAGGCGTCATCCCCGACGATGCCTCCCAGGATGGCAATCGTATTGAGCCCAATCTGCACCACGGTCACAAACAGTTTTAAATAAATGGCTGGTCGGAAGATTCATTTCTCTAGCGTTGCAAAGGTCATTGCAAAACGGTAGGCGGCTACCGCACGAGCAGATTAAAAATGCAAGTCGTCCGTATTGACGGCCTTCTCAGGCCTCACTTTGCCTCTTTTGCAGACGGAACATATCGGATCGGGAAACCACAATACCTGCAGTCTGAGGTAAACAAGGAAGCAGTCGGGACCCCATCTTCGACGGTAGAGCCCACAAATGGATTTTTACATGAGGGGCATTTTGCAGACGCAGTAGCACCGAGCAAAACAAAGCAAACCATAGCGACTACGAGTGCCGCCTTGCAGCTGCGTTGGAGCGCATTTATCTGTGCGACCTTCATTGTGATGCAATCGCTATCGCTTCAGTTTGGCAAATGCCGACGCCATCGCCGAACCCCCCAAAGCGCTACCGCCTTGCTGGTTGTTGTACTGACTCTGCCCACGCCCAACACCTTGGTAACGGTTATCCCCTGCCTTGTCGCTGGTCGACCGCGCCGGCGCGGCACCAATCTTCATGGTCAGCGCAATGCGCTTGCGTGCAACATCCACCTCTACCACTTGCACTTTGACGATGTCACCGGTCTTGACCACCTCGCGCGCGTCATTGACAAACTTGTGCGCCAGTTGGCTCACGTGGACCAGACCGTCCTGGTGGACACCCAGGTCGATAAACGCACCAAAGGCGGCCACGTTGCTGACCGTGCCTTCGAGGATCATGCCTTCCTTCAGGTCCTTGATGTCGTCCACACCGTCGTTGAAGCGCGCCACCTTGAAGTCTGGGCGGGGGTCGCGGCCTGGCTTTTCCAGCTCGGTGAAGATGTCCTTGACGGTGATCACACCGAATTTTTCATTGGCAAAGAGTTCAGGCCGCAATGATTTCAGCATGTCGGCGCGGCCCATGATCTCGGCCACCGGCTTGCCAGTCTTGACGATGATCTGCTCGATAACGGGATAGGTCTCGGGGTGTACGCCAGTCATGTCCAGCGGGTTGTTGCCACCACGTATGCGCAAAAAACCTGCTGCCTGCTCAAACGTCTTGGCACCCAGGCCAGTAACCTTGAGCAGGTCTTGGCGGCTGCCAAAGGCGCCGTTGGCTTCGCGCCAGCGCACCACGGCCTTGGCGACGGTGCCCGACAGGCCCGACACCCGGCTCAGCAGTGGCACGCTAGCGGTGTTCAGGTCCACACCGACCGAGTTCACGCAATCCTCGACCACGGTCTCGAGCGTGCGAGCCAGCTCGCTCTGGTTAACGTCGTGCTGGTACTGGCCCACGCCAATGCTTTTGGGGTCGATCTTGACCAGTTCAGCGAGTGGGTCTTGCAGACGTCGCGCAATGGATGCTGCACCGCGCAGGCTGACGTCCACGTCGGGCATTTCTTGCGATGCAAATTCGCTGGCGGAGTAGACGGAGGCGCCGGCTTCGGACACCACGACCTTCTCGATGGCGGGGCTCACAGCTGCGCTTGGCCTGCCGCTTCCTGTTGCCTGCTTGGCCATCAGCTTGATCAAATCCGCCGCGAGCTTGTCGGTCTCGCGGCTGGCCGTGCCATTGCCAATGGCAATCAGGTTAACGCCATGGCGCACGCACAGCTCGCCCAGTGTGTGCAGCGAGCCGTCCCAGTCCTTGCGGGGCTCGTGCGGGAACACGGTGGCCGTTTCGACCAGCTTGCCAGTGGCATCCACCACCGCAACCTTGACGCCCGTGCGGATGCCCGGGTCCAGGCCCATGACTACGCGCGGTCCGGCGGGTGCGGCCAACAGCAGGTCACGCAGGTTGTCGGCAAATACCTTGATAGCCACTTTTTCGGCATCTTCCCTGAGCCGAGTGAATAAATCACGCTCGGTGGACATGCTGAGCTTGACCTTCCAGGTCCAGGCAACGCACTTTCGGATCAGGTCGTCCGCTGCGCGGCCCGCGTGGCTCCAGCCCAGCTTGATGGCGATGCGGCCTTCGGCCAGCGACACGGCGGGCGCGGCACGGACCGGTGTAGCACTTGCTCCTGTTTTAATAGCGCCTTGCGCAGCAGCGACGAGGGCTACTGGCCGATTTGACGAAAACTCTGGCTCTGGAAGCACCAGTTTGGCGTCCAGAATGTCCAGCGCCCGGCCCCGGAACACGGCCAGCGCACGGTGGCTGGGCACCCGGCCAATCGGCTCGTCATAGTCAAAATAATCACGGAACTTGGCCACATCGGCATTGGCATCGTCCTTGCCGTCCATCAGCTTGGACTGCAGCAGGCCTTCGGACCACAGCCACTCGCGCAAGTCCTGCACCAGGGCTGGGTTCTCGGCCCAACGCTCGCTCAAAAGATCGCGCACACCGTCCAGCACGGCTTGCACGGTGGAGAAGTCGGTTTGTTTGTCCTCGCCCTCCACCACCGGGCGCATGGGGATCACGTAGGCCACAGCGGCTTCGGCCGGCACCAGTGTGGGGTCGTTGAACAACGCGTCGGCCAGCGGCTCCAGCCCGGCTTCCTTGGCCAGTTGGCCCTTGGTACGGCGCTTGAGCTTGAATGGCAGGTAAATGTCTTCCACCTCTTGCTTGGTGGCGGCGTTGTGCACGGCGGCCATGAGAACCGGGGTCAGCTTGCCCTGCTCGTCAATGGCCTTGAGCACTGCCTCTTTGCGGTCACGCAGTTCGCGCAGATACGACAGGCGGGTCTCCAGCTCGCGCAGCTGGATGTCGTCCAGCCCGTCGGTCACCTCTTTGCGATAGCGGGCGATAAAAGGCACGGTGGCCCCACCGTCCAGCAGCGCTACGGCGGCTTCAACCTGTTGGGGGCGGATACGGATTTCTTGCGCGAGCTGCGCGATGATTTTTTGCATGACGGAAAACGGACGCTAGAGAGAACAAGGCTTGCCCGCCGCACAAGGCGCTGCGGCGAAAGCGGAATCAAGGGCGGGAGTGTGCCACAGCCCAGACGGGCCGCATTCAGGCGACCGAAGCTGTTGGACCCGTGGGCTTGTAGAAGCGAATAATGTTGCGCCCCGCATCCTTGGCGTCATACATGGCGGCATCCGCCCATTTGATCAAATCGCTCATCTGGACCTCATGTCCCTGGAACAGGGTGACGCCAATGCTGGCGGTACATCGGTGTTGCACATGCAAGGGAGCTGCGTCTATTTGCTCGATGGTCAGGCTATAGGGCTCGGCCAATGCATTGCGAATCTTTTCAGCGACCGTGGCGGCGCGCTCGGCGGCCTCGCCCTCCTCGATGGCCAGGCCCGTCAGCAGCACCACGAATTCATCGCCACCAAAGCGGGCGACCGTGTCCACCTCGCGCACGCAGCGCCGCAGGCGTCGGGCGACCTCGGCCAGTAACACATCACCCACTTCATGCCCATGCAGGTCGTTCAGTGGCTTGAAGTTGTCGAGATCTAAAAAAAGCAGCGCGCCAAAATAGGTGTTGCGCTGGCTGGTGGCCATCGCTTGGCCAAGGCGGTCGTTGAGCAAGCGGCGGTTGGGCAACTCTGTCAACGGATCATGAAAAGCCAGCTCCCATACCTGGCGTAAAGCCTCGCGCAGCTTCAAATGGGTCTGCACCCGTGCCAGCACCACAGCTGCGTTGATCGGCCGGGTGATGAAATCGACGGCACCGAGTTGCAGGCCAGTCGCCTCATCGTCGGATTCATTCTGGACCGTGACAAATATCACCGGGATGTCTTGCGTGCGGGCATCGGCCTTGAGACGGCGACACACTTCATGGCCGTCCATGTCTGGCATCATCACATCGAGCAGGATCAGGTCTGGCAATTGGTCGGCACACAGCGCCAACGCCTGCGCGCCGCTGGAGGCGGTCCATACCGTATGGTTTGGGCTGAAGATGTGGACGTAGATTTGAATATTCAGTGGCTGGTCATCCACCACCAGCAAGATGGGTAATTTTTTCTCGGGCGGTTGCTGTGTCATATTCAAACTCTCATATCACTATTGCTGCTAATACTGCTATTACGCCGTCACACCCCTGACCGACAGCGCCTCCAGCGCCAAGGACAATTGATGTTCCAGTTGAGCCACCGATGCGTTGAGCATTTCCAATGTTGCACCCTGGGGACCTGCGCCCGTCAAGCGCTTGAGCAGCGTCTCGGTGCCTGCTGCAGCCGCAGCCAGGGGATTAGCCCCAACGGTTGCAGCCAGACCCTTGAGTGTATGGGCATTGCGCAAGGCGGCCGCATAGTCGGCCTGTGCAATACGCTGCGCCATTTCTGAAGATTGTGTGACGCCATCTTGCAAAAAGCCCGTGACGATGGTTTGGTAAAACGCACTGCTACCACCCAACCGTTTGATGGCGGCCGGGCTATCAACGACCGTAGCGGTGCTGACAGCGGGCACATTGCCGACCTGTGCCAAGCCCTCCACGGCACCGGGGGGGCGGCCCACGTGGCGAAGGATGGTGGTAATCAATTGCTCCATATCAATCGGCTTGCCAACATGGTCACACAGGCCCGCTGCCTTGCAGTCGGCCTTGTCCGATGGCATGGCGTTGGCAGTCATCGCGATGATGGGTGTCATGCGCAAGCGCGTTTGTGAATGGATGCGCCGCGTCGCCTCGAACCCGTCGATATCGGGCATCTGCAAATCCATCAGGATGGCGTCAAATGGCGGTCTTGCCGACAATGCCTGCGCAACACCGGCCAGGCCGCCGCCAGCAATGGCAACCTGCGCGCCACTGCGTTCCAGCAACTCCCGAGCGACTTGTTGGTTCAGCACGTTGTCTTCCACCACCAGCAACTGCAATCCTGCCAACCGCATATTGCCCGTGAGTGCTGCCTGCAAACGGGGTCGCCCACCGAGCTGAGCCATCGCGTCCGTTACCGCATCGAACAACATGGACGCAGTGATCGGCTTGACCAAGCTGCCACTGAGCAACTCCAGTTCACGCGGCGACCGCTGGCCCAAATACTCTGGCCCTGCGGCAGTGGCCATCAGCACAAGGGGCGCCGGGCCCGCGTGGTGCAATTTGCGGATGCGACGGGTGGTCTCCCAGCCGTCCATGCCGGGCATGCGCCAATCCACGACGACCAGTTGAAAGGGATCTACAAGCGGCTGTTGCAGGAGCTCCAGCGCGGCCTCGCCGCTGTCCACACAGGTGCAAGTCCAGCCCAGCGACTCAACCATCCTCGCCATCAATCGGCGGGCCAGGGGGTGGTCGTCGATGACCAGCACCCGCAGGGCCTGCGCCGCTGCAGACCGGGGTGTGACCCGCGACAGGGCCAGCGGCGGATCAGCTGCCAGCGCCAGGCGTATCTGGAAGAAAAAACGGCTGCCCTTGCCGAACGCGCTTTCAACCTGCAGATTGCCCCCCATCAATGCCACCAGGCGCTTGCTGATGGCCAAACCCAAGCCGGTGCCGCCAAAACGGCGCGACGTCGACGACTCCGCCTGGCTGAAGCCCTCAAAGATATAGCCAAGCTTGTCTTGCGCAATGCCGATGCCGGTGTCGCTAACCGAGAACTCCAGATCGACATGGTCGGTGCCGCGCTCCACCACCCGAATGCCGACAACCACCTCTCCTTGATCCGTGAATTTGACCGCATTGCCGGCCAGGTTGAGCATGACCTGGCGCAAGCGCATTGCATCACCCACCAGGGCCGTTGGCACGTCCGTTGCAATGGAGAAAAGCACCTCTAGCGGCTTGTTTTCAGGGTTGGCAGACAGCATCACCGACAGCCCGTGCAGCAGATCACTCAGCGAAAAGGGTGCATTGTCGAGCTCCAGTTTGCCGGCATCAACCTTGGAGAAATCGAGTATGCCGTTGATGATACCCAGCAAGGATTGCGTGGCGCCTTCGGCCTTGCGCGCATAGTCAGCCTGCCGGGCGGTCAGCTCGGTGTGCTGCAACAGTTTGAGCATGCCCAAGATGCCGTTCATGGGTGTGCGAATTTCGTGGCTCATGGTGGCCAGAAAATCAGACTTGGCATGCATCGCAGCCTCGGCAACATTCTTGGCCTGGAGCAGCGCCGCAGTCTGGCGCTCCAGCGCCGTGGTCATCTGGTTGAAAGCGCGGGCTACATCGCCAAACTCGTCACGGCGGCCTTCTGGAAGCTTCAGGCCAAAATTGCCCAGGGCAACTTGCTCGCTTGCGGCCTCCAGTTGCGACAGCGGTCGAATCATGCGCCGCATGGCAACCGCCACCACCAGCATCAGCGCCAGTGCAAACATCGCCAGTAGCGCCCGGGCCAACCAGAACAGGCTGTTTTCGGCCTTTGCCCGCTCCTCATGCATCAGGTCTTCCCAACGGTTGGTGTCCTCCACCATGGCTTCGACTTCGATCATCAGGCGCCCCACCAACAAGGACTGGCGCCGCACCACCAGCTTGGCATCCAGCGCCTGGCCGTCGTCGAACAGCGATCGGAACAGCTCACCCACCCTTTGGTGCCGTTCGCGCAGGCCATTGAGCAACCCGGCAAGCGGCTCGCCCGAGTCACCAGGTTCAGCCGGGCCCAGGCCCGCGGCAATGTCGCCGTGGCGCACCCACCACTGTTTAGTCGCCCGCTCGGAGCGTTCCACGACGGCGTCATTGGTGATGAGCAACAGCGAGGTCACGTTGTCGGAAATGGCCTTGGATCGCTGCAACTCGACTCCGACCTGCGCCATACGCTGCGAATATTTCATGACGAAAAGTCCGGTCGCCAACGTTGCGACAACACTTACAACGCCAATGAGCAGTATTAGTTTACGAACGCGCATGGTGGCAGTATCCCAATTGGATTCTCTATTTCACAACCGTTACCTGGGCCGGGCGTAGGCGTTTGAGTGGCCGCACGTCGATGTAGTCCAGGTAGTTGGGTATGGCCTTGGCCTTGGTCAATTCTGCCTGAATGGCCCAGTGAGCATCGGACTCCAATGTGGCGATCAAGGATTGGTTCAAGCTCAGCGCAAAGCGGAAATCGGTCCACAGTTCTGCACAATCAGCGGCGTCCATCTTCAGCCGTTCTTGCACGATGCGCATGCTGGCGTTCGGTTCGGCCTTGATGAAGTCCACGGCACGCTCCAGCGCCCGCAGCATCTTGACCTGGTCGTCTTCCGATACGCCGAGTCTGTCGGGCAGCGTAACCAGGTTGAAGCTCAGGGTGTACAGGCGCGGAATCGGTATCACAAACGCGTCGGAGCCCAGTAACTTTGACATGTGCTGGGCACCCGGCTGGAACAGCGCAAATGCGTCGATTTGTGGGTCTGCTGCCGCCTGGCCCAGCCGGTTGACATCGACATCCACATTGACAATGGATACGGAATTCGGATCTATCCCGGCGGCGAGCAAGGTCAAATCCAGCAGGTATTGCCCTGCCGAGCCCCGCAGCAATCCGACCCGCTTTCCTTTGAGGTCCTTGCTGGACTTAATGCCCGCGCTTTTGCGAGTCACCAGTTTTACGTCATTGCTGGACGTGGCAAATGTCGCCAGCACCCTAAAAGGCACCGACTCAAAACTTCGAAACATAATCGGCATATCCGCCGCGGTGGCGAAGTGCAATTTGGACTCCAGCAATTGCTTCAGACAGTTGCTACCCGAAGGGCAATCAATCATCACAACCTCAAGGCCCTCCTCACGGAAATACCCCATCTTGTCCGCTACAAAAAACGGTGTCGACAACGGTGTAGTTGCAACACCCACCCGTATGACGCCACCAGCGGCGTGGCCCACGAACGATAGCGTGCCAACACACACCAACAGCACGCGTAGTGGCGTTCGGCAAAGGAATACGTTTGGTAGTTTCATAGCGGTACTGCAGCTCTTGGGCCGTTGACGATGTGGACCAGTTGATCAAATGACAGGGGTTTGGAGAGATAGTCGTCCATGCCCGCATCCAGACACTTTTGCCGATCGGCTTCAAAAGCGCCAGCCGTGAGTGCCACAATGCGCAGTCTTGCACCTGTGTGGGTTTGTTCCTTGGCGCGGATGGCCCGCGTGGCGGCATAGCCGTCCATCACCGGCATCTGGCAATCCATCAGCACCAGCGCAGGCGGGTCTGCTGCAAAGGCCTGCAACAGGTCCAGCGCCACTTGTCCGTTCTCTGCGATGCGGACCTGAACGCCCAAGCGCACAAGCATGTTCTGCGCCACCATGCGGTTGATGGCATTGTCATCAACCACCAGGATCCAGGCACCGTGCGGTGCGGTGTCGGTATCCGTATCGGCATTTGTGCCTGCAGCTGCGTCGGGGGCCGTGGAGACGGGTTCGGGGTCGCGTGCGACCCGGCGCGCGTCGGTGCCCGGATCGACCCGCGGGCAGCAGACCGTGAACCAGAAGCGAGAACCCTCGCCTACCCGGCTGGTTACCCCGACATCGCCCCCCATGCTGTGCGCCAGGCTGCGCACGATGGACAGGCCCAGGCCGGTACCGCCATAGCGCCGCGTGGCCGACGCGTCCACCTGCACAAAGGGGTTAAACAGCGCAGGCAAATTGCTCGCGTCGATGCCCATGCCCTGGTCGCGCACCGAAAACTCCAACGTGGTGTCACCCTTGGGGTTGACGCCTTCGATCAGCTCGATGGTGATCTCGCCCTTGTCTGAAAATTTGATCGCGTTGCCCACATAGTTGGACAGCATCTGGCGCAGCCGGATGGGGTCTCCCAGATAGCGCCTGCCGGTTTCGACGACCCGCACCGACAAACGCAATCGTTTGGCCTTGGCCGACTCGCGGAACAAGGCCGCCACATCTTCCACCAGGGACATCGCATCAAACACACTCCGATTGAGCTCCATCTTGCCGGCTTCTATTTTTGACAAATCGAGTATGTCGTTGAGGATGGCCAGCAGCGCTTGGCCCGACCCGAGGATGGTGCGCACAAATTCCTTGCGCTTGGCTTCGGTCAGCCCGTCCATCAGCAGCAGTTGGGCCATGCCCAGAATGCCGTTCATGGGCGTGCGTATTTCGTGCGACATCGTCGCCAAAAACTGGCTCTTGGCCAGGTTGGCGCTCTCTGCGTCACGCTTGGAGTGCTCCAGGGCCTCTTGGTAAATCTTGCGCCCGGCAATTTCGGTGTTGAGCGCAGTGGTCTTGTCCAGCACTTCAGCCCGGATGCGCTCTTGCTCCCCGGAGCGTATCAACACAAAATTGGCAATGACACTGCACGCCAACAAGGCCATCATCAGGACCAGCAATGAGCTGTTGGCGGTTTCGGCAACCAGGCGGGCATGGGGTATGTGCAGCAGCATATGCCACTCTTTGCCCCCGATGGCCACGCGCTGTTGGCTGTAGACACCCAAGCGGTCCAGAAAGGTGTGTCCGGCAAATGCAGGCATGACCAGCTTGCTGCTCTTCCAGATGGTCTGCTCGCGAACGCCACCGGCCGTGACCTCTCGCAACTCCCAGACGACACCAGGAATGGACTGCAGAGCCGTGTCCACCATGCGCAGGTTGATGACACCCGCAACCACGCCTTGTGCAGCCGCGTTCGAGATGGGCGCCATCAGCAGCACCGCCCCCGGGCCATCGGGGTCTTGCGCCAAGCGAAACGCCGAGGTCATGGTCAACCGGTCGCTGGCCAGTGCCTTGCTTAGCGCCTCGGCACGCTTGGGCTCACCCAGCAGATCAGCACCCAGCGCAGGCATCCACACAATAGCCTCCAGCCCCGGCAAGGCCTTGTCGATTTCTGCTGCCACCTGGGTGAACTCAGCACCCGGCGCTTCGCCCCGCAAACGGTAGCTTGCCGCCAATTGACGCAATGCCTGGCCGTTGGTTTGCTCCAGGGAGCGCAGCTGGTGTTCAAACGGCGCCATTGAGGCGGCAAAGTCGCGTTGCAACTGGCGCTCATCTGATTCCCGCACATACAAATAAACGACGCCTGACAACATAAACGCCACCAGCAAAGGCATGCCCACAGAGATGCGGCGTTGTCTCCACACGGCATTGGGTGCGAGCACCACCAGCGCCAGCGGCGCAAATATTTGCACGCCAAAGGCGTCGCCCAGCCACCAGGTGGCGAAGCTCAGCGGCAATTGCTCCCACGATATGTAGCCGTTTGCGATCAGCGTCAGGTTGCCTATGGTTGCGGCAATCAGGCACGACGCGACGCCCAGCAGCGAAAAGCGCATCACTGTGCGCGGATCGTTCAGCTCCAGATCGGGCATGAGCCGCTTCAAAGCGGTTCCGCCAACCGCGGCTTGCAAAGTGGAGCCCACGGCGATGCAGGCAGCCACCACATCGAGATGGAAACCGCCGCCCACCGTTGCGTTGGTGACGAGGGAGCCTGCAAAAATACCCAGCGCGGTAGCCCGACTGCCCCGCAGCGCGGTAATGGCAAAGGCAAACCCGGCCGCAGGCCAAATAGCAGACACAAAACCCGGTGGCAGGGCCGATGCGAGGCCCAAGGTACCGAGCAGGAAGTAGCACGTGGCGATACCTGCTGTCAGTGCAATTGCGCGGGCCAGGTTTTTCATCGCCCCATAATACGGCAGCATGCCGACATTGCACCGCCATCCAACATGACTACCACTGCATTCTCCTGGGCTCTCGTGGGGCCGGGGCGCATTGCGCACCGATTTGCCGAAGCCGTTCTCGGGTTGCCGCATACACGACTGGCCTGTGTATTGGGGCGCGACGCACAACGCACGCAGGCCTTTGCCGACCGCTGGTCGGATGCGACCAAGGGAACAGTCCGCGCGACCGCCAACTGGGACGATGTTCTGAACGACGCCACCATTGACGGCGTATACATCGCCACTCCCCATGCCTTGCACGCAGACGCGGTGCAACGCTGTCTGGCGGCCGGCAAGCCGGTCTTGTGCGAAAAACCGCTGGTACCCAACGCCCGCCTGGCAAAAAGCCTGGTGGCCCTGGCGCAAAACAACGGGGTCTTTTTGATGGAGGCGCTCTGGACGCGGTTTTTGCCAGCCTATACACAAATGGCCCAATGGCTGCGCAGCGACACCATTGGCACTATGCGTGCGATCCAATCAAGCTTTTGCTTTGCTGCTACGGACGGCCCGCACAGCCGCCTGTACGCGCCAGAGCTCGCCGGCGGCGCGCTGCTGGATGTTGGGGTCTACAACCTCAGCATGACGCGGTGGGTCTTGCAGACGGCCTTGGGCGCATGCCCTGCACTGCACGACTTGCAAGTGCACGGCGTGCTGGCCCCTACCCAAGTAGACCAACGGCTGGCCGCAACGCTGGCATTTGCCGATGGCGTGGTCTCACAGTTCATATGTGGCTTTGACAGCCAGGCCGACAACGCCCTGCACATCACGGGAGAGCGGGGCTGGATCAGTGCACCGCACCACTTCTGGGAAGCCACCGAGGTGCTGCTGCAGGTGCAAGGCCAGCCGCTGCAACGGGTGCAAACGCCGTTTGCCATCAACGGCTTTGAAGGCGAAATCATCGAGGCCATGCGCTGTATCCGCGCTGGCTTGATCGAAAGCCCCCAAATGCCACATACTGAGACCTTGGCCACGCTGGGTTGGATGGACGCGATGCGCGCCAAGATGGGTGTGCGCTACCCGTTTGAATGATGGCAAGCCAGCACCTTGCGCACATCCTGTGTACCAACCCCAAATAGGGTTTATTCTAGAATTTTTTTGGGAAAAACGGCCTGTATCCCTCACAGAATATACCTTGTGCGCTACACAATAAATAGCAATTTTATCAGATGGGATCACCACCCTCTGCATGAGCGTCTCGCATCAACAGCATGTCCTTGATGCGGGCATTGGCTGGCATGTCGAACCCGACGCTACCGCTCCAGGCCTCTCGCGGGTTCTCGAAAGTGCCAAACAACAGGTCACACAGCGGCAAATCACCGAAGTTGCGCACCAGTTGGGCCGACACGTTGCGCGCATGGTGGAGCAGGTGGGACTCGGGGCGCGGGATGACGTAGCCCAGCCAGTGCGGTGTTCGGACGTTCCAATGCTGGAACAGGCTAAGCAGTGCGCCCCCCAACCCAACCGCAGCCGTGGCCAAGTGCGCCAGGCCCAACACGAATACGCTGACAGTGGTGGAGAGCGTCACTTTCAGTACCACCTCCACCGGGTGTCTGTAGAAAGCGCCCGCCGTATCGACTCTCAGTGCACTGTGGTGCAACTGGTGCGAGACGCGCCACAACCCATCAAACCGGTGCTCCGCCCGGTGCAACCAATAGCCAAAGAACGTGGCACACAGCAGCCCCGCGGGAACCGCCCACAGGCCCCATGTGCTTAAGTCAAAAAACGGTGGTGTTGGAGCCAGTTCAAGGGCAGAAGCAGTCGCACCGAAGAACCGACTATCAGCACCATCACAAAGAACAGGCTCCCTGTCAAACACCAGCGAGGCACTTTTTCATATGCCCGGGCCGAAGTTTTTGCTTCGACGGCCAATAGCAAAAGGTAGGTAATGGCGATAGCCATGCTGAAAAGGTCTGGGGGCTCATGGGTTGCTCCGTGCAGTGGTGGTGGGTTCAAAGATCGTTATTGGAGATATTTGTATATGTGCACTTAAGTGCCTATATAAAAGGAAAGAAAACTAAACGGTGGGCGGACAGCACAGCGGTACCAGGGAGCGCACCAGTTGCGAAATACCCTCTACACGCGCAGCTACTACCGCACCGTTGATCTCATAAAAAGTATGGCGCCTCTGCGTCTGGGCACGCACAACCCTAGCGCGTTCCATGGTTTGCAGATGCCGTGCGATCACCGAGCGGTCTTGCGGCAAGTCTTGGGCGATGGTGCCGATATCGGCACGCCCCTTGAGCACCAGCTCCCGGAAAATCTGCACGCGCGGCGGTTCGCACAGGGCGCGGAAAAATTCGGTGTCCAGAATTTCGACGCAGGCGTCGGCCGCCTCTTAACGGGTTGTGGGGGGGGCCATGATTTAAAGTATATGTGCACACAAATGCACATGTTTGGCCCGATGCGCGCCATGCAAAACGACAGGAGGATGCGCCGACGGTGCTGTTCTCGCCCGCTGCTTTGAACCGACCCCGTTGGCCCACCCACGACCTTTGCCCTGCTCGACTTTGAGAAACTCCAGTGACCGACTTTGCGATTGGCCACAACCCACAGTGCGGCACCCGTCGGTTGCTGAAAAAGCGCTGGATCAGCCGCGCCCGGGTAATGCGCGATGCGTAACCATCGCGCCGGGCCAAAGCTGCCCCAAAAAGCCCAAGAACCCCAAAAGGGCCTGGTCTAACAACTGCTGACGATTGCCGAGTCACTGCATGCGCCGGGCTTGAGGAACGGCACGTTCTTTGAACAGTGTTCCTTGGCGCTGTGCCATGGACATTTACACCGCGACGCGCAAATACCCCCAAACACGACCCGACATTAACGGTTTGAACGATTTGGACCAAATTACAAAGGGGCATGCGCTAAAAGAGCGCCTATCGGGTGATAAAACCATGCCTCCCTGCAACCGTGTTCCTTCACTTTTTAAGTTCAAAATGTCAATAAATCAACTCGTTTACATAAGCCAGGCCGCGCGAAAAATGTCGTTGGACGACCTGAACTCGACTCAAAAGACAGCCAAAACCAACAACGAACCCATGGATGTGACAGGTAGCTTGTTTTAGAACGGCGGCTGGTTTTTGCAAGTGTTAGAGAGGCCTATCGCAACGCTTGACAACCTGTACCACAAGATCGAAAAAGACCCTCGCCACAAGAATTCGCGCATTCTCTACAACGAGTCGGCAAAGTTTCGGACTTTTCCGCGTTGGAGCATGAACATGACAAATCTTGAAGATCGACAAGCCGATAAATACAATGAGCTGGTTGAAGTCATTGAAGCGGCTAAGACCGATCGCAAAATAGCCGCTGCATCACCTGCGGTGACGTTGCTCAAGATTTTTAAGAGCTAGGAACCTGCCCACGGCGGTTCGTTTTTTTTGGTTGTTGCCCTGGTCGTTATTGCGGTGTAAGCTCCCTTGCAGAATGCCACACCCAGCGGCGGCAGCTAAAGGAGCGGCTTAATGGACCTGACTATATTTTCGCAGGGTGGACAAGCTTCCCTGTGGCGGTACGCACGTGCGGCAATCCTTTTCGCTGTGTGCCCGTTTGCGTTGGGGGGGCCTGCCAGCGCGGCGCAACCGTTGGTTCTGGCGATTTCAAAGGCCTCGATCAACTTGCCGATCTTTGTCGCCGAGCACGAGGGCTATTTCACTGCCGAGGGCGTTTCGGTCCAGATCGATGAAGTTGCCAGCGGCGTGCGTGGCATGGAACTGATGGCCGAAGGCAAAGCCGATATGACCACGGGCTCGGAAGTGCTGGTCATGTTCAACAGCTTCAAGCGCGATGACTTTGCCATTGTCGCCACGTTTGGCACCAGCACCGAAGACCAAAAAGTCATTGTCCATGCACAGAGTGGCATCGGTAGTGGCGCGCAGTTGGCGAACAAACGGATCGGCGCCATTCTGGGCTCGGCCAGTCACTACTACATCGACACTCTGGCCCTCTTGAACGGCGTTGACCCGAAGTCGATCACCTTGGTGGGTTACCAGCCGGGCACGATCGTCGGCGCGCTTGCGCGCCACGAAGTGGATGCTATTTCGATATGGCAGCCCCAGGGCTACCGTGCGACGCAGGAGATTCGTGGTGCCAAAGTGCTTGCCGACTCTGGCTTTTACACCCAGCGCTACAACCTGATAGCCTCACGCTCGGTCATTGGCGCGCGGGGCGACGACCTGACCCGCCTGCTGCGCGCGCTGGACCGTGCCAACCAGTTCATTGTCAACGAGCCGGCCAAGGTCCGCGCAATCCTGTCCGCACAGCTGCAAGTCGAAGCGGCCTACGCCGAATGGCTGTTGCCGCGCTACCGCTTCCGACTGGCGCTGGATCAGTCGCTTTTGACTAGCCTGGAGAGTGAAGCGCGCTGGGCTCGCGAAGAGGGCCATGTCAAAGCGACCCAATTGCCAAACTACCTGACGTTTATACAGTCGGCACCGCTGGCCCGGGTTCGCCGCAATGCCGTCGGCATTGCCCAATAGCTACAGTAACCCCAAAAGGGGTTTGTTGTTGGATATATTTTAAGAAATTGGCCTGTAGCCCTCGTACCATATGCCTGGTACGCTACAAAAAACGTAGCGTGCTCCCAGCCAAGCCTAACCGCGTAGCGCCTTCTTCAGCTCTACACCCAGCTCGGGCTTTTGGGCAAACGGGTCGGTCGGGTTACGGGCCTGCACCACGTCTTCCAGCCGCACCTGCACCGAGCCCAGCGCTTTGGGGTGGCTGTAGATATAGAACTGACCGGACCCGATAGCATCAAAGACCATCTGCGCCACCTGGGCGGCCGTTACCTTGCCACTGCCGACCGCCTTGTCGCTCATGGCCTGGCCGATTAGTTGGCTTTGGGTGGGTTTGGACGCGGTCTTGAGTTCATCCGGGCGGTTGCGGTGGCTCTGGCTGATGCCGGTGGGCACAAAGAACGGGCACAGCACGCTGGCGCCGATTTGGTCGGTGACCAAGGCCAGATCCTGGTACAGGGTTTCACTCAGGGACACCACGGCGTGTTTGCTGACGTTGTAGATGCCCATATTGGGCGCATTGAGCAAACCGGCCATGCTGGCGGTATTGACGATGTGGCCCTGGTAGGCAGGATCGGCCTGGGCTGCGGCCAGCATCATCGGCGTGAACAGATGCACGCCGTGCACAACACCCATGACGTTCACGCCCAGAACCCACGCCCAGTCGCGCAACGTGCTTTCCCAGATGAGGCCCCCTGCCCCCACACCGGCATTGTTGAAGACAAAATGCGGCGCGCCAAAGCGGGCAAAGGCGGCATCGGCCAGCGCCTGCATCTGGTCGGCCTTGGACACATCCACACGCATGCCCAACACCGCAGCGCCAGCCGCTTGCATCTCGGCCACGGCCTTGTCCAATGCGTCCTGCTGCACGTCGGCCAGCACCAGGTTCATGCCGAGCTTGGCGCCAATACGCGCGCACTCCAGGCCAAAGCCGGAGCCCGCGCCGGTGAGCACGGCCGTCTTGTTTTTGAAATCAGTGATCATGAAAGAAGAATTCCTGTTGGTTGAAAAATGGGCGCTGCCGGACCGGCCCAAGGCGAGAGAGCCCGTGCGTAGCGACCCCCGTAGTAGTGGTGGGGACGGCGACCCGTGCAGCGGCGCAGTGTTGGGGGGCTATGCACGCCAAACCATTTCCAGATGGTCGATACCGTCTTCGACATAGGGCACGCCCACATCGACAAAACCGTGCTGGCTGTAGTAGCCCTTGAGCCGGGCCTGCGCGCCAATCCGTATGGGCTGCATGCCCCAAAGTGAGTGCACAGACGTGACCGCGCGCACGATCAGCACATGGCCCAGGCCACCACCCCGCGCGCTGCCACGGGTGACGACGCGGCCAATGCTGGCCTCGGCAAACTTGACTCCGGCTGGGAACAAGCGGGCGTAGGCCACCAATGTGCCCGCGTATCCGTTCTGCCCGCTAGGCCCCGCCTGCGTGCCCAACAGGTGCACGGCTTGGTCGTCTGCGCCGTCCATGTCCTGAAAGATGCAGTTTTGCTCAATCACAAAGACCTCGGTGCGCAATTGCAGCATCTGGTACAGCTCGGGCGCGGTCAGTGCATCCAGGGTGGCCAGCTTCCAGTCCACCGGTGGCGCGTCCTTCTGACTCGCAGCACTCATGGAGCCTGCACCGCCTTGAGCACATAGCCAATGCGGGGGAAGTGCACATGCACGGTGCCAGCGCGATCGTCCACCCGCTTGAGCGTGTAGCGCGTTCGGGTGGCGGCAACCAGTTCGCCCTCGGTTGCCTCGGGCCCAAAGGACTCGGCAGAAATGGTGACTGGGCTGCCCAGCGGAATACCGTGTTCGTCTTGGAAGGTATTGTCATTCTGGGCTGCAGCCTCCGTAGATGTTGCACATACCGCTATCGCTTCTGTAGCATCCATTCTTTCAGAGTGGCCGTGGCCGATGGCAGCCATGCGGTCCATCCACTGCAGGACGTGGGGTGTAGCGTCCAGAATGGCCGCCATCACCGGTACCCGCACGCGGCTGAACCACAGCGGGTGGTAGGCGGCAAAATCGGCGACGCAGGGCGTATCGCCCATCAAAAAATCATTGCCATCCAGCATATTGGCCAGGCGACGCAAATACGACTTGTAGGCTGCCGTTGCGTCGGCCGGGCGCAGACGCGCCATGCCGGTGAACATGGCGGCGCGGTCCGCACCAAAGGCCTTGGCCATCTCGAGTGAGGGGAACATCGTCGCTGCGGCCTTGGGCTGCAGGTTGTAGGCCATGGCCGCCCAGAACAACGTGGTGTCGGCCCACTGGGCCAACACGCGAGCCAGGCCCTTGTGCGTGTCGGGGTAGAGCGTGGGCGTGGGCTGGATGTGCTCCAACACGTCGCACATCAGCGCGCTGTCGCAGTACACATCAGAGCCGATCTGCAAAAACGGCGTCTTGCGGTAGCCACCGGTCAGCGCCTGCACATCCGGCTTGGGCATGATGGCGGGCACGATGACCGACTTCCAGGGCAGTTGCTTGTAACCCAGTACCAGCCGGACTTTTTCGGAGAACGGCGAGGTGGGGTAATGGTGCAGGATGATGTCAGACACAGAAAACTCCTTTTGATCAGTTGAGGACAGAGCTTCGCTTCGCTGCGGTCTGTCCCGCAAGTTTCAGGATAGTTGAGGACAGAGCTTCGCTTCGCTGCGGTCTGTCCCGCAAGTTTCAGGATAGTTGAGGACAGAGGTTCGCTTCGCTGCGGTTTGTCCCGCAATTTTCTAGACTAACTTCACCAGCTGTTTGCCAAAGTTCTTGCCTTTGAGCAGGCCCAAGAACGCCTCGGGTGCAGCGGCAACGCCTTGTGCGATGGACTCGCGCGCCTTGAGCTTGCCGGTGGCCACCAGCGTGCCCAGTTCGGTCAGCGCCTCGGGCCAGATTTCCATGTGTTCGCTGACGATAAAGCCGCGCACCGTCAAGCGCTGGGTCAGGATCAACGCGGGGTAGCTCAATGGCAGCGGCGCGCCGTTGTAGCCCGCGATCATGCCGCAGACTGCGATGCGGCCAAAGGCATTCATGCGCGGCAGCACGGCGTCCAGCACCATGCCACCAACGTTCTCGAAATAGCCATCAATGCCGTTGGGGCAGGCCTCGGCAATCGCTTTGGACAGCGATGCGGCGTTGTCGTGCAGCTTGTAGTCGATGCAGGCGTCAAAGCCCAGCTCTTCCACCGCGTATTTGCATTTATCTGGGCCACCGGCGATGCCCACCGTGCGGCAGCCGCGCGCCTTGGACAAAGCCGCAAAGGCGCTTCCCACTGCACCCGTGGCGGCGCTGACCACCATGGTCTCGCCAGTCTGAGAACTCGCGGGACTGACCTTCAGCTCTGTCCTCGACTGATTGGGTTGGCAGATCTTGACCAGGCCGTACCAGGCCGTCACGCCGGGCATGCCGACGGCGCCCAGGTAGGCGCTGAGCGGCACATGGGTGGTGTCAACCTTGCGCAGCGCGCCGGGCTGGTTGGCATCGACCACGCTGAATTCCTGCCAACCACCCATGCCGACTACCTTGTCGCCAACCGCAAACTTGGGGTTGCGGGATTCAGCAATTTCACCCACCGTGCCACCACCCATGGTCTGGCCCAGGGCCTGGGGTTGGGCGTAACTCTTGGCGTCATTCATGCGGCCGCGCATGTACGGGTCCAGGCTCAGGAAATGGTGGCGCACCAGCACCTGACCGTCTTGCAGAGGCGGGGTGTCGGCTACGACCAGTTTGAAGTTGCTGGCGACGGCTTCGCCCACTGGGCGGTTGTCTAAATGGATTTGTTGGTTGCGTGGCATAGGGTGCTCCTGTTAAACTGTCTTGCTATAAAATTAGTAGCTGCTTGCACATATTCCACGAGGGCTAGCGGCCGATTTAATCAGTGGATAGTGTCCCGGGCGATGGGTTCAGCGGGTTGGCAGTACTGGCCCCTGTGGGCAAACGCTTCACGAACTTGAAGGTGCCGGTGCCATGTGCGCAGGCCCGCCCTGCCCCATCAAACACCGTCGCCTGGGTAAAGGCCATGGTTGCCGTGCGGTGCATCAACACACCCTTGGCGACCAGCGGGCCAGTGCCGGCGATGGCGGGCCGCATGAAACTGGTTTTCATCTCGACGGTGACAACACCCATCTCGGGCACAAGGCTGCGCGCGGCCGTCGCCATCGACACATCCAGCAGCGTCATCAGCGCGCCACCGTGCGTGACCGCGAACGAATTCAGATGCTCTGGCTTGGGGGCGAACAGGATTTCCGATTGCCCGCCATCGAACTTCGTCAACTCGAAGCCCAGCAGCGTGACAAAAGGGATGTCGACGCCGAAGCCGACTGCCTTGCTCCAGACGTCACCCATACCGGCCACCCTTTGGTGCGTAGCGAGCAAGCTTGCGCGGTAGCACGATCAGCCTCCGGTGACTACGCTGACGCCGCCGTCCACGGCTAGCCATTGACCCGTGATGTGCTTGCCCGCATCCGACGCAAACAGCAGGCACAAGCCCTTCAGGTCCTCGTCATCGCCAATGCGCTTGAGCGGAGCGTGGGCGGCCATCTTGTCTTCACCCAGCGTCTCGATCAGCACGGCGGCCATCTTGGTTTTGAAGAAGCCGGGGCAGATGGCGTTGACATTGATGCCGTAGGCACCCCACTCGGCAGCCAACGCCCGGGTGAAGTTGATCACGGCACCCTTGGAGGTGTTGTAGGCAATGGTCTTCATCGCAGTGGGATTGCCACCCAGGCCAGCGATAGAGGCGATGTTGATGATGCGGCCCGACTTGCGCGGAATCATGCTCTTCTTGGCAACCACCTGGCTCAGCAAAAAGTAGCCCCGTACGTTCAGGTTCATGACCTTGTCCCACGCCGCGGCGGGATGGTCCTCGGCCGGTGCACCCCAAGATGCGCCGGCGTTGTTGATCAGGATGTCGATATCGCCCATGCGCTGCAACGTTTCGTCGGCCAGATGCTGGATGTCGGCTTCCTTTGCACAGTCGGCAGCCAGCCAGCGTGCGTCGATACCGGCGGCCTGTAGCTCAGCCGCAGCCTGTTCCAGATCTTCGGCCTTGCGGGAGCTCAGCATGATTTTGGCACCGGCTTCGCCCAGCGCATGGGCCATCTGCAAACCCAGGCCACGGGAGCCGCCGGTGATGAGTGCGGTCTTGCCGCTAAGGTCAAACAATTTTTGGACGGTACGAGCGGTCATGGGGAAGGTTCTCCTGCTAAAAATGGGAATGCGGTCTTCGGATCGGGTGGGGCGATTGTGCCGCGCACCGCACGTGCGCGCGTGTCCCCGGCGTGATATTGGCTCTGGCGGATGGTTTTAGAAAGCGTCTACCGGGAACGCAGCACAAGTCGTGTCGCGCGACTCGACCACTGCCAGCCAGGCGCCAATTTTGGGCAATTCATAGTGAAAAAAGTACTGGGCTGCGCCCATGCGGCCCTGCGTTGCAACATTGACCTGCGCGGCGTCCTGCTCCAGTGCCTTGGCGGCTACATCCAGCCAGATCCAGGCCAGTACCGTGTGCCCAAAGGCCTGCATGTAGGGTACGGCGTTGGCCAGCGCTTCGGTCGGATTGCCGGTGGCCCAGGCTTGTTGCGTTGCGACCGATACCTGCTGCAGCGCCTTGCCCAGGGCCTGCGCTTGGGGGGCCAGCGCGGGCACGGTGGCTGTTTTGTGGATGGTGGCGGTGATGCGTGCAGCCAGCAGTTGCAGGCCCCTGCCCTCCTCCATCAGCACCTTGCGACCCAACAGGTCGGTGGCCTGGATACCGTGCGTGCCTTCGTGGATCATGTTCAGGCGGTTGTCGCGCCAATACTGCTCTACCGGAAAATCGCGTGTATACCCATAACCCCCGTGGATCTGTATGGCCAGCGAGTTGGCCTCTAAACACCATTCGCTAGGCCAGCTCTTGGCGATGGGGGTCAATACTTCCAGCAGCAAGCGGGCATCATCGGCCAATGCGCCACCGGCCGTGTGGTGCTCGTCGACCAGGCGGGCGCAGTACAACTCCAGCGCCAGCGCGCCTTCGCAATACGCCTTTTGCGCCAGCAACATGCGCTTGACGTCGGAATGTTCAATGATGGCGATCTGCGGTGCGGCGACATCCTTGCCGGTTGCACCCATCGGTCTACCCTGCGGACGGTTGCGTGCATAGTCCAGCGACGCATAGTAGCCCGCCATGCCCAGCATGGTGGCCGCAATGCCGACGCCAATGCGGGCCTCGTTCATCATGTGGAACATGCACTGCAGGCCCTTGCCGGGTTTGCCCACCAGGTAGCCGATAGCACCAGCGCCTTTGCCGTAGGGGCCACCACCATCCCGGTCCGCATTGACCGGGAACTTGCCTTCGCCAAAGTTCAGCAGCGTATTGGTCGTGCCGCGCCAGCCCAACTTGTGGTTCAGGCCAGCCAGCGCCACGTCGTTGCGCACGCCGGTGAGTTCACCTTTGTCGTTGACGAGTTTCTTGGGCACGATAAACAGTGAAATGCCCCGCGTGCCGGGTACTAGTTTGCCATCGGCATCGGGAATCTTGGCCAGCACCAGGTGGATGATGTTTTCATTGAGCTCGTGCTCGCCGCTGGAAATCCACATCTTGTTGCCCTTGAGGCGGTAGCGGGTGCCCAGCGGGTCCTGATCCCACGACACGGCGCCATCGGCGGTTACCGAAGGGCCCACGTCAGGAACTGCGCGGGTCGCCACATCGCTCAAACTGGAGCCAGCCTGCGGCTCCGAGAGGCACATGGTGCCCGCCCAACGGCCAGCAAATTCGTTTTTGGCAAACACATTCTTTTGGGCATCTGTGCCGTGCGCCATCAACAGGTTGGCGTTGCCCGTGGTGAGCATGCCCGAGCCAATGCTGACCGAGGCACAGGCGAAGAAGGCATTGGCCGCCGCCTCCACACTGTAGGGCAGCTGCATGCCGCCCATGTCGTAGTCTTGCGCGGCGCTGAGCATGCCCGATTCGGCGTAAGCACGATTGGCGTCGTGTGTAGCCTGGGGCAAGATGACCTTTTCGCCGTCGAAATGCGGCTCTTGGGTGTCGACCAACCGGTTGAAAGGAGCGTATTTTTCGCGAGCGATGCGCTCG
>JANXVI010000092.1 GCA_025351745.1 Rhodoferax sp.
CACATCGTTGATGCTGATGCCGTCGATGAGGATGTCGCCTTGCTCCACGCTCAGCGTGCGTAGCAGGGCCAGCAGCACTGTGGATTTACCGGCCCCGGTGCGGCCCAGCAAGGCTACATGGCTCTGCGCTGCCACTGTGAAAGTTGCATCTTCCACCACCGCGGGCAACTCCGGCGCATAGCGCAGGCAGGCCTGGCGGAATTCAATGCGCCCTTCGGTCGGCCAGTTGTCAGGAACGCTTGTGGGCGCAGTGCCCGGTGCATGATCGCCTTCCTCGGCAGGCAAATCAGCCCATTGCTGGCAACGCTCCCACGGCACCAGCACGGTGGCCAGTGCGAAGAAGTCCCGGCACAGCCGGTCTATGCGCTCCAGCAGGCCAAAGGTCAGCGCCAGCAGCAGGCCAACAGTGCCCGCGCCCAAGCTGGGCAACCACGGTTGCGGCCCCAGCCAGAACAGCGGAAACACCAGGCAGGCCATCAACACACACGAGACGATGGTCAGCCGCATGCCCAGCCAGAAGGCCAGGTTCCAGCTGCGCATTTCGGTGTTGAGGCGCAGCAGGTTGGCGGTATCGAAGCGTTGGATCAAATTCGCCTCACGGCCAAAGGCGCGCAGCGTGGAGTGGCCGCGCAGGCCGTCGTTGAACAGCGAAAACACCGGCGAGCGCACCACCGACGACAGACGCGAGTTCTCCCGCACCGCCACACCGTACAGGCGCGATACGCGCACCGACACATAGCTTGCGATGGTGAAGGGCAGGGCGGCCAGCGCAGTCACACCGATCACACCCAGCGCACAAGCCAGCGCCGTGGTGCCGCCCTGCGTGAAGCGAAAGCCGCGCGCGGCCAGCTCCACATCGAGCTGCTGGATGTCGGCCGAGAAGCGGTTCATCATGCGCCCCGAGGGTGTGGTCTCAAAGAAGCGCAGTGGCGACTGCATGACGCCGGTCAGCATGTTGTCGTGCGCTTTTTGTGCGGTGTGGGCGCAGGCGCGGCGGAAGGTGGCCTGGGCCACGTAGCTGACGCACAGGATGACAATGGTCAGGACGGCAAACGCGACAAAGAACTGCAGCGGACTGATGGCGTGGGTGCCATCCATGCGCGACATCAAATACTGTTGCGACATGGGCAAGGCACTGGCCACAAACATCAGCCCCAACACCAAAACGGCGCCCCACACCGCATGGCCCATCCAGCCGCTTTCGCCCAAGGTCAACAGCAGATTTTTCCACACCGAGGCGCGCACTTTGCCTACTGCCTGGCCTTCAGTGACCGTCAAGGTCTCTTCCTTCTCAGACACCGACGCTGCATGGCTGCCCAGCTGTTGCAGCACTTGGGCATGGTCGCCATGGCCTTCCAGCTCGATGCGCAGAAAGTTGGAGAAGCGTGGGTTGGCCGCACGCAGTTGCTCCAGCGTGCCGAACTCGCCACGGCCATCGGTGTCAATGAACAATATGCGGTCGAACTTGTCAAGGTGTGCCAGGCGGTGCGTCACACAAATGCGCAGCCGGTCTTTCCATTCCCCAAACAGCAGCTCGTCAGCAATGCGCCGCTCGGTGTCCACATCCAACGCGGACAGTGGGTCGTCCAGGATGACCACATTGGCCGGGTGCAGCACGGCACGCGCCAAAGACACGCGTTGCTTTTGTCCGCCCGACAGGTTGAGCCCGCGTTCACCAATCTCGGTGTCCAGCCCGCCGGGCCACTGGTTGACCTCTTGCGAGAGGCTGGCCAGTTGCAACGCGCGCTGGATGTTGGCGTCGCTGAATTGCTCGCCTTCGCCATACAGCGTCAGGTTGTCTCGCAGTGTGCCGCTGGCGATAAAGGTCTCTTGCGGGCAATAGGCAAACTGCGGGCTACCCGTCCACTGCACGGTGCCGCTGCTTGCCGCGTATTCGGACAAGAGCAGGCGCAACAGCACGGTCTTGCCGGCCCCGACAGGTCCCACGATGGCCAGGCTTTGGCCGGGTTGCAGTTCCAGTCCGATGTTGCGCAGAATGGCTTGGTCTGGCGCCGCGCTAAAGCGGACATCCTTGAGTTGCAGGCTGACCGGGCCA
>JANXVI010000295.1 GCA_025351745.1 Rhodoferax sp.
TTGGGAATGCCGTGACAGACCTGGTGGTTGACCGAGGTGCAAATGGATTTGGGATAGGGAACATCACCACCGCCTTTGTAGTTCAACGGTGCAGGTATGGCAGCTTGAACCTGGGTGATGAAGTCGTGCGCCAGTTTGTCCAGTTCATTGGTGGTGACACCGGGTTTGACGAACGGCGTCAGGTAATCCAGCACTTCGGAGGCAAGTTTGCCTGCAACACGCATGCCTTGGATGCCTTGGGCGTCTTTGTAGGTAATGGTCATGCCGCAATTATCCCAGAGCGGGCACGCGTTTGGTTTCACGCCACATCGAAGCGCCCAGCAACACCACCTGCAGCTGTTTGACAAAGTTTTCCGTCATCTCTGCCTCCAGCAGGGGTTGGTCCGGTGGCAGGTCCAGAATTTCAGGTGCTGCCGCCAACATGGTGGTGACGATCAGACCACAGACCATCTGCAGGCTGGCGGTAGACAGGTCTTTGTAAGCGCCCAGTCGGCGGAAATCCTGCGCCATTTCGTTCGTGAAGTGCGTTACCTCGTTGCGGATGGCCATGCGCAGGATGCGGCTGCCACCCGAGCGTTCGCTGGAAACAAACAGGAACAACAGGCGGTTATCCACAACGTACTGGTGGTAGACCCGGACTGAGCCGCGCACGATGTCGTTGTTGGCAGCGCCGTTCTGTCGCGCCTCGCGCAGCAGGCGACGCAGCGCAATGCCCATCTCCTCGACTAGTTCGAGCCCCAATTCGTCGGTATTGCGAAAGTGGCGGTAGAAGGCATTGGGCACCATGGCAGCCTCCCGCGCGATCTCACGAATGCCCAGACTGGTGAAGCTGCGACCTTCACCCATCAAGGCCAACGCCGCCTGCAACAGACTGTTGCGGGTCAGGTCCTTGCGCTCGGTGCGGGTTAGCTTGTCTTTGGGCTCGGCGGTTGCAGTGGCTTTGGTCATTTGACTTTGAATTGTGTACGTTTGTATTTTAGTCGCTTTAGTTAATTCGGGATTTTTGACCTGCAATACGGTCGAATATTGGCTTGACGCTCTAAAGGTTTCTGATTTTATTGACTTTGAGTGTACATATGTACACAATACACATATCGCAATCAGGAGCCCCTATGCAGTTTTCCCCCGTATCCATTCGCAACACAATCGTTCCCGTCGCGGCACGCACCCGTTGGGCACAGACTGTGAATGCGCCTCTGGTCAAGGCATTGCGCCATCCATGGGTGGAGTCGATCGTTCGATTGGATGCCGTAGAAGATGCGCTCACCGCCCTGCACCCACTGCTGTCCCTCACGGAGGTACGAGCCCGCGTGGTTCGGATCGTGGAAGAGACGGCGTCTACCAAGACATTTGTATTGCAGCCCAATGCGCTGTGGGCCGGAGCGCAGGCCGGCCAGTTCGTGCGGGTGCAGCTAGAAATCAATGGTCGCCGAGTTGAGCGCGCATACAGCCTGTCGTCGCGACCCGGTGCGCGCCGCATTGCCTTCACCACCAAGCGCCAGCAGCAAGGCTTGGTCTCCTCCCATTTGCACACATCCGTCAAAGTGGGCGACGTGCTGACGATCAGTCAAGCCTTGGGTGAGTTCGTCCTGCCGGACGCGCTGCCCGCCAAACTCTTGTTGCTGAGCGCGGGTAGTGGCATCACACCCGTGATTTCGATGCTGCGCGATCTGAAGGCGCGGAACTTCCAGGGTGATGTGGTGTTCTTGCACGTGTGCCGGGCGCCAGACGATTTGATTTTCGCCCAGCCATTGCAATCACTTGCGGCAGACTTCCCCAACGTGCGCTTGGTGTTGCACTACGACACCCGTGCAGACAGTTTTTCGCCTGAGGGTTTGGCCCAGCAGGTGCCCGACCTGTCAGAGCGCAGCACCTGGATGTGCGGCCCGGCGGGCTTCATGGATGCGATCAGTGCGTACTGGGATTCTGAAGGCCTGCCCGCGCCACTGTGGAGCGAGCGCTTTGTGGGCGCACCGATCCTGCCCAGCACAGCCCCCGGAACGCCCGTGCTTGTGTCCTGCGCAGGTAGCGGCACCACATTTACAACCCAGGGCACCGATCCCTTGCTGGTACAAGCCGAGCGCGCGGGCTTATCGCCCAAACACGGTTGCCGCATTGGCATCTGCCGCTCGTGTCAGTGCATCAAGACCAGTGGCACGGTCGAGAACCTGCAGACCGGCGAGGTGTCGTCTGCACCGAACGAATTGATCCGTCTGTGCATCTCGACTGCGCGTTCCGATGTCGCCTTGTCGCTCTGATCACAGCCCCTCTGCGCGTTTCACTCTGTTCACCCTTCCTTTTCAAACCCTTTGGAACCTTCCATGAGCTTTGCCAAACCCACCACTCTAAGCCGCGAGCAAGTCGCCGAATTCGAGAGCGAAGTCAACGCCATTCGCGACCGTGTCATGAACAACTTAGGCCAGGCGGATGTGGACCACATCCGCAACATGATCCGCATCAGCCGCGCCAGCGAAATCGGTGGCCGCGCCTTGTTGCATTTCGGCATGGGTCCGCTGAGCTGGGTGGCGGGTGTGTTGGCCCTGGCCAGCGCCAAGAT
>JANXVI010000297.1 GCA_025351745.1 Rhodoferax sp.
GACAAGGAGGGCTTCTTGCGCTCCGAGCGCTCATTGATTCAGACCATTGGCCGGGCAGCCCGCAACCTGAATGGCCGCGCCATTTTGTATGCCGACAAGATCACCGACTCCATGGGACGCGCCATCGGCGAAACCGAGCGACGGCGCAACAAGCAGATTGCCCACAATTTGGCGCTCGGCATCACGCCACGGGCCATTGTGAAGAAGGTGCGGGATCTGATTGACGGGGTTTACAGTGAAAAGGCGGGTAAAGAGGCTGAGCGCTTGGAGAGGGACGCCATGCAGCGTGCCCAGGTAGAAGACATGAGCGAGAAGGATATCTCCCGTGAAATCAAGCGCCTGGAGAAGCTGATGATGGAACATGCCCGTAACCTGGAGTTTGAAAAGGCAGCCAAGGTTCGCGATCAACTGGGCAATTTGAAGCAGCAGGCCTTTGGTGCACCGGGCGGTGACAACATTGTGTCGCTGCCATTGACGGGCCGCTAAAAAGCGGATTTGTGACTGATCAGTCTACATACCCGAGCAAAATCGTAGGTTTCTTGGTATACTTGAGCGGAATAGTCAACCAAGTAGGACTGAAGGAGTTTTCCATGCGTCTCACTACCAAAGGCCGCTTTGCGGTCACCGCGATGATAGATCTGGGTCTGCGTCAAAGCAGCGGCCCGGTCACCTTGGCTGCCATCAGCCAGCGCCAACAGATTTCGCTGTCGTATCTGGAGCAACTATTTGGCAAGCTGCGCCGCCACGAGCTGGTCGAATCCACGCGTGGTCCTGGCGGCGGGTACACCTTGGCACGCAAGGCGTCCGACATCACCGTAGCAGACATTATCGTCTCGGTGGATGAACCCATCGACGCTACCCACTGCGGTGGCAAGGAAAATTGCCAGGGCGAGGGCGAGCGCTGCATGACCCACGACCTGTGGACCGCGCTCAATGTGCGCATGGTGGAGTTTCTGGATTCAGTTACCTTGCAGAAATTGGTAGACGACCAGTTGGCCAAGGGCCTGCAGGTCGAAGACAAGCCCAGCGTCAAGCGCGCGATATCCGCCATGCCCATCAGCAAGCCGATCCGAATCAATGCGCCCAACTCCGTGTTTGCCTTGGGCAACGCGTTTTCAAAATCCTGATGCTTTGCGGGACAGCCCGCCGCCTGCGCAGCGGGCAAGCTCTGTCTTCAACTGATTAAAACGAGCGAGATATGGATACCACTCCCCACTTTCCGATTTACATGGACTACAGCGCCACCACGCCCTGCGACGAGCGGGTGGTGGATGCCATGGTGCCCTGGTTACGCAACCATTTCGGCAACCCGGCATCGCGAAGCCACGCTTGGGGCTGGGAGGCAGAAGCGGCGGTGGAAAAGGCACGTGGCCAGGTCGCGGCCTTGATTGGCGCTGATCCGCGCGAGATTGTGTGGACTTCTGGCGCCACCGAATCCATCAACCTGGCATTAAAGGGTGCGGCGCACTTCTACAAGACCAAGGGCAAACACATCATCACCGTCAAGACCGAGCACAAAGCCGTGCTCGACACCTGCCGTGAGTTGGAGCGCCAGGGGTTCGACGTGACCTATCTGGATGTGCAGGCGGACGGCCTGATTGACATGGACGCGTTCAAGGCGGCCATCCGCACCGATACGATTTTGGTCAGCGTGATGTATGTGAACAATGAGATTGGAGTCATCCAGGACATCGCTGGCATTGGTGCGGTGTGCCGTGAAAAGGGCATTATTTTCCACGTGGATGCGGCGCAAGCCACCGGCCGGGTCGAGTTTGATTTGTCCAAGCTGCCCGTGGACCTGATGAGCCTAACCTCCCACAAGACCTATGGCCCCAAGGGCGTGGGTGCTCTGTTTGTGCGCCGCAAGCCCCGCATCCGCCTGGAGGCGCAAATGCACGGTGGCGGCCACGAGCGGGGCATGCGCAGCGGCACCTTGCCAACGCACCAGATCGTCGGCATGGGCGAGGCCTACGCAATAGCCAAGGAAGAGATGGCGTCCGACAACATCCGCATCCGCGCGCTGCATGAACGCATGCTGGCTGGCCTGAAGGATGTGGAGCAGGTGTTCATCAACGGGCACGAAACGCAACGCGTGCCACATAACCTGAACATGAGCTTCAACTATGTCGAAGGCGAGTCGCTGATCATGGGCATCAAGGGCCTGGCGGTGTCGTCCGGTTCGGCATGCACGTCGGCATCGCTGGAACCCAGCTATGTGCTACGCGCCTTGGGGCGCAGCGACGAACTGGCCCACAGCAGCCTGCGCATGACGATTGGCCGCTGGACGACGGAGGCTGAGATCGACTACGCCGTGGACACCATCAAGAAAAACGTTGCAAAGCTGCGTGACTTGAGCCCCTTGTGGGATATGTTCAAAGAAGGCATTGATATCAGCACCATCCAGTGGGCCGCGCATTGATGCTGCGTCGCCAAAATGAGCCAGTCCTTTGTCGCAAGCCCTTGCCGTGCTGTTCGCACTGTCTGCAGTCTTGCTTCGCGGTCTGACCCATTTGTGGCTTAGCGGCATCAACGTGCAATCAAATAAATGAGGTAAACCAAATGGCATATTCAGAAAAGGTCGTTGACCACTACGAAAACCCCCGCAATGTCGGCAGCTTCGAAAAAGGCGACGACAGCGTAGGTACCGGCATGGTAGGCGCGCCCGCTTGCGGCGACGTGATGAAGCTGCAGATCAAGGTCAACCCGCTGACGGGTGTGATCGAAGACGCACGCTTCAAGACCTATGGCTGCGGCTCCGCCATTGCGTCCAGCTCGTTGGTGACCGAATGGGTCAAAGGCAAGACGCTGGAAGAAGCGGCTGCGCTGAAAAACAGCCAGATCGCCGAAGAACTGGCACTGCCACCAGTCAAGATCCATTGCTCCATCCTGGCCGAAGACGCCATCAAGGCGGCGGTGAACGATTACAAAGCTAAACATCTTGGTGACAAACCGCAGCCTGCAACGCAAGCAATCACTGTCCCCAACTAAAACATGGAAATTGCGGGACAGATCTTTGGCTCTGTCCCCCACTTATTAAGAGTATGGCAGTTACTTTGACCGAAGCCGCAGCACGGCACGTCACCCGTTACCTGACCAAGCGCGGTAAGGGCGTGGGCGTGCGATTGGGCGTCAAGACCACGGGCTGCTCCGGATTGGCGTACCAATTGGAGTACGTCGACGAATTGGCGCCCGAGGACCTGATTTTTGAAGGCCATGGTGTCAAGGTGCTGGTGGACCCCAAAAGCCTGGCCTATCTTGATGGCACTGAGTTGGATTTTGTGCGTGAGGGTTTGAACGAAGGCTTCCGCTTCAATAATCCCAGAGAGCGTGACAAGTGCGGCTGCGGTGAGTCCTTCCGCGTGTGAACCTGCAATCGAACGATTTTGAGCTGTTTGGCGTAGACCAACAGTTCGACCAAGACCGCGCGGCGCTGGACGCCCGCTGGAAGGAACTTCAGCGCGAAGCCCACCCCGACAGATTTGCCGTCCAAGGCGAAGCTGCCCAGCGCCTTGCGATGCAATGGTCGGTGCGCATCAACGAGGCCTACCAGCGCCTCAAAAACCCGCTCAAGCGCGCCGCCTACTTGTGTGAGTTGGCCGGTGCGCCGATCAATGCCCATAGCAATACCGCCATGCCGTCCGCATTTTTAATGCAGCAAATGGAGTGGCGTGAAGAGCTGGACGACTCCCGCAGCGAAGACGCGCTCGACGCCTTGCGCGAAAATGTAGGCACTGCGCAGCGCGAATTGTTGCAGAGATGCGCCACGCTCCTGGACGTCACCCATGACTACCCGGCCGCCGTGCAGTCGGTGCGAGCGCTGATGTTCATTGAAAAATTTGCGCACGATCTCGATCTGGCGTTTGACAAGTTTGAAACCTAAAAATGGCGTTGCTACAAATATCCGAACCGGGCCATGCGCCTAATCCGCACGAGCGGCGCATTGCTGTGGGCATCGACCTGGGCACCACCCATTCCCTGGTGGCGGCCGTGCGCAATGGCGTGGCCGAATGCCTGCCCGATGATGGCGGGCGCGTCATCCTGCCGTCGGTCGTGCGATACCTGGTGGGCGGCAAGCGCGAGATCGGCTACGCTGCCCAGGCTGCGCTGGCCAGCGACCCTGAGAACACCATCGCATCGGCCAAGCGCTTCATGGGTCGCAGCCTGGCTGACGTGGCCGGGGCAGACAAATTGCCGTATCGATTTGCGGACCACGCGGGCATGCTGGGTGTGCTGACCATTGCCGGAGAAAAGTCCCCGGTAGAAGTCAGCGCCGATATTCTGGCCACGCTGCGCTACCGTGCCGAAGACACGTTCAATGATGACCTGTATGGCGCTGTTATCACCGTGCCGGCCTATTTTGACGAAGCCCAGCGCCAAGCCACCAAGGACGCGGCGCAATTGGCCGGCATCAACGTGCTGCGCCTGATCAACGAACCTACCGCTGCCGCAATTGCCTATGGTTTGGACAATGCCAGTGAAGGCGTCTATGCCATCTACGATTTGGGCGGCGGCACCTTTGATATCTCCATTTTGCGGCTAACCCAAGGCGTGTTTGAAGTGGTCGCCACCGGCGGTGACTCGGCCTTGGGGGGTGACGACTACGACCATGCACTGGTCGACTGGGTACTGGCGCAAACCGGCGTGCAAGCTACCCATGCGTCGGACAAAGCCATGCTCAAGGTGGCGGCCCGCGCCTGCAAGGAGGCTCTGTCTACTACAAAATCTGTAGCATTCCATGCAGATTTGACGAGGGCTAGCGTGAATTTTGACGTAAGCCAATCCCAGTTTGAGGCCGCTACCGCCCATTTGACGGCCCGCACCATCACCGCAGCACGCAAGGCTTTGCGAGATGCCAAGCTGTCGGTGCAAGACGTGCAGGGCGTCGTCATGGTGGGTGGATCTACCCGCATGCCCCAGGTGCAGGCTGCAGTGGCAAAGTTTTTTGAGCGTGATCCGCTGAACAACCTGAACCCGGACGGAGTGGTGGCGCTGGGCGCATCCATCCAGGCCAACCAACTGGCGGGCAACAACACGGCAGGTGATCTTCTGCTGCTGGACGTGATTCCGTTGTCGTTGGGTGTGGAGACCATGGGTGGCTTGGTGGAGCGCATCGTTCCGCGCAACCAGACCATACCGACCGCGATGGCGCAAGACTTCACCACCTACAAAGATGGCCAAACCGCCCTGGCTTTGCACGTGGTGCAGGGCGAGCGTGATTTGGTCAGCGATTGCCGCAGTCTGGCGCGCTTTGAGCTACGCGGCATTCCGCCCATGGCAGCGGGCGCTGCGCGTATTCGCGTGACCTTTACCGTGGATGCCGACGGCTTGTTGAACGTGTCTGCCCACGAACAAGTCAGTGGTGTACAAACCAACATCAATGTCAAACCCTCCTACGGCTTGAGCGATTCACAAATCGCGCAAATGCTGCAAGACAGTTTCACTACCGCTGAACAGGATATCCGCACCCGCGCCGTGGTCGAGGCCCAGGTGGATGCCGATCGCTTGCTGCTGGCCATCCAAAGCGCCCTGAACGCCGATGCCGATTTGCTGGATGCCCATGAACGCTCCGACATTGACGCCGCCATGCAGGCCCTGGCCGATGGCCGCTCAGGCGCCGACGCGGCCACGATAGAAGCGCTGAGCAAAGCGCTGGCCGACGCCACCGAATCCTTTGCCGCCAAGCGCATGAACAAAGGCATTGCCCAGGCACTGGAAGGCAAGAACATTGAGACATTGTGAATTTTTGCGGGACAGACCGCAGTCCGTGAAGCGGGCACGCTCGGTCCGCAACTGATTGAAGATAAATGCCCATCATCAAAATCCTCCCGCACCCAGAGTATTGCCCGCAAGGTGCCGAAGTGGACGCCCCCGCCGGTACGTCCATCTGCGAAGCTCTGCTGGAAAATAACATCAATATTGAGCACGCTTGCGATATGAGCTGTGCCTGCACGACCTGCCATGTCATCGTGCGCGAGGGCTTTGCATCGCTCAACGAACTCGATGAGAATGAGGAAGACCTGCTGGACCGCGCATGGGGGCTGGAGCCAAACTCGCGCCTGAGTTGCCAGGCTTATTTGGCGCAAAAAGATGTGGTGGTTGAGATACCCAAATACTCTCTGAACCACGCTAAAGAGAACCACTGAGGCTTGGAGAGAGTTACATGCGTCAAATTTTCCTAGACACCGAAACCACGGGTTTCAACGCCAACCAGGAGCAGAACCCCGACCGTATGGTGGAAATCGGTTGCGTGGAGTTGGTCAACCGCAAGCTCACCGGTAAAAACCTGCACTTCTACTTGAACCCCGAGCGGGACAGCGACGAAGGCGCTCTGCGGGTGCACGGTTTGACTACCGCGTTTCTGAGCGACAAGCCCAAGTTTTCAGCCATTGTCAAAGAGCTGTTAAATTTCGTGGCCGGTGCCGAAATCATCATTCACAACGCGCCGTTTGACATTTCCTTCCTGGATGCTGAACTGGCGCGCGCGGGCCACCCGCCGTTCAAACGGCACATAGGCTCGGTGACCGACACTTTGGTCATGGCCAAGGAAATGTTCCCCGGTAAACGCAACAGCCTCGATGCCTTGTGCGACCGGTTGGAAGTAGACAATTCCGGGCGCACATTGCACGGCGCGTTGCTGGATGCTGAACTGCTGGCCGACGTGTATATCAACATGACGCGCGGCCAAGACGCGCTGTTGATGGAAGCGGGCTCACCCAGTGAAGGCGGTATCAAGATTGTGCAAATCGACCTCAGCAGTTTTGAATTGCCTGTCGTCGCAGCCAACGTGCTAGAGCTTGCTGCGCACGACGACGTGCTGGTCCAGATCGATAAGTCCAGTGGCGGCAAAACGCTGTGGCGAAAGCAGGCCTAAAGCCTGTTGTATAATTCGAGGCTATTCTGATGAATAATCAGGGCGGTTAGCTCAGGGGTAGAGCACTGCATTCACACTGCAGGGGTCACAAGTTCGAAACTTGTACTGCCCACCAGATACGGTAAAGAAAAAAGCACCTTGCGGTAACGCCAGGTGCTTTTTTCTTTGGCTGCTCAGACCCGCTCAACCACCACCGCAATGCCTTGGCCAACACCAATACACATGGTACACAGCGCGTAACGGCCACGGGTTCTGTGCAATTGGTTGACCGCCGTAGTAACCAGGCGCGCACCGGATGCGCCCAAGGGGTGGCCCAGCGCAATCGCTCCACCGTTGGGGTTGACCCGAGGGTCGTCGTCCTGCAGGCCCAGCAAGCGCAGCACGGCCAGACCCTGAGCGGCGAAGGCTTCGTTGAGTTCTATGACATCCATCTGCGCCAACGTCAAACCTGCAAGTGCCAGCACTTTCTGTGTCGCCGGGGCTGGGCCTATGCCCATGATGCGCGGTGGCACACCGGCGGTCGCCATGCCCACGACGCGAGCGCGTGGAGTCAAGCCGTTTTGTTTAGCCCCGGCTTCGTTGGCCAGCAGCAGGGCGCAGGCACCGTCATTGACACCGCTGGCGTTGCCGGCAGTCACTGTGCCGTCCGCGCGCACCGCTCCTTTGAGTTTGGCCAATGCTTCCAACGATGTCTCACGCGGATGCTCGTCCTTGGTGACCACGACGGCATCACCTTTCTTTTGCGCGATTGGCACTGGTGTCAACTCCGCATCAAAGAACCCGGCGTTTTGCGCCGCAACTGCCTTGAGCTGGCTGGCGAGTGCAAACTTGTCCTGGTCTTCGCGGCTAATCTTGTATTCGGCGGCAACGTTTTCAGCGGTTTCGGGCATGGCGTCTGTGCCATAGTGTTCTTTCATGCGCGGGTTGACGAAGCGCCAGCCTATGGTTGTGTCGTACATCTGCGCAGCCCGGCTGAAGGCGCTCTCGGCCTTGCCCATGACAAATGGCGCGCGGCTCATGCTCTCCACACCGCCTGCTATCATTAATGTAGCTTCTCCCGCTTTAATGGCGCGGGCTGCCGTGCCAACAGCGTCCATGCCCGAGCCGCACAGGCGGTTGATGGTGGTGCCCGGCAACTCTAGCGGCAGCCCCGCTAGCAGACTGGCCATGTGGGCAACATTGCGGTTATCTTCACCCGCCTGGTTGACGCAACCGTAGATGACGTCGGACACTGCTTGCCAGTCCACATTCGGGTTGCGTGCCATCAGCGCGGCCAGTGGCACGGCCGCCAAGTCATCGGTGCGCACGCCACTCAAGGCACCGCCGTAGCGGCCAAAAGGGGTGCGAATGGCATCGCAGATAAAAGCCTGGTTCATGGAAAATTTTCGGTGGAGTGGTGGCACGGAAATGCTACCACCTGCGCTTCCCACCAGGCGTCACCCATTGGACTCTGCAGCCAGCCCGCAAACGGGTGGGGCATACGTTGCAACTTCGTTTCGGTGTACAAACAAGCCAACCGTTATTGGCTGCTTGGCTGATGACGTGACCACTTCAACTAGCACTGGACAAACCCATGCCACGCTTTGCTGCGAACCTCACGATGCTGTTCAACGAGGTACCGTTTCTAGACCGTTTTGCGCTCGCTGCCAAGGCTGGTTTCCAGGCGGTGGAGTTTTTGTTTCCCTATGCCTACGCTGCTGAAGAGATTCGCCAACGCCTGGACACCCATGGCCTGGCATTGGTGCTGCACAACCTGCCGCCGGGCGACTGGGACGCGGGCGAGCGCGGCATTGCTTGCCACCCGAACCGCGTCGATGAATTTCGCGCGGGTGTGGCCACCGGCATTCACTATGCAAAGGGGCTGGGGGTTGGGCAACTCAACTGCTTGGCAGGCAGGGCCCCGGCCGGCGTTTCTGGTGAGGTGCTGCACCAGACCCTGGTTGCGAATCTGCAATTCGCCGCGCGCGCCTTCAAGGAGGCTGGCCTGCGCCTGCTGGTTGAGCCCATCAATACCTTCGACATTCCCGGCTTCTACGTCAGCCGTACCGCGCACGCGCTGTCACTGCTGGACGCAGTCAACGCTGACAACGTTTTCTTGCAGTACGACATCTACCACGCCCAGCGGATGGAAGGCGAGTTGGCCGCCACGATCACGCAGCACTTGCGACGCATAGGCCATATACAACTGGCAGACAACCCGGGGCGCCATGAGCCCGGCACAGGCGAGATCAACTACCCGTTTCTGTTTGCCCACCTGGACCGTTTGGGTTACAGCGGCTGGATTGGCTGTGAATACAAGCCTGCCACGACCACCACAGCGGGCCTAGCCTGGGCCACTGCGTTTATGCAGCGGTAGGCGCGGATGCATTCAGAGGATGGCAAACTTCGGTGTAGAACCAAGCATGGACCAAAGCACTCCACATCCACAACCCCTGAGACCTTCACGCATGCCCGCAACCACCCTCCACCACGAGTCCCGCGCGCGCGACCTGCTGCGTCGCATGTTTGACGCCGCCATTGCCAGCGCCCAACCGGCGCTGTGCGTGCCGCCGTATGTGCCGTCGCCAGAGTCTCTGGGCAAGGGACGGCTGATTGTCATCGGCGCCGGCAAGGCATCGGCGGCGATGGCGCGCGCAGTGGAGGACCACTGGACAGGGCCACTGTCGGGGCTGGTGGTCACGCGCTATGGCTACAGCGTGCCGTGCGACCGCATCGAGATCGTGGAGGCCGCGCACCCGGTGCCCGATGCCGCGGGCCTGGCAGCGGCCCAACGCATGCTCGAGGTCGTAAAGGACCTTAACGCGGACGACGTGGTCTTGTGTTTGATCTCGGGCGGCGGATCTTCGTTGCTGCCGTTGCCACTACCGGGGCTGACGCTGGAGCACAAGCAGGCCGTTAACCGTGCCCTGTTGAAATCGGGCGCCACCATCAGCGAGATGAACTGCGTGCGCCGTCACCTGTCAGCCATCAAAGGTGGCCGTTTGGGCGTGGCCTGCCACCCTGCGCGCGTCATCACCCTGCTTATATCGGATGTACCGGGTGATGACCCCATCAATATTGCATCCGGCCCCACGGTGGCCGATCCCACCCGATGTGTAGACGCGCTGGCCATTGTCAAGCGCCATGGCATTGAGCTGCCACCCGAGGTGCGCGCGGTGCTGGAGTCTGGCCACGGTGAATCTGTCAAACCGGGTGATTCGCGTCTGGCACGCAATGCAGTTCACATGGTCGCCACACCGCAAATGGCGCTGGAGGCTGCCGCCTCTATGGCGCGCAATGCGGGTTATGGCGCCTACATCCTGGGGGACGCTTTGGAGGGCGAGGCGCGTGATGTGGGCAAGGTACTGGCCGGTATGGCACTGCAGGTGGCTGAGCGTGGTCAACCGGTACAGGCGCCTTGCGTGCTGTTGTCAGGTGGCGAAACCACGGTTACGTTGCGGGGCAACGGCAGTGGCGGGCGCAATGTGGAATGCCTGTTGTCCATGGGTATCGCGCTGGGCGGGCACCCCCGTATTCACGCGCTGGCGGGAGACACCGACGGCGTGGACGGTGTCGCCGAAATCGCCGGAGCGTTTATCGGCCCCGACACACTGGCGCGGGCCCATGCCCTGGGTCTCAAACCCAGCGATAGCCTCAATGACAACGACGGCCATGGCTTCTTTGGCAAGCTGGGCGATGCAGTGGTGACAGGGCCCACACTGACCAATGTCAACGACTTTCGGGCTATTCTGATTGACTGATAGGTCCCGGCGATACAGGCATGTTGCGGTAGACACAGCGGTGGCTTCTGCAAGAGCCTATCGCGCGTCCACCACCTGGATTAGATGAAACCCCGCCGCCGACTTGAAAATCGGACTCAGCGCCTGCACCGGCAGGCAAAAGGCTGCGCGTTCAACTTCCGGCTTGCCGGAGCCTCGGCCAAAGAATTCGCTGATAGGTTTTGCATTGACTGCGCCGGGGCTGCCATAGCGTTGCACCACTACGGGGAAGGCCGTGCCATCGACCAGCTCCTGCCGGGACTGCTGCAGCGCCATGTAGGCCGCGCGGTTGTCTTCACCGGTTGAGCCGGAGCGGTTGCCTGCCGCTGGAATCACGACGATCTGCCGGATCTTGACTGCACTGCGCGTGGCGGCATCGGCCGCACATGCCATAGCCGGAAAACTGAACATGGTTTCAAAGCTGGGTCCGTCCACAGCCTGCGGGTCGGGCGCGGGTGGCGCGGTCGATGCTAATACTGTGCTTGCACTGACGGGATGCTTGGTGGTTACCGGCGGTGGGGATAGCGCCGCCTTTGCCGCCAAAAGAACCGCTGGTGCCGCCGCATGCGGCGCATCAGCCGGCTTGGCGGGTTCGCGCCGTTGCCATTGCACCCAAAACCATACCGATAGCACGAGTACCGGAACCAGAACAACCAGCCAGCGGAGAATCTCTTCCCGCGTGACCGCATGGTGGTTGTCGAAGCGGTCCACGATGGCGTTCATCCACACCTCTTGCTCGGCTGCGCCCTGCAGTTTTTTGGACGACACGGTGGGCAGTTGCTGCTGGTAGTTTTGCCGGACCTTGTCTTCCACCGCCGCAGTGGCCGCCACCGCGCGGTGGCTGTCGATTTTTTTCAGGATGGCGTTGCAGTGTCTGCAATGCGATTCTCGCGTGGCATCGACCACGCCTCCACATGACCAGCATTTGCTTTGCACCGCCGTGCTGGTCTGCGTCAGGGGCGCAGCCGCTTCCTGTATGTCAATGGCGCTGGCTAGCCGTGCGGGGTCAATGACGCCCACCGCCAGCTGGCAGTAAGGGCAGGCGTCGTGGGGCTGGTCGTCCAAGGCCGCACCACAGCCCGCGCAAAACAATTGCCGTTTGCTGCCGATCTGCTGCTTGAGATCGGCCCAAGTCATCTTGTGGACAAAGCCTTTTTCGGCCAGGTAGAGCACAAAGGTCTGGAAGTAGCCGTGGCCCTGCGGGCACTGCCATTGCTGGGTGCGGCCAAAGCGGCTCAGGTTGAAAACCTTGGTCAGTGGCGACGTGCAGACGGGGCAGGGCAAACGCTCGGCAAGTGTGCTGCCTATGTTTTTTTCGAGCGTTGTGTGAATGGTGCGGACCAAATCCGCAATACCGGGGCCTGCCAGCTTGATGGACTCGGTTCCCTCAAACCAGATCAGCGTGCACGCCTCACAGATGTCGATATCGACCGGCTTTTTGTAGTGGCCGTCCAGCGTCAAAACCCGCATCGGGGTTTGACAATTGCTGCAGGAAAAATGCGACATGCGGGGCGGGTGCAAAGGCCACTAGTATCGCCGCATCAGCAGCGATCAACACCGCAAAGTGCTAGCCGCGCCAGGCCCGGGGGTAACGGTCCATCGACAAACCATCGAGCGATATCTCAGGCTTGCGCCCCGAAATCAAATCGTCAATGACTCGCGCCGTACCGGCCGCCATGGTCCAGCCCAGCGTGCCGTGGCCAGTGGCTAGCATCATGTTGGGGTAGGGCGTGCGCCCGACGATGGGTGTGCCATCTGGCGTCATGGGGCGCAGGCCGCACCAGAACGTGGCCTTGGACAGATCGCCACCCTTGGGGAAGAGGTCGGTCAGCACGTGGTTTAGCGTGTCGCGGCGCGACTCGCGAAGCGTCATGTCAAAGCCCGCCAGCTCGGCCGTTCCACCCACGCGGATGCGGTCGCCCAGACGGGTGACGGCCACCTTGTGCGACTCGTCCATGATGGTGGACTCGGGCGCAAATTTGGCATCGGTGATGGGCACGGTGATGGAGTAACCCTTGACCGGGTACACGGGGATGTGGATGCCAATGGGCTTGACCAATTGCGGCGTGAAACTGCCCAGCGCTGTGACGTAGTGGTCGGCCATTAGCGTGCCAGCACTGGTGCGTACACCGGTAACCCTGCCGCCGCTCACCTCGATGCCGTCGATGCTGGTGTTGTAGCGAAATTTCACGCCCAGCGCCTCTGCCATTTCGGCCAAGCGGTTGGTGAACTTGAAGCAGTCGCCAGTCTCGTCACCGGGCAAACGCAGGGCGCCCACAAACTTCTCTTGTGTCAGTTTCAGCGCGGGCTCGACCTTGACAAAACCGGCACGATCCAGCACTTCGAACGGCACCTTGTAGTCCTGCAACACCTCGACGTCTTTGGCAATGCCATCCATTTGTGCTTGTGTGCGGAACAGTTGCAACGTGCCTTGTGCGCGGTCGTCGTAGGCGATGCAGGTTTCGGCGCGCAATTCCTTCAAACAATCGCGGCTGTATTCGGCAATCGGCACCATGCGGCTCTTGTTGACGGCATACGCCTTCTCGGTGCAATTGGCCAGCATGGACAAGCCCCATCGCCACATGTTGGGGTCCAGCACGGGCCAGATCACCAGAGGGCTGTGGCGCATCAGCATCCACTTGATGGCTTTCATCGGCACGCCCGGGCCGGCCCACGGCGATGAGTAGCCCGGTGACACTTCACCCGCATTGGCAAAGCTGGTCTCCAGCGCAGGCCCAGCCTGGCGGTCAATGACTTCCACTTGGTGCCCGGACTTGGCCAGGTAGTACGCCACCGACGTGCCGATCACGCCACTGCCCAATACGATGACTTTCATGCCCCATCCTTCAAAGATACGTTCGGTGAAATGTACCCGCTGCGCTCGCAAAACGGGAGATTGATGTCACCCCAATGGGCGACAGCGCACAGATTCAGCGGGGGTATAAGCTGCGATACTGCAAGCCAACCTTAAGGAGCACGCTATGCAAATCCAAGTCAACACCGACCACAACATTGAAGGCCACGCCGCCATGACCACCTGGGCCACTACCGAGGTCCAAAATGCCGTCATCCGATTTTCAGAACATATCACCCGCATCGAAGTGCATCTGAGCGACGAAAACGGCAAAAAAAGTGGCCCGCACAACATGCGTTGTCTGATAGAAGCGCGCCACGAAGGCCGCCCACCGATGGCAGTCACGGAGCACGCGGACAACTTGCACCAGGCTGTGACCGGCGCTGCCAACAAGTTGGCCCGGTTGATGGAAAGCAGCCTGGGCCGAGCGGCCAGGCCGGTGGCAGCACCAGCGACTGCGTCAGATGCGGAGCCGTCCTAGTCAAACTTTGCAAGCCCATTGCCCTTCACATGCTCCAGACCCCTGCAGAATTTGTCCCGCTGATGACCGCGCAGGGTCATCCCGACCCCATTGCGTTCGTGTTCCGCAGTGGCAGGCTGTTGGTCCGTGAAGATGACCTGACATTGCCTGATTCCCGTGTAGGGCTGCCGTTGCATGGCTTGCACGCGGAGCATTTCCACCCCGTAGGCCTGTGGCAGCAGCGCTATTGCTGCACCACCTTTGTGGATGCCGAACTGGAACCACAGCCCGGCTTTGCTTTCGTACAACTGCGGTCATTGTTCGGCAGCATGGACGAGCCGCTGTTGGGCGTGGCCAGCCGCGCCGCACAACTGGCCGAATGGGCCCGCACGCACCGCTTCTGTGGCCACTGTGCCAATCCCATGCAACTGGCCAGCGGTGAGCGCGCCTTCAAATGCCCGGCCTGCAGCATGGTTGCCTACCCGCGCATCTCGCCTGCGATGATGGTGCTGATCAAAAGGGGTGACGAGATTTTGCTGGCCCGCCATGTGGTTTCGCCCACCGGGCGTTTCAGTGCGTTGGCGGGCTTTTTGGAAGCGGGCGAGTCGATTGAAGAAGCCATCCACCGCGAAGTGATGGAAGAGGTGGGCCTGCGGGTCAAAGACCTGCAATACTTCGGCAGTCAGTCGTGGCCCTTTCCGCATTCGCTGATGATCGCCTTCACCGCCGAGTACGCGGGCGGCGAGATCACACCGGACGCCAGCGAGATTGCCGAGGCGCGTTGGTTCGGCCCGCAAGACGCGCGACCCGAGGCACCGCCGGGCGTGTCCATCTCCAGCTTGTTGCTCGACGCCCACTGGCCTGGCGCCCGAAGTACCCGAAATTAACCCAAGCAGGGGTTTTTACTGCCTGCCCCGAGGAGTAATTGTGGAAAATAGCCGCTAGCCCTCGTGGAATATACGTATGCAGCTATAAAAATAATAGCGTGTCGCCAATACTATGCTTTCACCGCCCAGCGCAGCTTGGCCGATGTTGAGCGCGGATTGGCCCGGCGCTCTTCGAACGACGCGCGGATCGGGTCGCTGGCCACCTGGGCGTAGATACCACTGCGCTCACCCGTCTGAAAAGCTTTTTTCACCCGGCGGTCTTCGCCGGAGTGGAAGCTCAAAATCGCCACCCGACCGCCCGGTTTCAGGCAGCCAGGCAGCAAGTCCAAAAAGCGGTCCAGCACGCCAAACTCATCGTTGACCTCAATGCGCAGTGCCTGGAACGTGCGTTGCAGCGCCTTCTTGGTCTCGGCCAGGCGTTCCTCCTCGGGCATGGTCCGCTTGAAGGTCACGGCCAGTGTCTGGCGCACCAGGTCGGCCAACTGGGTAGTCGTCTCAAGGTACTGGCCTTGCAAGGCGGCAGCCAGCGGGATGGCATAGGGCTCATCGGAGTTGTCGATCAACAGGTCGCGCAGGCGCTGGCGGGTGACGGACAGTAGCAATTCCGAGGCAGACTGGCCGTTGCTTGGGTCCAGCCGCAGGTCCAGCGGGCCGTCAGCCTTGAAGCTGAAGCCGCGGGCCGGGTTGTCGATCTGCATCGACGACACGCCCAGGTCGGCCAGCACCACGTCAAAGCCACCACCGGCCTCGGGCAACAGCGTGGCCACCTCACAGAAGTTCATGCGGCGCACCACCAGCTCGTCCGGCAAAAAGCCCAGCTTGCGCAGCCGCGCCTCGGTGCGTGGCAGCTCGATCGGGTCTACGTCGACGCTGAAAAGGCGCCCGCCCGGCAACAACTTGGGGAATATCTCCCGCGTGTGGCCGCCAAAACCGAGCGTGGCGTCCAGGCCTATCTCGCCGGGTTGCGGCTTGAGGATCTCCAGGATTTCATTGACGCAGATCGAGCGGTGCATGCCGGCCGGGGTCTGGCCCCGGTCCAGTACTTTTTGCACCGCTAGCGGGTCGCGGCTCGGGTCCAGCTCTTTGTATTTCTCTTCAAAGCGCTTGGGGTGGGTGCCGGCATAGCGCACCCTGCGTTGGTGGGGAGTGGCATCGTCGGTCATGCCCCGATTGTGCCGCAGGTCAGAACCCGACCCCCGTGATCAGCTTGATGTCAAAAGCCCGCTCGACCAGCCACAGCGCGGCAACCAACATGGTCAGCAGCGAGCCCCAGATGAACACGCCTTTGCGGTAAAACACAGTGTGTCGCAGCGCAAATGCGACGGGGAGGAAGCCCGCCACGATAGCCATCTGGCCCACTTCAACGCCCAGGTTAAAGCCCAGTAACGACAGCGCCAAGGCGTCCGTCGGTAGGCCTAATTCGGCCAACACACTGGCGAAACCGAAGCCATGGATCAGGCCAAAGCAAAAGGCCACCACCCAGCGCTGGTGGGCAACGACTGGCCACACATTGTTGGCGGCAGCCAGCACCACCGACAGTGCAATGGCCGACTCCACCAGCCTTGAGGGTAGCGACACCAGGCCCAAGGCCGCCAGCGACAGCGTGATCGAATGCGCCACCGTGAAGGAGGTCACCACCCACAGCACTTCTTTCCAGGCCTGGCCAAAGCGGTCTGCGCCGCGCCATTGGCCATGGGTGCCACCGCCGTGGGTGCCGCTGAATACCAGCACGGCGGGCAATAGAAGCGACAGCAGAAACAAGATATGGTCGAAACCGATCCAGATATGCCAGATGCCTTCCACCAGGTACTGCTTGAACTGCTGCAAGCGCGAAACCGCCTCTGCACCAAACTGTAGCTCGCCACTGGTGGGCGACAGCACCGTGGTGTGCGTGGTGCCGTCGACCGATGCACGCAGCAAGCCGCGGTGCAGGCTGTCCAGGTCAAACAGCAAGCGGTAGCGCAATCCCATGGCACCGGCCTGGTCGGGGCAGTTGCCGTTGAGATGCAGCACTGCGTAGGCGCCATCGGTGTGTTCGTCGACCTGCAGTCCGCTGAGTTGCAACGGGCACAGTCCGCCGCGTTTGACTTCCAGACGGCTCAGTGCCCAGGCTGCGATGTCCGCTTGGCGCGTACGCAGTTCGCCCCATGTGACTTCACCGTTGCCGTCGGTATCTAAACCGATCGCAAAGTCGATGTCGCGCACGGCAATGTCCCATTGGGCAGTGATGGCTGCGCCCTTTGCATGGACGACCAGGTAGCTGTCGCTGGCCTTGTGCGCCCACGCGCTCAGGTGCAGACACAGCAACAACGGCAAGAGTAGTAAGTGGCGCAACGTCATTTTGCGGCTCCCGTGTTGGCCGCAGGCAGTTGCTGCACCTTTTTGGCGAGTGCGCGCAAAGTCGGGTCTTCAAATCCGCTGGTCTGTAACCAGTCCAGCACAGGTTGTGCTGCAGCCGGGTTGCGATCGGCCAGTGCCGATTCGAGCACGATGCGCGCATCCCGCGGTTCCTTTTGCACCTGATAGTTGGCAACGGCCAGGCGCAATGCCTCTTTGGGGTCGTGGCGCAAGTGCAGATGGAAGCGTGCTTCTTCGGCCTGGTGCGTGGTGTCGCCCCGCAGCTTGGCCGCCGCAAAACGATCGTCCAAAGTCTGTATGTGGGCTTTGGCGGCTGGGCGTTTCAGCGTGTCTTCAGCCTCGGTCAGGCGCAGCAAGAGCCCGTCCACCGTATCCCACTTCGCCAGTTGTTGTATGACTTGCTCTGCGAGGCCCTGATCCAGCAGAAAGTCGCTCCATGCTGCCAGCAGGTAGCCATCGTCAATACCCAGGTCCAGCGCGCGGCGAAAGTGTTGTTCGGCCAGCGCTGTCTGGCCCTGCCAGGTCGCTACCTCGGCCAGCCGGGTGTTGAGCCACAGGCGCTGGTCGTCGTCGTCGGTAGTTGCCAGTGCCAGTTGCAAGGTCTTGTAGGCAGTGGACAGGTGACCGGTGTAGGCCTGCGTCAAGCCCGCGCAGCCGCCGTGTAAGACGGGACGCCCCAGGCGCAACAGAGCGTCGCACTCCCTGGCCGCGGCCTTGTAATCGGCCTGCACCAGGTAGATGGCGCCGCGCCAGGCGTTGGCGCCTGCCAGATCGGTATCGAGTTTCAGTGCGGCGGCATAGTCTTTCAGCGCATCGTCAAAGTCGTGGCGATACTGGCGTACGGTGCCCCGCATGGCGAGCAATGGGGCCGACATGTTGGCAGCAAAGCGGCCTACCAGCGCATCGGCATAGCCCACATACCGGGGATCGCCCCTGGCCGTAGCAAGCCCAAAATAACGCTCTGCCAACGCCAATGCGAGTTTGGGGTCGGTGGGATTTTTGACTACAGCGGCACGCAGTGTTGACAGTTCGCGGGCTGTGGTGTCACCGGGTTTGAAGGGCAAGCGTTCTACGATTTCAGAGTCTTTTGCGGGTGTGCGGGGCGCGGCCTGCACAGTCGCGCAAGAGAGTGCCAGAGCCAGACCAACCCAGCGCCACACCCATTGTGGACATTTATGGTTTCGTGAAATTTTCATAAGTGGGGTATATTATTCCTTGGCCATACTGCCTGAAGCCCTTTGATTAACATCTAGGAGACAATTTATGAGCAAGTTACTTTCTACTTTAGTTGCTACCGTTATTGCTACCGCTTCCGTGGGCGCGTTTGCTGCGGCCCATGGCGGCGCTATGTCGGACAAGGAAAAGGCTGAAAAGATGGAGGCGTGCAAGAAGATGGACGCAGCCAAGGCCGACGACAAAATGAAAGCCGAATGCATGAAGATGATGGAAGAAAAGAAGAAATAAGTCTTCTGTCTTCTTCAACCAAGAACGGGCTCTTAAGCCCGTTTTTTTTCGCTTGTACGCGACGCTACCCTTTTTGGATCTTGCTCAATATCTCACCCGTCTCGTTGCCCTCTTGCGTGCCATCGGGCTTGCGCCGGATGTAGTCAAAGATTTCTTCCTGTTTGATATTCACTATCTGCCCGGCCTTGAGGGCAGGAACATCGCGTGGCTGGTTGCGCAGCATGCCGCTGATGGTGTTGCCCTGCCACTGGGTGACCTCCACCCACATCCATTCGTTGCCTCCGTTTGGTGTGGCAAATGGGGCTTTGAACGACAGCGTTTCGCCCGGCGGCAGGCCGGCTGCGAAGGTCACTTTTAACGCCGGCAACTTGGCCCGGGCACGTTCACTGGCTTCGCGCAATGCAACATCGTGTTTGACGCGCACGACGTCGTCGTTTTGGGCGCCAAACACGGTGGTGACGAAGGCCGTCTGGCGGCTGGTCGTGTCGACTCCGCCGGACGCGTTAAAGCGCAACTCCAACAGCGTATTGTCGGCGTCTCCCTGCTGTGCGATGGACTCGACCAACTGCATGCTGCCGCCTCCGCCAGCCTTGTCCACAAACGTATCGGTGATGCGCTTGCGCAGAGCCGTGTGTTTGATATTGGCAATCTGCAGCGCATATTGGCCTTTGTCCGTCGGTCGGTCGCCTTCGGCCAGTTTTTGTGCTATTGCGTTCAGCGTGTTGCCTAGCGGCCTATTCAGCGACCAGACTGCGTCGTTGATGACCAGGTCGGGCAGTGCAAACTTGCTCATACCCAAGGTGATAGCACGCACCCGGCCCTTGTCGTTGTAGGCATGAATGGTGATGTGGCGTGCAACATCGGGCACTGGGCCTTCCCAACTGGCCACACGGTTTTGCTGCCAGAAATCAGGCGTAAATACCTCGCGGGTCTCTTCATCCCACAGCAGGGCATGGGTCTCGGTCGCCAGGCGCAGCGCATACGCATTGGCCTTCAACAGATTGGGCAGGGCGTCACGCGCCGGGTAGGCAAACACCATGGTCAGCACCTGCGGTGAGGTTTGCAACGCCTGGGCTTGGGCCAGCGTCAGGCCGCGGCCAAACAGTTTGAGCGATTCCACCGACGGTGGTTTGTAGGTGTTGTTGACATTGCCGATGATGGAGGTGAGCGTGACTGTGCACGTGTCTTTTGCCAGCAGGTCAGGTTTGTTGACGATCTGAAAGCCAAATTGGGGATCTGCAGCCAGCTTGCGTGCCAGCTTTTCGGGTACATCGCCCTGCTTGGTATCGTAGTAAAGCGCAAACGTGTAGACGGCCACCGGCCGCTGCCAGGCCGACGCTGCCAACGGACGGCCCGCTACTGCATGTGCCCATGAAAATAGGCACTGGGGTACGACGATGGCAAGAAAAAGTAAGACGCGGGCGGGCAGTGGCATGACAGGTAAATGGAAGACAAATTGCAGACAACAGGGGGAAGCCCTTCACGATGAGCGAAAGCTGATAGCCCATAGTTTACGGAGCCCGTACTACGGCTGACACACTGTTGTTGGCGGTGTCGTTCTCCCGCTTTGACATGCCTACGTCTTCGCAGGTTGCAGCGCGCGGTAGTCTCTGGGCGAAATGCCGACGTGGCGCTTGAACGCGCGCGAGAACGCGCTGTGGTCGGTAAAACCACTGTCCAAGCCAACTTGCGCCACGGTACGTTCGGATGCCAGTTGGCCCAGCGCAAATTCCAAGCGCAGCGACAGCAGCCAACGGCTCGGTGTGAGTTGCAGCAGGGCCAGTACATGGCGCTCCAGTTGTGCGACAGACAAAGTGGCATGCTGTGCCAGATCGGCCACGCCGATGGGGTCGGTGCAGTGCTGGCGCGCCCATGCCAAGCTGCTGGCGAGGCGCTGGTAGACGGGGTTATGGGTGGCCGGTCCTTTCAGGTCCCGTGATATGCCGACAATTCCGTGCACCTTGCCCCCTTCGCGTATGGGGTGCTTGACCGACAGACACCAGCCGGATTGGCCATTCGGAAACAGGTGGCGCTCCAGCAGGTCACCCATGCTTGCGCCACTGTGAATCACCTGCAAATCCTGTTGCCAATAGTGCTCGCCCAACTGTGCTGGAAAAACATCTGCCGCGGTCTTGCCCTTGAGCGCGCGCAAGTCGGGCAAGCCCAGGCGCTGCAATAGGGTTTGGTTGGCGTGGGTGTAGCGCCCGCCAGCGTCTTTGCTGAAATACACGACGTCGGGCAGGCGGTCAAAGAGGGCATGGTGGGCGCTGAGCTGGTCCATAGCGAATTGTGCCGAATTCTGCATGTCTGTGCCAGACTTTGATCTAGACCCCGATCGGGTCACCCGACAAAATTCGGGCATGGAAAAAATAATCTGTATCGACTCGCATACCGGCGGTGAACCTACCCGGGTCGTGGTGGCTGGCTTTCCGGATTTGTCAGGTCTGTCGCTGCCCGCAGCGGTGGAGCGTCTGCGCGGCGAGCACGACCATTACCGCAAAGCCGCGGTTTGCGAACCGCGCGGCAACGACGTGGTGGTGGGTGCGCTGTTGTTACCACCCGTCAACCCGCATTCGCTGGCATCGGTCATCTTCTTCAACAACGTCGGCTATCTGGGCATGTGCGGCCATGGCACGATTGGACTGTTGGCCACCTTGCAGCACATGGGCCGCGTCACACCCGGCACCTATGCCATAGACACGCCAGTGGGCACGGTGCAGACCCATGTGCACGGTCATGGCTGGGTGGAGGTAGACAACGTGCCGGCCCATCGGTATGCGGCCGGTGTGGAAGTCCACGTACCCGGCTATGGCCAGGTTGTGGGCGACGTTGCATGGGGCGGCAACTGGTTTTTTCTGACCGACGCAGGCGCGCTACCGCTGTGCCGCGCGGGCGTCCAAGAATTGACGACCTTCGCGCTGGCCGTGCGCTACGCGCTGCGCACGCACCACATTACCGGTAGCGCTGGTGCCGAGATCGACCACATCGAGCTCATGGGGGCGGCCCAGACCCATGGCAACAGCGGACGCAATTTTGTGCTGTGCCCCGGTGGTGCATATGACCGTTCACCCTGCGGCACCGGCACCAGTGCCAAGCTGGCATGCTTGGCCGCCGATGGCAAGCTGCTTGAGGGCAAGCGCTGGCTGCAAGAGAGCGTCATCGGAACCGTGTTTGAAGGCCGCTACCGGCTTGTGGGGGACCAACTGATTCCCAGCATACGGGGTCAAGCCCATGTAGTAGCCGAAACGATCCTGCTGTTGAGTCCGAGCGACCCGTTTTGCTGGGGGTTGGAATGACCGGCGTCCGCCCTTAGCCCTATTCCTCCGACTTCCCATCGATTTCTTTGACTACACAAAACCACGCAACAGGAGGATCCCCATGAACACATTTTGGCAAGGCGTTTTACCCGCTATCACTACACCTTTTTTGCCCACCGGCGAGGTAGACCACGCCTTTCTGGCCCACCATGTGAACCTGATGATGGAGGCTGGCAGCACCGGCATTGTCCCCCTCGGTTCATTGGGTGAGACCGCCACACTGGGCTTTGACGAAAAGCGTGCTGTGCTGAAAACGGTCGTCAAGGCGGTTGCCGGGCGCGGTGCTGTGGTGCCGGGCGTGGCAGCTTTGGCCACGGCAGACGCCGTGCGTTTTGCACACATGGCGGTCGAGGAAAATTGCAGCGGCCTGATGGTGCTGCCGCCCTACGTGTACTGCACCGACTGGCGTGAGATGAAGGCCCATGTCAGCGCCGTCATCGCCGCCACTGCATTGCCCTGCATTCTCTACAACAACCCCATTGCCTACCGTACCGATTTCACTGCCGTGCAAATGCAGGAGCTGGCAAGTGCCCACCCCAACCTGGAAGCTGTCAAGGAGTCCAGTGCCGATGTGCGCCGCATTGCGGCCATCAAGTCGGCCCTGGGCGGGCGTTTGCAGATACTGGTGGGTGTGGATGATTTGATTGTGGAAGGCATCGCAGCGGGTGCCACGGGCTGGGTGGCAGGCCTGGTCAATGCCTTCCCCAACGAGTCGATCGCGCTGTTCAATCTGGCACGCGCCGGGCGCTGGGCCGAGGCCGAGCCGCTGTACCACTGGTTCTTGCCACTGCTGCGGATGGACGTTGTGCCCAAGTTTGTGCAACTCATCAAACTGGTGCAATCGCATGTGGAGTTGGGCAGTCAGGCCGTGCGCGCGCCGCGCCTGGTGCTGGAAGGCGAAGAACTGGCCCAGGCCAATGCCGTCATCAAGCAGGCCTTGGTCACCAAGCCAATGCTGCCCGCAATCTGACACCCCCATGGTGCAAGCCACACGGGCGTACGACGCCGAGGTCATCGTCATCGGCGGCGGCGTCATAGGCGCAGCCTGCGCCTTCCGCCTGGCGCAGGCCGGGCGTGAGGTGCTGTTGCTCAATGCCGACGGCCCTGAGACGGCTGCCAGTTACGGAAACGCGGGCCATATTGCCACCGAACAACTGTTCCCGCTGGCCAGCAAAGGGGTGCTGCGCAACAGTTGGCGCTACCTGCTGGATGCGGAAAGCCCGTTGCGTGTGCGGATGGCCTATTTGCTGCCGCTGCTGCCCTGGCTGGCCCGCTTTGCGTGGGCGGCACGCGAGCGCACCTACATACGCGGCGTGGCGGCGCTGGTGGCCCTGCAGCACAGCGCGCTAGCCGACATGACAGACCTGCTGACCGACGCCGAACTGGGGCACCTGCTGCACCGCAACGGCCATCTGGAAGTATTCGAGACCCTACCCGGTGGACTGGCTGCGCAGGCCCAGGCCGAGCGTCTGATGGCCTATGGCGTTGAATCCGTGCAGCTTTCGGCCGACGCCGTGCGCGCCCAGGTCCCCACACTCAACACCAAGGTACAAGGTGCCGTGCAATACTTGGCCAGCGGCCACGTAGACGACCCCTGGGCCGTATGCCAGGGCCTGCGCGATGCGCTGGTGCGCAGCGGCGGCCAACTCCAGCAAGGCAGGGCGGTTCGTATCGAAGCCGAAACACCGCAGCAAACTACCGTGGTACTTGAAGATGGCCGCAGGCTGCGTAGCGCGCAGCTACTTGTGTGCGCTGGCGCCTGGTCCAAACCTTTGGCCGCCAGCCTGGGCTACCGCGTACCGTTAGACACGGAGCGCGGCTACCACATCAGCGTGCCCGGTCTTCCACCCGAACCGTGCGCAGATCCCGCCGGGAGGCTGGGTGGCGAAGCGTTCTGCGCAGGTAAAGGAGGAGCCCGCGCAGCGGGCGGGGGACACGGAGCAGAACGCCATGCCGCCCAGCGTCCGGCCCCACTGCCACTGCCACTGGGTATTAGCGGTCGGTCAATCTGGCGTGCTATGGTTGCAACGTGACCAAATCCATACGTTTCACCTTATTGTCCCTGCGCGACCTGATAATCTCCGTCGGCCCATTTGT
>JANXVI010000330.1 GCA_025351745.1 Rhodoferax sp.
CCGCTGGCGCAGGCGCAAGAGGGGCTGAACATCAAGCACGACATCTCGATTGCGGTGTCCCGCATCCCCGAGTTTGTGCGTCAGACGGACGCCCTGCTGCAGCAAGCGTACCCCGGCGCCCGCCTGGTCAACTACGGCCACTTGGGCGACGGCAACCTGCACTACAACGTCCAAGCCCCGGCTGGGGCGGACGCCGAAGCTTTTCTGCGCGATGATGAAAAAGGCGTCAATGCCGTGGTCTACGACATGGTCGATAAGTTCAAAGGCTCCATCTCCGCCGAACATGGCGTGGGCAGCTTGAAGCGCGACAAGCTGGAGCAACACAAATCGCCCGTAGCGCTGGGCATGATGCGCGCCATCAAGCAGGCGCTGGACCCGCAGAACACGATGAACCCGGGGCGGGTGCTATTAATAAAATAGCTGCTAACGCATATCCGACGAGGGCTACAGCCCGATTTTACAAAATGGTCTTGCCTGGCCAGTAGGCGCGTAGCACACCCACCAGGCAGACCAAGAGAATAACGGCCCACTCCATTCCGCCCTCACCCGCCCCCACCACATACCAGCCATTGGGCCAGTGGAAGTGCACCAGGCCAAAGCTGACCACGCAGATGTGCCCCAAGCAGGCCGGTATCACCCAGAGATTGGCGATCAGGCACAGGCTGCACACGGTTTGCAGCAGCAACACGGTCCATGCCAATGGCACTCCGAATGGGTAGCCCAGTGAGGTCAGGTAGCCGCCGAAGCCCGCAATGTTCTCTGGGTGGGCGAACCCGTGCAACGGGTGCATAAGGATGATCAGCGCCACGCCGATCCGCACGATATCGATCCCGGCCATTGCGTGGCTTGGGGTAGTTTTGTACCAATTTTTAATCATCCAGTTGGTCTCCGCAAATAGCACGCAACTGTAAACGGGCTTGGAAGCTGTTGGGTGGCTCGCACACGGTCTCAGGTCGAACGCTCCCCCGTCTGCAACCGCCACAGCGCCGCATAACCGCCATTGCGCGCCACCAGTTCGTCGTGCGTGCCGCTCTCCACAATGCGACCTGCCTCCAGCAAATGGATGCAGTCGGCCTGGCGCACGGTGGACAGGCGGTGGGCAATGACAATGGTGGTGCGGCCTTTACTCACGACGTCCAACGAGCGCTGGATGGCGGCTTCGGTCTCGTTGTCGACCGCGCTGGTAGCCTCGTCCAGTATCAGCACCGGTGGATTCTTCAAGATGGCACGGGCTAAGGCCAGGCGCTGGCGCTGGCCACCGCTGAGCTTCTGGCCACGTTCACCGATGCGGGTGGCAAAGCCCAGTGGCAGCTGGTTAATGAATTCGGTGCACTCGGCCGCGCGTGCCGCTTCGGCAATGGCCGCGTCGCTGGCACCGGCTGCACCATACGCGATGTTGTCGGCCACCGTTCCGTCCGTCAAAAAGGTGTCTTGCGATACATACCCGACCGCGCGGCGCAGGTCTTGCAGGTTCAGGCCGTCGATGGCCTGGCCGTCGAGCAGGATACGGCCGGACTTGGCGGTGTAGAAGCGCAGCAGCAGCTTGACCAGCGTGGATTTGCCCGAGCCGGTGGAGCCCACAAAGGCCGTAGTCTTGCCAGCGGGAATGGTCAGGTCAATATCCTGCAACGTAGGCGTGCTGTCGTAGGAAAAACCCACGTGCTCAAAGCGCAGTTCGCCCTTCACCTTGTCGATGGGGAAGTGTTGGCCCTCGTACGGGATATTGATCGGCGTGCCCAGCAGCGCCATCGCACGGTCTATGGACGACATGGAGCGCTGGTACATGTCGGCCACGTCCGCCAAGCCCGTCAGCGGCCACAGCAGGCGCTGGGTCAGAAACACCAGCACTGAATAGGCGCCCACTGCCAACTGGCCTTGTATCGTCAGCCAGCCGCCGTACAACAGTGTGGCGGTAAAACCGGCCAGGATGGCCGTGCGTATTACCGGCGTGATGGCAGAGCTGAGCCGAATGGCGCGGGCGTTGGCCACGCGGTAGCCGTCGCTGGCCTGCGCAATGTGGTCGGCCTCCGCGTTTTCGGTGGCAAAGGCCTTGATCGTGGCCAGGCCCAGCAGGTTGTTGTTGAGCCTGGCGGCAACGTCCCCCGCCGCCTCGCGCACCTCGGTGTAGCGCGGCGCCAGCCGGTTCTGGAACCAGAAGGCGCCAAACAGAATGGCGGGCACGGGCAGCAGCGCAATCACCGCAATGCCGGGTTGCAGCGCAAA
>JANXVI010000339.1 GCA_025351745.1 Rhodoferax sp.
TGGGCTGGCGCAGGTCGATATCTTGGTCAGCGTCATCTTTTCAGGCATGAGCGGCAGCGCCATTGCCGATGCGGCAGGGCCGGGCCTGGTCACCATTCGCCAGATGCTGAAAAAGCCCGAATATTCGCGCGGCTTTGCCGGGGCGGTGGTGGTGGCCAGTGCCACGCTGGGGCCGATCATTCCGCCATCCATTCCTATGGTGATTTATGCACTGGTGTCTGGCGCGTCGGTCGGTGCGCTGTTCTTGGGTGGTGTAGTGCCCGGCTTTTTGATGGCGGTGCTGATGATGGTGGTGGTTCACATCATTGCCACGCGGCGTAATATGCCGCGCGAGGCGTCGGTGCCGCTGCGCGAATGGCCCAGTATTCTGTTCCGCGGGGCGCTGCCGTTGTCCATGCCGATAGTGTTGCTGGGCGGCATTTATTCTGGCGCCTTTACTCCGACAGAAGCCGCTGCGGTTGCGGCCTTACATGCGCTGATATTGGCGGGCGTGGTCTACCGGGCGCTGACCTGGCGCACATTTTGGGGCGTGGTGATGGAATCCACGCGGGGCAGTGCGGTCATCACGTTGATCCTGGCGGGCTCGTTCATGCTCAACTACGCCTTCACTGCCGAGGGCGTGCCGCAGGCTATGGCGCAGTGGGTGGACAGCATGCACCTGTCGCAAATCAAGTTTCTGCTGCTGGTGAACGTGATGTTTCTGGTGCTAGGTTGTTTTCTGGATGTCTCGGTGTTGCTGCTGGTGTTTGTGCCCATGCTGCTGCCTGCGGCCAAGTTGTTGGGGGTAGACCTGGTGCACTTTGGCGTGCTGGTGGTGCTGAACATGATGATCGGCCTGATACACCCGCCCTTCGGTATGCTGCTGTTTGTGACCAAGGCGCTGACCGGCATACCCATTGGCGAGATGATGAAAGAGGGTTGGCCGTTCTTGGTGATGCTTCTGTTGCTGTTGCTGGCCATGACCTTCTTCCCGCAAATCGTGCTGTGGCTGCCGCAGACGATGGGTTACAAGACGATATGACTTGGGTGTATAACCTAGGCCCCCGACACAACAACTCCTAGGAATTTCAGACATGGGCGCACAGTGGAAAGCAAAAGGCAAAGAACTGGCAGCCAATGCCAAGGGCAAACTGTTTGGCCGCTTGGCCAAGGACATCATGATCGCAGCCCGCGCCGGTGCCGACCCGGCCGGCAACTCGCGCCTGCGCCTGGTGCTGGAGCAGGCCCGCAAGGTGTCCATGCCCAAGGAAACGCTTGACCGCGCCATCAAGAAAGGCGCTGGTCTGACAGGTGAGACCGTTCACTTCGAACACGTCATTTACGAAGGCTTTGCACCCCACCAGGTGGCCGTGATGGTCGAATGCCTGACAGACAACGTGAAGCGCACCGCACCAGAAATGCGCGTGCTGTTCCGCAAGGGTCAGTTGGGAACATCAGGCTCTGTGTCATGGGATTTTGACCACGTGGGCATGATCGAAGCCGAGCCGACGGCACCTGGGGCCGACGCCGAAATGGCGGCCATTGAAGCGGGCGCGCAAGACCTTGAGGCAGGGGAAGACGAAGGCACCACGCTGTTCCTGACCGACCCGACCGACCTGGACATCGTCAGCCGCGCGCTGCCCGCGCAGGGCTTCACGGTGCTGTCGGCCAAGCTGGGCTACAAGGCCAAAAACCCGGTAAAACCCGCCGACCTGAGCGCCGAGGCGCTGGAGGAAGTGGTGGCGTTTTTGGCCGCCATTGACGCCAACGATGACGTGCAGAACGTGTTTGCCGGGTTGGCCGAATGATGACGGCTGGCTGAAACAGCAAAAAATGCGGGGCCGGAAGTTTGTGCTGAAGCCTTGAAAATTGCTTCTGATTCGATAGCATCACAAGCAATAAACGCGCGGGCTACAGCCTCGAACAATTTAAAGATTGTTCCGGTCCTGCGCATGGGGTGCGCCATTGGGCGGCGCTGAAGTCTGGCGTTCACAGAAGGCCGGGGCCCACAAACGGGCCAGCCAGCAGTGATAGCATCACGGGGTGAAAAGCCCGTTTCAACACGCCCTGACCCTCTTCGTGCACCTGATGTTGTGTGCGGTGCTGGCCTGTGCGGCGTTGTTTTTGCCCAGTGCGTCGGCACTTGATACCGCGGCGTCGCCAGCGCAACAGTCGGCTCTGCACGCCGACACCCTCGCCGCG
>JANXVI010000122.1 GCA_025351745.1 Rhodoferax sp.
GCGCCGGTGGATTGCCGCGCGATTTCGCCGGTTTCCATCGTGACGGTGTGTTGACCCCATTGGAAGGTCTTGGTAACTTTGTTAAAAATGCTCATTGTTTTATCTCCTGAGATAGTGCGGGAACCCGCTGGCAGGTAAAGGCCACCTGCCAAGCCCGGAGGCAACAACGCAGAACACGATGCCATTCCAGAGAAACTCACATTGCGGTCCAAAAGAGAACCGCCAATTTCCGTGGAATGACACAGCTTCGCTCTGTTTTTGCCGTCTCCGAAGTAAAAAACGCCTGAGCTAGTGAACTAACTCAGGCGCCTGTCATTTGGTGCAGCGCTTGGTTACGCAGCTTACTTACGCAGACCCAGTTTAGCGATCAACGCTACATAACGGTCGTGATCGACACGGTTCAGGTACGTCAACAGACTCTTGCGGGTGTTGACCATGCGAACCAGACCGCGACGACCGTGGTGGTCTTTGGCGTGGGTCTTAAAGTGGGGCATGAGTTCGTTGATGCGGGCGGTCAGCAATGCAACTTGCACTTCTGGACTACCGGTATCGGTTGCGCTACGGGCGTTGTCTTTGACAACAGCGGCTTTGATGCTGGATGCAATCATGTCTATTTCCTGTCTTTTCGAGACTTCACGCTCCATGCGAATGGACGCGGTCTCTGGTTTGCGAACTTGCGCCAGGTGCTGGAACTGCTCCTGGCGTGCGCCTCGCCGAATGCAAAGCCTATCAATTATAGCCCGTAACCGGGATGCTTGCCCATCCGCTCCGGGATGCAGCCACAAATGGAGGTTTAAGGGCGTTGCATTTTGCAGCTAGTGGGCAGTTCTGCCTCCTCTGGTGTCAGGGTTTTGACGATTCGAAAGCCATAGCCCGATCCTTCCACGTCAAATTTGACGCCGGAGGTCCCTTGGCGGTCCATAACGCCCACGACCAGCGCCTGCTGAAACTGGTGGTCGGCGGCGCGCATGGCGCCCGTTTGGCCGCTGAGGGTCACCTTGGTTTTTTCCAGTTGGGTTGCAATTGCTGCAACGTCGAGTGCACCCATGTTGCCCGCGGCTAGCTTGCCGGCAGCCTCCATGGCCTGGGCCAGGGCTTCGACCAATAGCTGCATGCGCATATGCACATAGTCATCCGATGCCAGCGGATAGCGGGTGCGGAACGACTTGTAAAACGCTTCGCTACCTGCCGTCTGTACGTTGGGCAGCCAATCGGCAACCGCCACTACCTTGCCTATGCCCGCCTCACCAATGGCCGCCGGCGCGCCCAGCGCATTGCCGTAAAAGGTGTAGAACTTGCCTTCATAACCTACTTCTTTGGCGGCCTTGATCAACAGGGTCAGGTCATTGCCCCAGTTGCCGGTAATGACCGCCCCGGCCCCGCTGGCCTTGATCTTGTTGGCATAGGGCAAGAAGTCTTTGATTCGCGCCATAGGGTGTAGCTCTTCACCCACGACCGCCACGTCCGGCCTCTGAAGGCCCAACTGGCGCCGCGCTTCACGCAGCACTGACTGGCCAAAGCTGTAGTCCTGGCCAATCAGGTACACGCCTTTGAGCGTCTTGTCCTCTTTGATGACAGCCATCAGGGCGGCCATGCGCATGTCGGCATGGGCATCGAAACGAAAGTGCCAGAAGCTGCACTTCTCGTTGGTTAATGTGGGGTCTACCGCCGAGTAGTTCAGAAACAGCACCCGACGCGCCGGATCGCGCTCATTGTGCTTGTTGATGGCATCAATCAGGGCCGCCGCATTCGCTGACGAATTGCCTTGCAAGACCACGCGCGCTCCGTTGTCGATAGCCGAGCGCAGCGCTGACAACGCTTCTTCATTTTGACCTTTACTGTCGTAGCGCTCCAGCACCAACATCTGGCTGCCACCGGCTAATGGCGAAAGCTTCACGCCGCCACGCGCATTGACGCGTTCCACCGCCCAGGCCAGATTGCGAAACACCGCTTCGCCGGGGGCTGCATTGGGGCCACTCAAGCCTTCGATCATCGCCAGCTTGACAGCAGGCGCTACAGCAGTCCGCGCAATGGCTGTGCCGACAGCGAGGGGCGATACACATAGCGCCATAGACACGGCTTTCAAGACCGAGCGGGAAAGAATAAACATGGGATTATTTTCTTGAAAAATGGGGAACCAGTCGCAGCTTAGATCCATGCGGCGATCACTGTGAGAGCCGCGCAGTGTACAAGGAGTACCACCATGTTTTTTGCTACAACCACCCACCCCCATCTGCACGGCCGCACTTACGCCAACACAGGCCGCACACTGGAGCGCTTCATGGACGACGCGTTGCGCACCAGCGGCAGCAACACCAGGCCCGTCACGTATGCACAAGACGAAACCAGCTTCACGCTGACCCTGGATATGCCCGGCATCGGGAAAGACCAACTCGCCATCGCCATTGAAGGCGCTGTTGTTCGCATCAGCAGCAAGGAAGGTGCTGCACGCCGCTACAACGCCGCTTACGAGTTGCCACTGGAGATTGACACTGCGACCAGCGAAGCCAAGTTGGAAAACGGTGTGTTGACGCTGAAGTTGGTCAAGAAGGTGCCGGTCAGCAATGCTGCTGAATTGACCATCCAGTAAAAGAGAAAGCCCCTTCGGGGGCGTTTTCAGCTTCAGCTATGCGCCCGCAACAGGCATGGGGTGGCTGTTCTGCTCCGTGTCCCCCGCCCGCTGTGCGGGCTCCTCCTTTACCTGCGCAGAACAGCCACCCCATGCCTGCTGCTCGAATCTTTGCTGCGATGCCTGGCGCGCCAAGATCAACTCGGGACGGCCGATGCATGCGGTTTTTTCTTCGGCTCTGCAAAACCAAGCCGCGCCCTATCAATCGGGTAGTGGGTTTTGCGTAGGTAAAGGAGGAGCCCGAAGCGCAGGGGACACGGAGCAAAATCCGCTACCCGATTGATACCAAAGTCACGTTGCCTAGAGGCTATCCAGCGGCCAGCGGGGCTTGACATCAAACGCGTAAGTCTTGGTGGCCTGCTGTAGGCCACTCTGCAAACGCATCGCAGCCGCCATGGCAATCATGGCGCCGTTGTCGGTGCACAAATGCAGCTCGGGGTAATGGACACGGATATTGCGCTTGGCGCAAGCCGCATTCAGCTGCTCACGCAGACTCCGGTTCGCGCCCACGCCTCCGGCCACCACCAGGCGCTGCATACCGGTTTGCTTCAGCGCCACCATGGATTTCTTCACCAGCACGTCCACGATGGCCGTCTGGGTAGAGGCTGCCAGGTCACTGCGCTGCTGCAGAGGCAGCGCGTCAAAACCTTCGGTCGTACCGGCGTTGGATTGCGCGGTAACAGGGGGCAGGCCGGCTGCACGCGCAGCTTCTGACGCTACCATGCGCTGTGCCTGAACCAGCACCGCCGTCTTCAAGCCCGCAAACGAAAAATCCAGATTGCCACTATGCAGCAAGGGCCGTGGCAACTTGTACGCTGCCGGGTCGCCCTGCTCCGCCATCTTGGCCAGCGCCGGTCCGCCGGGGTAACCCAGCCCCATGAGCTTGGCCGACTTGTCAAAGGCCTCACCCGCGGCATCGTCAATCGTCTCGCCCAGCAGTGCGTAGCGGCCCACGCCATCCACCCGCATCAACTGCGTGTGCCCACCCGACACCAGCAGGGCCACAAAGGGAAATTGGGGTGGGTCCGCGCTCAGGAAGGGGGATAGCAAATGTCCTTCAAGATGGTGCACCCCCAAAACCGGCTTGTCCAGCGCCGCGCCCAACGCACAGGCCACGCCGGCCCCCACCAACAACGCGCCGGCCAAACCGGGGCCACGGGTGTAAGCCACAACATCCACATCGGCAAGGAAACGGCCGCTCTGTGCCAGCACTTCCTGGGTCAATGGCAACACGCGGCGAATATGGTCGCGGCTGGCCAGCTCGGGCACGACGCCACCAAAGGCCTGGTGCATCTCGATCTGGCTGTACAGCGCATGCGACAACAACGCGGGCATTCCCTGGCCTTGCCATTGCACCAGAGCCACACCCGTTTCATCACACGACGACTCGATTCCAAGGACCAGCACTTTTTCATCAACCATAGGCTACGGAGTTTATGCGGTACGGGCTTGGCAGGCCGACACGGTCAGGCGATCTGCCGCGCTTGGCACAATAGGGCATCAACCCGAAGCCCGTATGCACACCCTGCCTTTACCCCTCGACGATGACGATATTGCCACCCTGGAACGCGCGACAATCGACGCAGTAGCCCCGCCCTCCACCCAAGAAATAGATGGATGGTTGCTACCCTTCGACAACTCAACCATCAGTCGCGCCAAGAGTGCTGTGCCCCTGCGCCATAGCAGCATCGACATTGCGTTGCTGCAGACCATAGAGGCCGCGTACACAGCGCGCGGCCTCAAAGCCGCCTTTCGCATAGCCGATGTGCCAGGGTTGAGCGATGTACAGGCTGAACTCGCGCGACTCGGGTACCACGCGCAGCAGCCCTCACTGGTACTGGTTGGCACCGTGCGACAGATGCGCCAAGCCTGCCCAGGTGAACCCGCCAGCCTGAGCCCGACGCCCACGCCTTCTTGGGCTGCGGTGTATTTGGCAGAAGGATTTGACCCCGTGGACGGTGCCCACCGTATCCAGGCGCTAAGCCGAAACCCCCATTTGGTCTTTGCAAGCGTTGAGGAAGCTGGCCAGGCGCTTGCGGCGGGCACGGCGGCTTTCAGCCAGGGCTGGGCCAGCATCCACGGCATGCGCACGGTGCCGCACGGCCGCGGACGTGGCTTGGCAGGCCGGGTGTTGGCTGCGCTGGCAGACGCAGCGACTGAGCGTGCACTGGAACGGGTCTTTTTGCAGGTAGAAGAAGGCAACACCGCGGCATTGGCACTGTACGGGCGCGTCGGGTTTACTACGGCCTGGTGCTACCACTACTGGCGTCGCGTCTGACAGCGCCGCCCAGGTCAGTCGAAATTGGCGCGTTTATTGCGTAGTCAATGCAATGCTAGAAGCCCTGCGCATCGTTGTTATTGCCCCAGACCAGCACGTCATTGACCCGCAGGATGCCCACGCGCTGGACCAAGCCGAACGCTCGCGCAGTCTTCGCATTGGATTGTTGCAAAGCGGCTTCAACTTGATAGCTTCGTTGCCCGCCGACACCTTTCTGCAGGAACGCCTGGCGCAGCTGCAGCCCGACCTGATCATTTTGGACGCCGAAAGCGAAGCCCGTGACACGCTGGAGCACGTTGTCATGGCGACGCGCAACGCACGCAGACCCATCGTTATGTTCACCAACGACAGTGACACGTCCAACGCCCGTGCCGCGGTGGCGGCTGGCGTGTCGGCCTACATCGTGGCAGGCTTGTCGCCAGAACGCATACGTCCGATTCTGGATGTTGCCATGGCCCGCTTCGAGCAAGACCAGGCTTTGCGCGCCGAGCTGGCGGATGCCAAAACCGAACTCCAAGGCCTCAGCACAGAACTCAAAAACCGCCGCACCATCGAGCGGGCCAAGGGCCTGCTGATGCAACGCCAGGGCCTGAGTGAACAGGCAGCCTACGATAAGCTGCGCAAGTCGGCCATGGACAAGGGGTTGAAAGTGGTGCAGGTGTCACAGCGCATGCTGGACGCGATCGACCTGTTGGGCTAGATGCTCAGGTTCATCGCCGTTGCCAGCGCGAACACGCTGTTGACGCAGAGGTGCGACATCGCGTTGACATGGTTGGCACCGCGAGACAACGCACAGTCGCGCCCGTACTGCGTGATGACATAGTGCGCACAGGTAACCTGCCGCCCCGGTCCGAGATTGGCCGATGCGCGTGCCCCAATGACAGCACCCAAAACCTCCAGACGTGCCAGGCGGTTACGGGTCGATATCTCGGGTGCGCTAACGTTATGGGCCAGCTCTTTGATGGTCATCGGACGGTTTTGCGTCGACAGATGCCGCAAAATCTCCAGCGACTCCGGCCATTGCTCCACCGGAACATTGCGGTTGGTGGAATGCGTCTTGGTGGTTTCGATGTGTAGGGTCATGGTGTAGTTGTCGGCAACATCGCGCCCTTTCTTAAGCCCTGCACTCGTTTGGGTGCAGTGCACAAGCTTGGTGCCAATGACCTTTAAGCCGAAGGCATAAAGAAAACAAGGCGAAAGCCCTCGTAATCATTGACTTCTTCGCTATCAAACATGTAGCGATTGATTTGCATTGAATAGAACCATGGCCCACAAACGCGCTGGCATGCTCATTGCGTATAACGACACCGAGACCAACGATGGTCACTGACTGACAGGCGCGACCCAACGGCGGGTGGTGCCGGTCTACCCGGACAAAGGCGTCCCCACCTGTACGCGGCTTTTTGAGAAGCCCTGTGCACGGTGAGGACGCCTTTTTTCATTGCCCGCAAATTTGCGCCATTTTTAAAGGACGAAGGCCCTTATGACCAACCTCTTGCACAACAAACTCAGCCGCCGTACCGTATTGCAATCCGCCGCCATAGGCGCCATTGGCATCACCCCCGCACTTCGTGCAGCAGCCTATGCCGCAGGGTCGGACGCACCCGAGAAAGCGGAGGTCAAGATCGGCTTCATTCCGCTGACCGATTGCGCCAGCGTGGTCATGGCTTCGGTGCTGGGCATTGACAAAAAATACGGCGTCAAGATCATCCCCAGCAAGGAGGCTTCCTGGGCCGGTGTGCGCGACAAGCTGGTCAATGGCGAGCTGGACTTTGCCCACTCGCTGTACGGCCTGATCTACGGCGTGCATTTGGGCATCAGCGGCCCCAAGAAAGACATGGCCGTG
>JANXVI010000418.1 GCA_025351745.1 Rhodoferax sp.
GTACACCGTGCTTTGCAGGCGGGCGTAGTGGGCGGCGCGCACGCCGTCAGCATGGGCCCGTTGCAAGGCCACGCCCGCCACCGCCATGAAGGCCAACAACACCGCAGCAGCGCCCACCATCAGCCGAACGCGGATGGACGACGCGCCGAACCTCATAGGCCGTCAACTCGCGTCATGCAAGGGTGAAACGGTAACCGCGCCCGCGCAGTGTTTCTATGGGGGCCAGTGTGCCGTCGGGGTCCAGCTTGCGGCGCAAACGGCCGACCAGTACCTCCAACACATTGCTGTCGCGGTCCTGGTCGTGCGGGTAGAGGTAGTCGGAAAGCTCTTGTTTGCTGACCACGCGGGCGCGCTCGCGCACCAAAAATTCGAGCACACGGTACTCGAATGCAGTTAGGTCCATGGCAGTGCCGTTCAACTGGGCGGTTTGCGCCGCAATATCCAGGCTGAGCGGCCCTACTGTTAATACATCGGTGGCGGCCTTCATGGCACGGCGCAGCAGCGCCTTGACGCGTGCGGCCAGTTCGGGGTATTCAAAGGGTTTGACCAGGTAATCGTCTGCGCCCGACTCCAACCCCACCACCTTGTCTTGCCAGCTGCCGCGTGCGGTGAGGATGAGGATGGGCAGCGCTTTGCCATCGGCACGCAGGCGCTGCACCAAGGTGAGGCCATTCAACTTGGGCAAGCCCAAGTCGACAATGACGAGGTCTATCGGGTACTCCCGTGCCTGGAACAGGCCGTCTTCACCATCGACGGCCTGGTCGACCCGGTAGCCATCGGCCTCCAGCCGCAGTGCGAGTGAGAGCCGCAGCGGCGCATCGTCTTCAATCAGCAGCAGGCGCATGGAGATTACAGCGGCCGCCCCGTGGCAGCGTCGACCATCACCACCCGCACCTCGCCACCCGCAGTAACCAGCTTGACGCGCCATGCCGAGCGGTCACCCACCTGGGACCTGTCCACCGACAGCACCCGGCCGCCTGCGACCTGCTGGGCAGCTGCGGCCGCTTCGTCGCGGCCCACGTCAGCCCATACGGGCACGCAGACCAACATCAGGGCCGCAAGCAGCCAGTGGGCAATGTGAGAAGTCATGGGTGCCATCGTACTACCGGACGAGCCGGTCACCGATAGTCCGGGCTAACGGGTTCCACAGACACGCGCACCTGCAGGTACTGGCCAGGGTTTTCGCGCATCATGGTAGTGTACGTCTGCCCACGGTAGTCATACGCCACGCGGTAGCCGGTCAGCCGCGCCTGCACATCGTTCACCGCTTGGCAGCGGGTGACCTGGCGCGGGGCCTCTTGCACTTGTTCGTAGCGGTTGTCGCGGCCAGCAATGCGGTCTCCGGCAATGGCGCCCACCAGCGCGCCAAGGGCAGTGGCGGCTTCGCGGCCGCCTTGGCCCCGGGTGATCTGATTGCCAACCACACCACCGGCAAGTGCGCCCAATGCCACGCCACCGTAGTTGGGGCTGCCATAGTTGGAGCCACCGCCGCTGAACCGCTGGGGTGAAGTCACCCAATCGGTGTGGCACTGTTCGCGCGGGACCGAGACGTTTTCATACTGCGGCTCGGCACTGCGCACGCGGGCGTTGTCAAAAAAAGTGTCGGCCTGTGCGGCAAAGGCGCCAGCAGCGCAAACAAGAGTGATAGCAAGACGTTTCATGGATTGCCCCTTTGAGTTGGTATGGGGGTATCTTGCAGGCGCATGGGTGAACGGTGGCTGAATGGATGCGAGAAAACGGCAGATTCGGATTCGCACCGAGCCACTCACCCAAATCGAACGCTGCCTTGCTCACATTTTGGGTTCAACAGGCTCACACGGGTCCTGTGGCATATTCGTTTGGATTCTGCAAATCACAGCATTGCCAGGGTCTGCACTCCACTCATACCAGCCGCCGTCATAGACACTGATGTGCTCCCAGCCCATGAGCCAGGCATAGAAAAAAGCAAGCGATGCGCGCCACCCGGTACCGCAATAGAAGGCCACCGTCTTGTCGCGATGGATACCCGCTAGATTCCACACAGCTTCAATTTCCCGAGCCGCGCGCAGTGTGCCGTCGGCATTGTGGAAGTCGCTCATGCTACTCACGTCGCTGCCTTGTCCCGCGTGACCCCACAGCGCCCCGGCAATATCGCCCACAGGTTTGATGTAGCAGTAGCCCGATGTCTTACCCATGAATTCGTTGCGCGTCCGAATGCTCGCCAATACGCCGGTGGGTTTGCGTAGCAATGATCTGGCTTGGGGTGTGTTAATGAGGTACGTCGGCATTGCCGGAAAGGTGGCACCGAAGTCAGCCGCCGCAGCCTGCAGGAACGGAGGCCCGGATACCATTGGAAAGCCTCCATGAAGCCAGGAAGCAAACCCGCCATCCAGCAAGCGCACATCGCGTACCCCTGCATACAACATGAGGTGGGCCGCCCGGGCTGCCATCACTGCACTTCGGCTGTACAGCATGACCGTCGTGTCGTGGCGGATACCGTGGCGCAGCAAGCATTGCAGCAGTGCCCCGTCATAGATCTTGTTCCAGAATGGCTCTTGCTCTAGTTCTATCGTGTCGAGGTAGCCCGCATCTGGAATATGGTTGGAAAGGAAGGCCTCAAGGCCGTCGCAGCCAACCTCCAGCAGCCTCCATTCACTTGCGGGTGCCGCGGCAGTGGGAGTTTGCGCCAACCATGCGGCCAGCCACGTTGCACTGACCAGTTGCTGCCAACGCATCAGGTCTTCGCGAAACCCAATAGGCACGCAGGGGTGGTGTAATGAAGTGGGCACAAGCGTAGGATTAAATGCGCAACAGTGCGCAGACTCGATTGCCCTGGACCGCCCGTGGATGCTTGTT
>JANXVI010000431.1 GCA_025351745.1 Rhodoferax sp.
TGGGCTCGCTGGCCTACCACGCATACGAAGGCGTGGCCTTCCGCGACGAGGAAAAACCCCGCCTGCAAGCCGACCTGGGTAATGCCAATTTCCTGATGCTGCGCAACCATGGCCTGCTGACCGTGGGCAAGACCATCGCCGATGCATTTTTGGCGATGTACACGTTTGAATCCACGTGCCAGATCCAGATCAGCGCCCAAGCCGGTGGTGAACTCACGCAGGTGAACCCACTGATCGTCAAAGGTGTGGCCGAGGCCATGCGTGTACAAACCGGTGGCCTGGGTGGCGCATTCGCCTGGCCCGCACTGATCCGCAAGGCCGACCGCCTGGACCCCAGCTACAAGACCTGATGCGCAGCCTCCGATCCAGCCGCATCCCCTCACTGATTCAACCGCATTACCAGAGGTAAGCCCATGCCTGCACAACCCCTACACGCCGCCGCGCCATTCGACGCGGTCCGCATCGAACTGGAAGACACGCTCAAGCTCCAGCGCGCCGCCTTTCTGGCCCACCCCAACCCCAGCTTTGCCGAGCGCAAGGCCGACCTGCTCAAACTCAAGGCCTTTGTCGTCGACAACCGCGACGCCATTCTGGACGCCATCAGCAAGGACTATGGCAACCGCTCGCGCCACGAGTCGTTGTTTGCCGAAATCTTCAGCATCATTGACGGCGTGGGCCACACACTCAAGCACCTCAAAGAGTGGATAAAGCCGCAGGCCCGTCACATCGACATCAAGAATTTTCTGGGGGCATCCAACCGCGTCATACCCCAGCCGCTGGGCGTGGTGGGCGCCATCATTCCGTGGAACTTTCCGATCTGGACCAGCTTCAACGGACTGATCTGCACCTTTGCTGCCGGCAACCGCTCGATGGTCAAGATGTCGGAGAACTCACGCCACATCACGGCCTTGCTGATGGAGAAAATACCGGCCTACTTCCCCCGCGACAAGCTGGCCTTTTTTGACGAGGCGGGCGGCGTGGGGGTGGAGTTTTCCAAGCTCAAGTTCGACCACCTGATATTCACCGGCTCCGGTCAAACGGGCCGCTCTGTGATGGCCGCCGCCGCCGCCAATCTGTGCCCGGTCACGCTGGAGCTGGGCGGCAAATCACCCGGCATTTTGCTCGATGATTTTCCGCTGCGCACCGCCGCCGAGCGCCTGCTGTTTGGCAAATGCTTCAATGCCGGTCAGGTCTGCACCACCGTAGACCATTTGTATGTACCCGAGGGCAAGGTAACCGCCTTTGTTGACATGGCAAAAACCATCATCAGCGGTCGCTACCCGACGCTGGATACGCCTGACTACACCTCCATCATCGACGACCGCGCCTTCAACCGCATCATCGGCGCACTGCAAGAAGCCAAGGACCGCGGCGCCACTCTGGTGCAACTGATACCGGGCAAAGCCTGGGACAAAAAGACCCGCAAGATCGCGCCCCATGTGGTGCTGAACGCTCCCGCCGATTGCGAGCTGCGCACCCGAGAAATCTTTGGTCCGGTGCTGCCCGTGATTGGCTACAACGACATCGAAGAGACCATCACCGCCATCAACAGCGGGCCGCGTCCGCTGGCGCTCTACCCGTTCAGCAACAAGAAGAAAAAGATCCAGCACCTCATCACCCACATCATGTCGGGCGGCGTCACGGTCAACGACGGCATCTTGCACACCGCGCAACACGACATGCCGTTCGGCGGCGTGGGCGACAGCGGCATGGGCCACTACCACGGGTATGAGGGCTTTGTGACCTTCTCCAAGATGCGCCCGGTGTTCTACCAGGCACCCTTCAGCGCCATCAAATTCCTGTGGCCTCCCTACGGCAAGTTCGCCACCAAGTACCTTGATTTTTTGACAAGGTAATAACCTTGCGGGACAGATCTTTAGCTCTGTCCCCAACTGATTAGAAAACCTTGCGGGACAGACTCTTAGCTCTGTCCCCCACTGACTAGAGAACAGGGACATCACATGAGCTATTACGGACCTCCCCACTTGAAACGAAGATCCTTACTCAAACTCGGGATCGCCTCCGCCGTCGTGCTGGCCGTGGCCGGGGGCGCTGTTGCGCTGATGCAGCCTGGCCTGCAGAACGGCAAGCTCACCGAAGACGCGCGTTTGATTTTTTCCCGCGTCGGCCAGACCATCCTGGCCGGCACTCTACCCGCCGAGGCAGGCCCCAACCAGATTGCGGTCAATGCGTTACTGGACCGCGTTAACGCCTTCATCGCTGGCGCGCCCGAGCATGTGCAGGCCGAACTATCGCAACTGCTGGGCCTACTTGGTACGGCAGCCGGGCGGCGCGGTGTGATCGGTCTGTCGCCAGGCTGGCACGAAGCCACCGTGCCCGAGATCGCAGCCGCTTTCCAGACCATGCGCAGCTCCAGCGTGTCGTTGCGCGTACAGGTCTACCAGGCGCTGCACGACATCGTCAGCGCAGCGTATTTTTCGGGCCAGGAATCTTGGGCGGTACTGGGTTATCCCGGCCCCAAAACCGTTTGAACCCCTAGCCCCAATCGATCCATCGGACCCACGCACTGCGGAACGGAAAAAACAATATGAGCCTAGCGGACCCCATCAAAGAAGGCCTTGCCCGTGGTTGGAAAGTATTGGGTGGCGCGCACGGTGCACTGCCCCCCACCATCACCTGCGACGTCGCCATCATCGGCTCGGGTGCGGGTGCGGGCATCACCGCCGAACTGCTGACCAAGGCCGGCCTCTCAATCGTCATCATCGAAGAAGGCCAGCTCAAGAGCAGCAGCGACTTCAAGCAGCGCGAGCCCGAAGCCTATGCCTCGCTGTACCAAGAGGCTGCGGGCCGCCAGACCAAGGACAAAGGCATCACCATACTGCAAGGCCGTAGCGTCGGCGGCACCACCACCGTCAACTGGACCAGCTCGTTTCGCACACCACCGAGCACGCTCAAATACTGGCAAGAACAATTCGGCCTGACAGACTTCAACCCCGAAGCCCTGGCACCCTACTTCCAACAGGCCGAACAACGCCTGAACATCGCCCCGTGGGAAACCGCGCCAAATGAAAACAACGAGCTGCTGCGCCGCGGTGCCGCCAAGCTGGGCATCAAGGCACAGGTCATTCCGCGCAACGTCAAAGGCTGCTACAACTTAGGTTCCTGCGGCATGGGCTGCCCGACCAATGCCAAGCAGTCCATGCTGGTGACCACCATTCCGTTCGCGCTGGATGCGGGCGCCACGCTGCTGGTGGAGACGCGGGCCGAGCGCTTTGACATCGCCAACGGCCGCATCAACAGCGTCCAGTGCATTGCGGTAAAACCCAATGCAGCCCCCGTCAACAGTGCATCACTCGCTACAACTATCGTAGCAAAGCACTTTGTACTGGCTGGTGGCTCCATCAACTCTCCGGCGCTGCTGTTGCGATCCAAAGCGCCCGACCCGCACAAGACGCTGGGCACACGCACCTTCTTGCACCCAGTGGCCATCACCACCGCCATCATGGCCAACACCGTGTCAGCCTGGGACGGCGCGCCACAGTCCATCTACTCCGACCACTACCTGACCACCCAAGCCATCAACGGGCCCATTGGCTTCAAGCTGGAGGTCGCGCCCTTGCACCCGGTGTTTTTCGGCGCGAATCTGCCTGGCTTTGGTGAGAAGCAGGCCGACCTGTTCCGCCAATATCCCAACGCCAACGTCATGCTGGCCTTGATGCGCGACGGCTTCCACGACCAGGCCGTGGGCGGCAAGGTCGAGCTGCGCAGCAGCGGCCAGCCGCTGTTGGACTACCCGCTAACCGACTATGTGCTGGAGGGCGCGCGCCGCGGCATGCTGGCCATGGCCGAAATTCAATTTGAAGCCGGTGCGAAGATGGTTTACCCCGGCCACGAAATGGGCACGGGCACCACCAACTGGGCCGACACCAAGGCCGCCATCAACGCGCTACCAATGAAACCGCTGCTGACCAAAATTGGCAGCGCCCACGTCATGGGCGGCTGTGGCCTGGCAGCCGATGCCAAGCGCGGCACGACCCGCCCCGACGGCGTGCACTGGCAGTTGGAGAACCTGTCCATCCACGACGGCTCTATCTTCCCCACCAGCATCGGCGCCAACCCGCAGTTGTCCATCTATGGCAATGTGAACCGCCTGGCGCAAGGGCTGGCCAAAAGATTGACGGGCAAGGAAGTCACGCTGGCTTAAAAGTGTCCCAGGCCGTTGAGCAGAAAGCCCGGGGCCACTTGCTGAACGAGGGTATCAGTCGGGTAGCGGATTTTGCTCCGTGTCCCCCGCCCTTCGGGCTTCACCTTTACCTGCGCAAAACCCACTACCCGACTGATACGCGCGGCTTGACGTGCACACCGCAGGCAATGCTTCGAGCAGCAGGTCTTGGGTGGCTGTTCTGCGCAGGTAAAGGAGGAGCCCGCGCAGCGGGCGGGGGACACGGAGCAGAACAGTCACCCACGGCTTGTTGCGGGCGCACTCCACACCAAGCGCTGGTCAATGCGCCCAGACAAAACCCTCGTCAGCACAAAGAGACAAAGCCCGCTAGCATCAGGCTCCCATTCATTTGTCAACAGAAGGAAGCTCACCATGAAGCTGTATTACTCCCCAGGCGCCTGCTCCCTGTCTCCCCACATCGCCATGCATGAAGCCGGCTTGACTTTTGAAGCCATCGCCGCGCCCACCAAAACGCACAAGCTGCCCGACGGCACCGACTACTACACCATCAACCCGCTGGGCTATGTGCCCTACCTGGTGCTGGACGACGGCCGCACGCTGCACGAAGGTCCGGCCATCGTGCAATACATTGCCGACCAGGCGCCAGCCAAGAACCTGGCCCCCGCCAACGGCACCTACGGGCGCTACAAGCTGCAAGAATGGCTGACATTCATTGGCACCGAAGTGCACAAGACCTTCTCACCCCTATTTGACCCCGCTACGCCCGACGCCACCAAGACCTCGGCCACCACCAAATTGCACAGCCGCCTGAAATGGGTGGACGGCGAGCTGGCCGGCAAGCAATACCTGATGGGCGACACCTTCAACGTGGCCGACGGCTACCTGTTCACCGTCACCAACTGGGGCCCATATGTCGGTCTGGACCTATCGCCCTATGCCAACCTGGTTGCCTACCGCGCCCGCGTGGGTGCCCGACCGGCCGTGGTCGCAGCCATGAAAGCCGAAGGCCTGCTGAAGTAAGCGTTGTCCAGCGCAGCGACACCATGCACCACGTGCCCCCGCTGATGCTGCGAACCTTCGTCGCGCCGGTGGAGCTGCGCACGCCGCGCGTGCTGTTGCGCCAGTGGAAGGACAGCGACATCGACGCATGGGCCACCATGAACGCGGACCCACAGGTGCGCCGTTTTTTTCCGGCTGTGCTCTCCCGCGCAGAAGCGCAAGCCGAGGCCGATCGCATTCGCAGCGGCATCGCCCAGCGCGGTTGGGGCATGTGGGCACTGGAGGTACCCGGCCTCCACCCCTTCGCCGGGTTTGTCGGCCTGAACCTGCCGGGATTCGACGCTCCGTGGATGCCCGCCGCAGAGATCGGCTGGCGCCTGGCCCCCACGGCCTGGCACCAGGGCTATGCCACCGAAGGCGCCATGGCAGCGCTGCACTTTGCCTTCACGCAATTGGAGCTGCCTCAAGTAGTGGCTATGTCGGTACCCACGAACGGGCCCTCGCACAGCGTCATGGAACGCATCGGCATGGTGCGCGACCGGGCTGCCGACTTCGACCACCCGCGCGTGCCCGCCGACTCACCGCTCAAACGCCACATCCTGCACCGCATATCGCCAGCGCAGTGGCGCAAACAACGCGACCGGGCCTAAAAAAACCAAATAGAGTTTGCTGGATACCATCCTATGTAAAATGAGTTGACAGCCTTCGTGCAATAAGCGTTGTGCGCTATACATTTTATAGCGCTGTGAATGCCGCATCGTCCGCTACTGCATCCAGTCGTGGCTGCACAATGCTCCCCAGAGGATCGCTGTGGCGGGGGGCAGCGGCTGTCACAATATCCGGTGCCAAACATGCGCCTGCGATTCGCCAACACAAGTTTGAACAGTTTCGTCAGTAAAAAGGGAGTACATCAATGGGTCATTTTAAAAAGTGTCAATTTTTTGTTGCCGCGGCGCTCACGCTTGGCACGGCCTATGGCCAGTCGGTAGTGATTGACGGTGGCAATATTCGGGTGGACGCATCGTCCGGCACCAAAGCCTCGGTCACCACCAAAAGTGACAAAAGCACTGCCGGCAAAAAGAGCAAAACCGAGGTGATCGCGGGCGACTCGGATAGCACCGTGGTAACCAACGGCAAGACCAGCGTCACCAGCGCCGGCAAGGCGACTGTCGTGGCGCGTGGGGACAAGGGCGGCAAGGTTTTTGTCAATACCGATTTATCGGGCCAAGACCTGAGCCGGTCCAACTACGCGGGCGCATCGTTTACCAATGTGGAGGCGGTTGGCACCAACTTCAAAGGCGTTGACCTGTCCAAAGCCGTGATGACCAATGTGGATTTGTCAAAAGCAGATTTGCGCGGGGCCAACCTTGCGGGTGCCCAAATGACCAACGTGGATTGGGATGGCGCGCTGCTGGACGGTGCGATTTGGATGGACGGCCGTCGCTGCGCACCCGCGTCGATCAGCCGTTGCATGTAGCGCAGCCCATAGAACGCGTGCAAATCTTGCGCATGCCAAATTCCAGAAACTCCGCGCATCAACGCTGCGACCAAGCGATGAACTGCGCAACGGGCTGACAGGCCGCTGCAGGGTTTTACAGGCGGCCATATGAGACAAACTAGCCGCTAGCCCTTGTAGAATAAGCGCTAAGCGCTATTAAATCAATAGCTTCTTCGCCCTCTTGGCAGTGACCTTAGCCCCACCCACGCCCCGCTGCCCAATCGCCAACGCCAACTTGTCGAACTCCGGTATGAACTCGTCGACGATGGCTTGCGGATTGGGGCACAACGCTGCGTCGGTGATGACGCCAAACTGCACGCCACCGCCATAGCTCAGGATCGACACGCCCAGGCCCACCGAGCCCGACTGCGGCACCCAGACCAGCGACTGCTCCACAGTCGCGCCCAGGAAGCGCATCTTTTCCTTGGGACCGATCACGTTGGTCATCACCGCCGTGGTTTTGCGCGAAAAGAGATCCAGCATCGCGTCTTGCATCGTGCGGGTCAGCTTGCCGGCCACCGCCAGCAGACCAAAGGCCATCAAGGGTTGCATGCTGCCCTTGAGCTCAGACATGCGCCGGTGCACTTCACGCACGCGGGCCACCGGGCTGCGGATGCCGATCGGCAACACCAACGGCGCCAAGCCGAACTGATTGCCCAAGCGGTAGGCTTGGTCGATGGGCCGCAGGTTGACCGGCACCATGGCCCTGATCTCTTGGCCCTGAACATCGTCGCCGCAGGCCAACAGGTAGTGGCCAATGGCGCCCGACACACAGCCCAGCAACACATCGTTGACCGAGCACTCCATGGCCTTGCTCAATGCCTTGACGTCGGCCAACGGCAACGGCTGGCACCACGCGACGCGCTTGACGCCGCTGGGCGTGCCTTTGAGGCGTGTCGCCGAATCGTTTTGCATCAGTGCCATGGCGGCTGCATCGCTGACACCGTGCAAGACCCACTTGGTAGAGGCCCACACGTTGCGCAAGCCATGCTCCAGCGTGC
>JANXVI010000443.1 GCA_025351745.1 Rhodoferax sp.
TGGACTTGCCGGAGCCGTTGGTGCCCAGCACGCCAATCTTGGCACCAGGGAAGAACGACAACGAGATGTCTTTCAGAATATGCCGCTTGGGCGGCACGATCTTGCCGACGCGGTTCATGGAAAAAACGTATTGGGCCATGGGTATACCGGTAATAAGTGAGAAAAAAAAGTAGGTTTGCAGGCAGCCCTCGGGCTACGCCTGCGGCGCCGTTCAGCTAAACGCTGCGCCATTGCGAATCGGATTTAGTGACGGATAGCCCGTATTATCAATTACTGGGCTGCGCCACCCGCTTTTTCGACGTCGTTACGCAGGGCTGCCTGGGCCACGGCGTCCAAAGCGTGGTCTACCACCCGACCGTCTGACACCAGGCGTATCAGTCCCAGTCCCCGCAAACGGTCCATGGTGCGCCGAGACATGGAGTGCGCCATGCCACCCGACGAAATGAACATGAACAAGGTTTTGTGCGGACTGGCCCAGGTGAGCTGGGCGCGCACCCACTGGCCACCCAACGCCAGGTCCACCCATGAACCGGTGATGAGACTCTGCGCACTCCAGGCCATCTGGGCAACCGGATCAGCAACTTCGCTCTCTTCGACCTCAGGTACGCGCTCAGGCACGCCCTGCAGATAGCCAGAATCGGAGGCTTCGTCTTCTGCCATCCAGAACTCTTCGACGGGCAAGCCGACGCCGTCAACGACCGAGAGGTCTGACATGGTGGGTTTGTCGGGCGCGTCGGGCGCAGGTACCGGGCGTGCACCCTCGAAAGCCTGTTCGTGGAAGGTGATCAGCTCGTCAAAAAATACCGGAATACGCTCTTCTGGATAGGAAATGAGTCCCAGGCCTTGGCGCATCTTGACCAGCATGCTGGGCACCATTTCCACCAAACGCGATCGGTTGCGCCGAGCCAGCTTCAGTTGCACACTCCAGATGAGGTCGTCGACCAGCGCCAGGTAGCCGTCGGTATCTACCGTGCCATCGGCACAACGCAACTGGGATTCGGCCACAACCTGCGACCAGGGTCCGCGCAGGAATGCGCCCACGATGTCGGGCACTTTCTTGTTCTTTAGCCGCTCGGAAAAATCGTCTGCCAGGCGCAGTGCCAACATATTGCGCTGCTCGGCGTGTAGCAGTCCGCGTGCAGCTTCTTCTGCGCGTTGGCGTTGCTCTTGTTCTTCATTGGCCCAGACAGACTCCAATTTCTTCAAAACCTGGGCAAACGTGGCCGAGTCGCCGGGGCCATTGGCCAATATGCTGACGGATTTTTCCAGTGTCTTCTGGAAGTGCGCGTAGCCCGGTTGGTCTTCCGACGTGAAGGCCAGACTACGGCTGGTCATTTTGTCCATGAACTGGCGTGCCGGGTGCTGGCGCTCGCTAAAAAAGCGGGCATCGGACTGTGACAGCGCAATCAGCACAGGTTCCATGCGCTTGAGGTTTTTGCGGACACCCCCCAGCATGCGGTGGTCTTGTGCGAGGTTCTCCAGCATCATACGGATCACCTCTTCACCCAACTCGCGGCCGAGCTTTTTGCTCTTGGACTTGTCTTTCAATTCAGATCGGTCTGCCAGCATGTCCAGTGCCGCGGCCTTGGGCGCTGCTGCTGCGGCTTGGCTGGCCCGCTCCGTCAGCCGCTTCATCATTGGCTCCATCAACTTCATATCTTCCAGCGCCACGAACGAGGCCGGTACGGTATGCGTGAAATCCTTGATGTTGCCGTTCAACGGCCCCATGTCCAGTTCACCGGACAGCAACCTGCGCAGCTTGTCCAGAGTCAACAGGGTGCGGGAGACCGAGCTCTCGGACGACTTTTGCGCACCGTGGGCTGCGCCCTGGTGCTGTATCGGCCCTACCGGCTCCACGCCCTGGGAACGCAACCACTCTGACACTTCTTTGTACAGCTGGCGCATCGCGACGCCCAGCATGCCGGCGGCCGGCGTCATCAGGTGGGTACGCGCTTCGTCGCTGGGCACATGCTCCAGCAAGGCTTCGCGCAGGGCATACACAAAGGACTCGGGCTTGAGCGGGTTCGACAGCGGCTGCACTGTCATCCAGCCCAGCAAACTACTCATCAGCGCATCCAGGGTTGGCAGCGTGTCATCGACTGCCAGGGAGATTTCTTGCTGCGTCAGCGCGAATTCGATGTTGGCATCGATCTGCTCTTCTTCCAGAAACTGAAAATCATCGAACCGCAGCGGTTGGCCTTGGGCTCGATGGGCATCTCCGCCATAGAGGGATATGCGCAACTTCTCGGCAAACGTAGCCTTAAATGCATCGCCATTGGCACACAGGCGTTCTATGGTTGCTTTAGTCGCGGGGTTGGCCAATACCTGCACGGATTTGCTGCGCGTTTGCGACAAGGATGCCTTGAGCCCCGACAGCACATCATCGACCAACGCATCGCTTTGCTCCAGTACCGCCTCGATGCAATCCTGCAAAGACGGCTTGGTACTGCCGGGTTCGTGGGCTATGCCGAGTCTTCGCAACAAGAACTTTTTCATTGTGACCAGATTCTCCCAGTTGCCGCGCGCTATGACCAGCGCTTTGCCGCTATTCTCCGCCCTAAGTCGCACCGACGAAACACTCTGTTGCAGCTTTTTGGGCGGGAGGGCGGCCAACGTGCGACAATACGTGTAGTTGCGGTGCTTCAGTTGCCCACAACGTCAGCACATTGCTGGGGATACAGGCTTTACCTCCAACGTCCCGCCTTTGAATCTATCTGCCTTTGACTGATCTGGTGCTCTGGTGCCAGAACAGGCCGATATCCCAAGCGCCCTGGATGGGCGCCACAATCCATGAACTTTGAAGAATTGAATTTGGCTGCGGCCATCGTTAAAGCCGTGCGCGAGCAAGGTTACGAGACGCCCACCGCCATTCAGGCCCAGGCCATCCCGCTGATCCTTGAAGGTCGCGACCTGCTCGGTGGCGCCCAAACTGGTACTGGCAAGACAGCAGCATTTACCCTGCCCTTGCTGCACCGACTCACGATGAGTCGTAGCGCACAAAACAAATTTGGCGGCACTGGCATCCGCGCTTTGGTGCTGACCCCTACCCGCGAACTGGCGGCGCAGGTCGAAGAATCCATCCGTACCTACGGCAAGTACCTGCAACTGAGCTCCACCGTGATTTTTGGCGGCGTCGGCATGAACCCCCAAATCTCCAAGCTCAAAAAGGGCGTTGACATTCTGGTGGCCACCCCCGGCCGTCTGCTGGACCTGATGCAGCAAGGCATGCTGGACCTGGGCCAGGTGCAGATGCTGGTGCTGGACGAAGCCGACCGCATGCTGGACATGGGTTTTATCCATGATGTCAAAAAAGTTCTGGCCGCCGTGCCCAAAGAGAAGCAAAGCCTGCTGTTCTCGGCCACTTTCAGCGATGAAATCCGCGAACTGGCCGCCGGTCTGCTCAAAGACCCGCAAAGCGTGCAAGTTACCCCCCGCAACACCACCGTGCAACGTATCACCCAGGTGATCCACCCGGTTGGCCGTGGCAAGAAGAAGGCCCTGCTGGCCCACATCATCAACGAACACAAGTGGAGCCAGGTGCTGGTGTTCACGCGCACCAAGTTCGGTGCCAACAATGTGGCCGAATTCCTGGAAAAGAATGGCATCACCGCGATGGCATTGCACGGCAACAAGAGCCAGGCAGCCCGTACGCAAGCTCTGGCAGGGTTCAAGAGTGGCGATGTACGTGTTTTGGTGGCCACTGACATTGCTGCCCGTGGCATTGACATCGACGAGTTGCCGCATGTCGTCAATTACGAAATCCCCAATGTGAGCGAAGACTACGTGCACCGCATAGGCCGCACCGGCCGTGCCGGCAACGACGGCGCCGCCATCAACCTGGTGTGCCTGGATGAAGAAGGTTTCATGCAGGACATCGAGCGCTTTACCAAGCAAAACATTCCCGTCCAAATCATCGACGGTTTTGGCCCAGAGCCAGGCGAACAGGGTGAGCCTATCGCCATGGGTCGTCAGACAATCTGGGGTGGTGCAGGCAAGCCGCCCAGCCGCGATGTGATGCAAGCCGCGGCGCGCGCGGCGCGTACCGAAATGCTGCAACGCGTGCGTGAGAACAAGGCTGGCCAAGGTGGTGGTGGTCAAGGCGCCGGACGTGGCAACGGCAATGGTGGCAGTGGCCGTGGCGCACAAGGCCCCCGTCGTGACGGCGGTAATGGTGGTGGCAATGGCGGTGGCAACGGTGGCGGACAAGGCGGCGGTGGACGCGGTGGCGAACACAACGCGCCGCGCCCACAAAGCGCACGCGGTCCCCAGGGCCATGGTGGTGGAGGCAGCGGTCAGGGCCGTGGACGCCCACCCGTCGGTGACGCTCAACCGCGCAGCCATGAAGGCGGCTTCGGCAGCGGCATGGGCGAGCGCCCTCCCCGCGCCGCGCCAGGTGGTCAACCCGATCCTATGCGCACCAGTGTCGATATGATGGCTGAACGCGGCGGTCGCCGTGGCGGCGGTGGCTATGGTGGCGGCGGTGGAAATCGCGGCGGCTCAGGCGGTGGTTCAGGTAACGGAGGCGGCAATGGCGGTGGTTCACGGTCGGGTGGTTTTGGTGGCGGGGGCAACCGGTCTGGTGGGTCGGGAAATCCTCGCGGACCTTTTAGCCGATAAATCGGTTGCGGCGGTACACACCCTGGGCCGCCGACCACCGGATATCCAGCACGCGAAGTTGACCCATCACGTGGTCGACTTCTCAAGCTTACCTGCCCTCCCCAAGGTCGATGAATGTTTCATTGCACTGGGAACCACGATCAAGGTGGCGGGCAGCAAGGAAGCCTTCCAGGCCTTGGACCTTAAGGCTGTTGAGGCTGTAGCCCTCGCGGTTCGTGCCGCAGGTGCTACAAAATTAGGAGTCATCAGTGCCATGGGTGCCGACTCCCACTCCGCTGTTTTCTACAACCGCATCAAGGGCGAAATGGAGCTGTCGCTTGCGCGCATGGGTTTCAAAAGCCTGGTGATTGCGCGCCCGTCCCTGATCGACGGTGACCGTGCAGCGCTGGGTCAAGCTGGGCGCGCAGGTGAGGGCATTGGCCTGAAACTGGCGCGCTGCTTGAGCCCCGTCATACCCGCCAACTACCGCGCCATCAAGGCCGCAGACATTGCCCACGCTCTGATCCGCCATGTGAAGGCCGGAACGCCCGGCGTGGTGACGCTGATGTCGGGTGAAATGCAGGGGGGCTAGCCCCGCACAAACAACGTGATCAAGGGCTCTTCCCCGATCTGGCGGCTCCAATGCCCGTGTACAGCGGGGTCAAACGTGGCACCCTCGGGCAACACATCCGCCGAATAGAAGTGTTCGCCAGGTTTGAAGATGCGCGACACACCGCCTTGCAAGCCAATCTCCATCTGCCCCCCAAGGATGAAACACCATTGCGGCGCGCCCGTGCAGTGGAACGCGCTGCGAAAACCAACCGGGCTGGTGCGCAACTGGTAGCCACCCGATGCGAACACGTCTGACAACATGGACTGCGGGGGTCCCTGATTCAGCGGCATAGCTTCTTCACGAAACTTCGCGCGGCCATCGGTGTCGGTGAAGAGAATGGTTTTGGTGAAAGTGGTCATGGGTGGCGAGCTTACTACCGACCCGACGTGCGACCTGCACCGCTGCGCCGCAACCGCACACACCATGCCGATGGAATGTTCCGCCAAGATCAGCTTTGGCTTTGGCGGCACCAACGGCGCACTGGTCTTTCAGCGCCACTGACACGAGGCGCCCGGTGGCGCGTTATGCTCGGTCGGGTGCGTTCATTTGGCATCACCCTGTTTTTCATGAGACTTTGACTATGCGCCTCCTCCACACCATGCTGCGCGTTGGCAACCTGCAGCGCTCCATCAACTTCTACACCCAGGTACTGGGCATGAAGCTCAACCGCACATCAGAGAACCCCGAGTACAAATACTCGCTGGCCTTTGTCGGCTACGGCCCCAACCCCGACCATTCCGAGATTGAGCTCACCTACAACTGGGGTGTCGAGTCGTATGACATCGGCACGGCCTACGGACATATCGCGCTGGGCGTGCCCGACGTGTATGCGGCCTGCGCGGCCATCAAGGCTGCGGGTGGCAATGTGACGCGTGAAGCGGGCGCGGTCAAGGGCGGAGCCACCGTCATCGCCTTTGTTACCGACCCCGATGGCTACAAGATAGAACTGATACAGCGGCCAGACTACGCAAGCAAATAGCGCCGCTAGCCCTCGTGCAATATACCTAGGAAGCTATCAAATCTATAGCTATGCAGCGCTGCGGCTCAACCCGGAGATAAGCGCACTAAGCCTTGCGCAAGGCCTGCGTGTCGCGCGCAAGTTGGGTAACGCTGGCCCAATCGCCCTTGGCCATGGCCTCCACCGGTACCAGCCAAGAGCCGCCCACACAAACCACATTGGGTAACGCCAAAAATTCCGGCGCGTTGTTCAACGTCACACCGCCGGTAGGACAAAACTTGACATCAAAGAACGGGCCGCTCCAGGCCTTGAGCATGGCCATGCCGCCAGCCTGCATAGCCGGGAAGAATTTGAGTTCGGTAAAGCCGTCTTCCTGCGCCATCATGATCTCGCTTCCCGTTGCCACGCCTGGCAGCAGCGCCAGCCCCGCATCTCGGCAGGCTTGACCCACGGCGTTGGTGTAACCGGGGCTTACGGCAAAACGGGCCCCCGCGCGGGCAGCGGCAAGGGCATCAGCCTTGGAGCGCACTGTGCCCGCGCCCACCACGGCCTCGGGCACATCCCGGGCAATGGCTTCAATGCAGGCCAGCGCCTGCGCAGTGCGCAGTGTCACTTCGAGCATGCGAACGCCACCTGCCACCAAGGCTCGCGCCATGGGCACGGCGTGCGCCACATCGTTCAACACAATGACGGGGATGACGGGGGCGTCCTGCATCACTTGCAGAGCGGTAAGTGGGGTTGCTGTAGGCATCGATTTTTTCTTAAGAGCTGTTATGGGGAATGCACAGCGGCAGGGCTCACAACCAACTGCAAGCGCCCTCTTCGGCGGTCAACGCGTTGCGGCGCATGTTGGCAAACAGTTCACGCCCCAGGCCAACGCCGTTGGATGCCCGCAAATCAGATGGCATGGTCGCCATCGGGCGCGCATCCCACTCGGCCGCGTCCACCAGTACCTGCAATGTGCCAGCCACCGCGTCCAGGCGGATGCGGTCTCCGTCTTGCACCTTGGCCAAGCTGCCGCCAGCGGCCGCTTCGGGCGACACGTGGATAGCAGCGGGCACCCTGCCCGACGCGCCGCTCATGCGGCCATCGGTCACCAGCGCCACCTTGAAACCCTTGCCCTGCAACACCGCCAAAGGCGGTGTCAGCTTGTGCAGCTCAGGCATGCCGTTGGCCTGTGGGCCTTGCCAGCGCACCACGCACACCACATCGAGGTTGAGTTCGTCGGCATGGAAGGCCTGGTGCAGCGCGTCTTGTGAATCAAACACCCGGCATGGCGCTTCGACCACATGGCGATCGTGGGGCACGGCGGACACCTTGATGACACTGCGCCCCAAGTTGCCCAGCAAAAGTTTAAGACCACCACTGGCGCTGAACGGGTTACTGGCGGGGCGCACCACCGTCTCGTCCTTGCTGGCGCCCGTGTCGGTCCAATGCAGGACGCCATTGGCACCTGCCGCAGGAATGGCGGTGTACTCGCGCAGACCACCTGCGCGCACGGTCAACACATCGGCGTGCAGGTAGCCCGCATCCAGCAATTCGCGGATCACATAGCCTGGGCCACCCGCCGCCTGAAACTGGTTCACATCGGCACTGCCATTGGGGTAGACGCGGGTCAACAAGGGCACCACGTCCGACAAGTCGGAGAAATCATTCCAGTCGATGGTGATGCCCGCCGAGCGGGCCACCGCGACCCAGTGGATCAAATGGTTGGTTGAGCCACCGGTAGCCAACAAGGCCACCATCGCATTGACGATGCAGCGCTCATCCACCAGCCGCCCGATAGGAGCGAAGCGCTTGCTCTTGGTAATGCCCAGCACGGTGCGTACCGCTTCGCGCGTCAACTCGACGCGCACATCGGCGCCGGGGTTGATGAATGCTGTGCCCGGCACATGCAAGCCCATGGCCTCTAACAACATCTGGTTGCTGTTGGCCGTGCCGTAAAAGGTACAGGTGCCCGGGCCATGGTAGGCAGCAGACTCGGCCTCTAGCAATTCAGCACGTCCCACGAGCCCTTGCGCAGCCTTCTCGCGCATCTTGGCTTTGTCGTTGTTGGACAAGCCCGACGTCATGGGCCCGGCCGGCACAAACACCGTGGGCAAGTGCCCAAAGTGCAAGGCCCCAATCAACAGTCCCGGTACGATTTTGTCGCACACGCCAAGCATCAACGCGCAGTCAAACACATCGTGGCTTAGCGAAATAGCAGTGGCCATGGCGATGCTGTCGCGGCTGAACAGGCTCAACTCCATGCCCGGGGTACCTTGGGTTACACCGTCGCACATAGAGGGCACACCGCCCGCCACTTGCGCAGTGGCACCCAGGCGTCGCGCTTCTTGTTTGATGACATCGGGGTAGTGCTGCAAGGGCGCGTGCGCCGACAGCATGTCGTTGTAGGCGTTGACGATGCCGATGTTGGGGCCCTTCTCGGCCACCACGCGGAACTTGTCTATACCAGTGACACGCGCCTTGTCACCATCAGGCATGGCAGCGAAAGCGTGGGCCACATTCGCACAACCCATGCGGTCCGCACCCGGCTTGCGATCCGCCGCCGCATCGATCTGTGCCAGGTAGGCTGTGCGGTCCGGCGCACTGCGCGCTTGTATGCGGCGCGTGACAGCAAGTACAACGGGGTGAACAGGGTGAACGGCGATGGGAGAGTTTGGCATGGCGTCATGTAACAATATTACAACCTGCGATGGTAACTTGGTTACTTCCGCTTTGGGGCGGCATTAGTTACCAGCGTGGTACAAGTTTGTGCCGTGTCGAATCAGCGCCATACGGGCAGCGGTTCTGGCCCTCCTTGATCGGGCGCTCCGCAGCGCCTACCCCGATATCAACTCCGATTGGCGTTGTTTTTCATGCTTGCCAACGTGATCGCCAAGGCCGCGCCGCCCAGCGTCTTTATCAGACCTGCATGCTCTGCATAAAAGCGGCTCACTTCGTCAATCACGCCGGGTTGAACTTTCTCTGCGTGCGTGGCCAATTCTGTGACCTGAGCGGGCGTTATTTGCGAAGCCTGCTCGCTGGTGATTGGCCCTTGACCCGAACCCAGTATGCGCCCGAGTACCCCCCCGGCCGCTCCAGACAACAGGCCTGGCCCCAACGAGGACAGGATTTGATTCAACAGGCCTGCTTGCTGTGATGGGTTGGAATTCCCGAATAGTTCTCCCACCATGGAGCCAAACGGCGGCGTCTGTTCAGAGCGCATGGCAGACGCCAGGCCGGAGCCTAGCTCGTCGGTACTTGCCTGCTCGGCAACGCGGTCGAAATGTTCCGCGGCGTTGCTGGTGCCGGTAAAGCTATTGAGTATGTCGATGAGGCTCATAAAAGATTCCTTGTGTAAATTAACTCTTGCGAACAACCATGCCGTAGATCACGAGCAAAACAATTGCCCCAACGACGGAAGCGATGAAACCCGCACTTGCGCCAGCCTGATACCAGCCCATCGCCTGGCCCAGGTAGGTGGCAACCAACGAACCGACGATTCCTAGAATCGCGGTAATGAAGAAGCCCATAGCCTGCGTACCAGGCAACAATGCCCTGGCAATGAGGCCCGCAACAAAGCCAATCAAGATGGTCCAGATGATTCCCATGATTTTCAGTCCTTAAAATTCGGCGGCACTGTGCCACCATTGGCCGCACGCTTATTGATAACCTGGCGGTGCAGCCAGACTCCGAAAAGTGGACAGAATATATTCGTTGCGCACGAGCCCGTTCGTGTGACAGCGCACACAACTAACAAAAACCACCAAGTCTTGGCCTCTCCGTCAAACACGCGGCGCACCGCTAGATTTCAATACACTTGCGCATGCGAATCAGCCCCCTGGCCTACCCCATATTGTGCGTGCTGCACTGTCTAGTTGCGTCACCTGCCCTGACAGCAAATGCTGCGCACGCGGCAAGTGAAACGCAGGCAAAGGTAGCCACCAGCACCGTCAAACTATCTGGCCTGCAACAGCCTGCCGAGATCTTGGTCGACCGCTGGGGCGTGGCCCATATTTACGCGGCCAGCCAGGAAGATGTGTTTTTTGCGCAGGGCTACAACGCGGCGCGCGACCGCTTGTTTCAGATCGACCTGTGGCGCCGTCGCGGCTTGGGCCGCTTGGCCGAGGTGTTTGGCCCAGCCTACGTTGAGCAAGACACCGCCAGCCGCTTGTTCCTCTACCGTGGCGACATGCAAAGGGAGTGGCAGGCCTATGGCAAAAACGCGCAAGGCATTGCCGAGCGCTTTGTGGCCGGTATCAATGCCTATATCGACGCTGCCGCTGCAGACCCGCGCATGTTGCCGTTTGAGTTCAAGCAATTTTCGTATCTACCCGGGAAATGGCAGGCGCAGGACGTGGTGCGCATCCGTAGCCATGCGCTGACGCGCAACCTGACATCCGAAGTGGCCCGCTCCTACGTAGCTTGCCATGACACCATCAAGACCGACGCCATGCGGATCAAACTGTCGCCCGCGTGGGAAACCACCGTGCCGGACGGGCTGGGCCCCTGCCTGCCCAAAGACTTGTTGAGGGTCTTCCAATTGGCAACCCAAGGCGTCACGCTGGGCAGGGCAGGCACGCAGACCAGCGCGACCGTTGCAGACGACGACACGGGTGCATTTGCAATGGCCGCACCACCGCCCCCCGCAGAAGGCAGCAACGCCTGGGTTCTGGCCCCGTCCAAAACCGCCACCGGGCGAGCCATGCTGGCCAGCGACCCGCACCGAGCCTACTCGGTGCCTTCGCTGCGCTACATCGCCCACCTCAGCGCGCCCAACCTCGACGTGGTAGGTGCCGGTGAGCCCGCGCTGCCCGGCATATCCATAGGCCACAACGGACAGATTGCTTTTGGCTTGACCATCTTCAGCATCGACCAGGAAGATCTTTACACCTATGCGCTGAACCCGGCCAACGCCACGGAGTACCTGTACCAAGGCAAGTGGGAAAAATTCACCCTCCTGCGCGAGTCCATCGCCGTCAAAGGCACCACGCCGGTAGATGCGGAATTGCGCTTCACGCGGCATGGCCCAGTCATCTACACAGAGGCGGCCAAAGACCGCGCGTATGCCGTGCGTTCTGCGTGGTTTGAACCCGGCATGGCGCCCTATTTCGGCAGCATCGACTACATGTTTGCCAGCAACTTCCAGCAGTTTCGCCAGGCCATGTCGCGCTGGGGCGCGCCCAGCGAGAACCAAGTTTATGCCGATGCCAAGGGCAACATCGGCTGGGTGGCAGGCGGTTTAAACCCGATACGCCCCAACTGGGATGGGCTGATGCCCGTACCCGGCGATGGCCGCTACGAATGGGCAGGCTTTCTACCCGGCGAACAACTGCCGTGGATCTACAACCCGGCGCAAGGCTGGTTTGCCAGCGCGAATGAAATGAACCTGCCGCCCGACTACCCCTACCGCACGCGCAAGCCGGGTTTTGAATGGGCGAGTGCGGACCGTTACCAGCGCCTGCGCGAAGTGCTGCTCAAGCCCGGCAAGCTGTCCATCGAAGATTCCATGCGCTTGCAAAACGATGTGCTGTCTACACCAGCCCGCCGCCTGGTAACCCTGCTGCGCACCTTGCGTTCTACCGATGCCACCATCCAGCCGGCCTTGCAACTGCTGCGCGAGTGGAACAGTGTGGAGACCGCCGACTCCGCTGCCGCAGCGCTGTTTGAAATCTGGTGGGCGCGTTACCTGGGCTATGCATTCAAGGAAGTGGCGTTGCCTAAAAAATCATCTGCGATGATAGGCATGCCTGACGCCACGGTGTTGCTGGACACGCTCGAAAAACCAGCACCTGTGCTGGGCACTGACGCCATCGCCAAACGCGATTGGATTCTGCTGACCAGCCTTAAGCTGGCGTGGGCGGACTCGCAAAGACTTCTGGGCAACGACCCCACGCAATGGCAGTGGGGCAAGCTGCAGCACACCCTCATCACCCATCCCTTTGCATCGGCAGTCGATGCCACCACGGCGGCCAAGTTGAATGTGGGGCCGCTGCCCCGGCAGGGCGGCGCCCACACGCCCAACCAGTCCAGTTACGACCCCAGGGATTTCCGCCAACTGGCGGGCCCGTCTTTCCGCGTAGTGATCGACGTGGGCAACTGGGACAACTCCCGCGCCATCAACATGCCAGGCCAATCGGGCGACCCCGACAGCCCGCATTACAAGGATCTGTCCAACATGTGGCGCAGGGGCGAATACTTTCCGCTGCTCTACTCCCGCAAACGGGTGGAAGCGGCCACCGTGCAGCGTATCGACCTGCAACCCGGCAAGTAGGTCAAGCTGCGATGGCCGTGGTCGGCAGCGTGGGTTCGCGTCGCATGGCAGGCGTGGTGCGGTAGGTGAAGGCACGCCACACCCATTCGATCGGCCCAAACCGGTAGCGCGACAACCACCAGTGGCTCATCACGATCTGCGCCGCAAACACCACGGCTACGAACACCACCTGGTGCGCACGGCCCATGCCCCAATAGCCCAGCCCATAACCAAAGAAGACGATGGAGCAGATGACCGACTGCAGCAGGTAGTTGCTCAACGCCATGCGGCCTACCGGGGCCAACACTCGTATGTTGGCAAACACTGAGCGGCTGTGCAGCATCAGCACCACCATGCCGACATAACCCAGGCAGGCCGGGAGATTGCCAAGCACTGTCAGGCCCCGGGCCATTTGAAACCCATCATGTTCGGCACCCGGTGTGTGCGACATAGCCACCGTGCTGCCCAGCAAGCCCAGGCCTATGCCAAGCGGCAGACCGTAGAAGGCGAGCTTGCGAAACAATGGAAGGTGTGCTGCGGTGTTTTCCATAATGCCGGAACGCACGAACCAACTACCCAGCAAAAACATGGCCACCAGCACGGTGGCAAAGCCGGCATCACCAGCTAACTTCTCGGGAAAGCGCCGCGCCCGCATTTCCACGGCTTCACCATAGTGGCCGCTGGACAATATCCGCACTTCGTTGCGCCTTTCTTCCAGTCGTTTGGCCAGTCGTTTAGCCTTCTCTGCCTGCTTTTCGGCGGCTGTTGGTTCGGGCTTCTCTCCCGGTTTTGTCTCAGACTTCTTTTCGGCCGCGGTCGCCACACCTGCAGCATTGGCAGGCAACGTTGGAGTGTCTGCTTCAGGTGGCGTCAGATATTGCACCGCACCGAAGAGAATCATGATCACCGCCTGCGTAAAATAGATGGTGGCGCCGAGTCGCACCGCGCGCAGATTCACCGGGTCTTTGAATTTGGCTGATAGCACCGACATGGTCAACAAAACGACGGCGGCCAAACTGACTGGAACCCGTGGATCCGTGGGCGAATTGGCCAGGCACCACAACACGGTGGCGGCAATGGCCGCTACTACGCCGAACACAAAAAGAATCACCGACATGCGGGGCACCCGATAGCCCCGCACCATGATGCGTTTCTCATCGCGCATGTACAGCGACACCAATCCCACAAAGGACAGCGAGCCAGCAATGCCAAACAGCGGCTCCACGCCCGTCGCCATGCCAATACCCACCAGCAACGCAATGGCGATGACGATCGGCTTCCACTGGCCATACAGCAGTATCAGCAGGGCACCGGCTGCCACGGCGTAGCTGAACAAAATGTCCCCCGCCCATAGAAAAATGTAGTGGCTTGCACCAAACACCGCCAGGGCCAAAATGCGACGCAAATACGGCCCCAAAAATGGACGCCCCGCCCGCTCGGCACGCGTCAGCATCACGGCAAAGCCCATGCCAAAAAGCAGCGAAAAAATGGTCCAGAATTTGCCCTGCACAAAGTAGGAAATGAACCAGCTTGCAAACCAATCCATACCCGTCAGACCCACCGGCATGCCCTCGCCAATTCCGCTCGTCGAGCGGTTGAAGAATTCGATGTTCATCAGAAAAATACCCAGCAACGCAAAGCCACGCACCACATCTAAAGCTTCGATGCGCGCTTCGGGTACGGTGGGGGCCAGGATGGGGTGGGACTGTTCTAGCGGTACGGGCTGCATGTCTGGTGCTTGCATGGGATTTCCTCCTTGTGAGTGACAGTCGGCACTCTACCGGCGCGCCGGTAAAAACCATAGAAATTTCCGACCAAGTGCAGGTTTCAGGGTCTTAGCTGCAAAGCCCGCAAAAACACTTGCAACATTTGGTGGCATTTAGGCCAGGGATGTTGCAATTAACCGAGGGTTTTCACTGAGGGATGCGACTAGTATGCATTCTTCAATTTTTTGAAAGAACCTGATGTCCCTACAACCTCCCTTCTTTGGTAAACGCCCTGAGACTCCCGCAAACAACATGAATAGCAACCCCATCCGGCCCGGCGGATTGTCCGGCCCCAGCCACGGCTCCAGCATGGGTGGCATGGGCGCAGTACCGGCACAGGCTCAAGCGCCTGGGGGCGAACCTGCAGCGGCGGTTGTAGCGCCAGTGGCGGCACCAGCACCAACATCCGGTGCCCCTACCAAAGAAGGCGGCAGCAAGCTGACCGTGGGCCCCAACATCAAGCTAAAGGGCGTAGAAATTACCGATTGCGACACGCTGGTGGTTGAAGGCACCGTAGAAGCGACCATGGATTCGCGCGTCATGCACATCACCGAGATCGGTGCGTTCAAGGGTTCGGCCGACATTGATTTCGCCGAAATCCACGGCCAATTCAACGGCGATTTGACAGTGCGCCAAAAGTTGGTGATTTACGCCACGGGCCGCGTGACCGGCAAGATCCGCTACGGCAAGGTGGTGATACAGGAAGGCGGCCAGTTGATGGGTGACATCCAGTTTGGCGCCGCCATAGGTACCAACGCGATGGCCACTCCCACTCCCCTTCTCACTCCCAAAGCAGCGGGCTTGATGGCAGCGGTGGTGTAAATCCAGGCTCCCAAGAGGCGCTTTGCGGCGCTTCTATACTGGGCCTATGACCTCTATCGCAGACCTTCGCAAAAGCTACGAGCGCGCCGAACTCGACGAGTCGGCCTCACACGCCGACCCCCTGCAGCAATTCGACCAATGGCTCAAAGAAGCCATTGCATCGGAAGTGCCCGAACCCAATGCGATGACTCTGGCCACGGTCGCCAGCAACCTGCGCCCCTCGACGCGCATCGTGTTGATCAAGGGCTATGACGCGCAGGGCATCACCTGGTTCACCAATTACGACAGCCGCAAAGGCCATGAGCTGGCGGGCAATCCATTCGCAGCGCTGCAATTCCACTGGGTGGAGCTGGAGCGCGTCGTTCGCATCGAAGGTGTTGTGGAGAAAGTCAGCGCTGAAGAGAGCGACGCTTACTTCAAAACCCGACCGCT
>JANXVI010000457.1 GCA_025351745.1 Rhodoferax sp.
CGACGCGGGTTATAAGTTCGACCCCAAGGTCTACATCCCTGCGGTGGCTGGCTATTACACTTCGCCCACGGGTCAGATGCTGAGCTTTCCGTTCAACAGCTCCACCACCGTCTTCTACTACAACAAAGACGCCTTCAAGGCTGCCGGTCTGGACCCAGAGAAGGCGCCCGCCACTTGGGGCGAGGTAGCTCTGGCTGCGGGCAAACTCAAGGCCAACGGCCACAAGTGCCCAATTTCCATTTCCTGGCAGGGCTGGACCCAACTGGAAAGTTTCTCCGCCTGGCACAACGTCGAATTTGCCAGCAAACAAAACGGATTGGCCGGACTGGACGCACGGATGAAGGTCGACACGCCGCTGCACTTGCGCCACATTGACAACCTGTCCAACATGGCCAAGCAGGGTCTGTTCGTCTACAAGGGCCGTGGCAACGTGCCAGAGGCCAGTTTTGTTTCCGGGGAGTGCGCGATGATGACCACCTCCAGCGGCTTCTATGGCAACGTCAAGAAAAACGCCAAGTTTGCCTTTGGCCTGGCGCCTTTGCCCTATTACCAAGACGTGCCCGGCGCGCCGCAGAACACCGTGATTGGTGGTGCCAGCCTGTGGGTCATGTCGGGCAAAAAAGCCGAAGAATACAAGGGCGTCGCCAAGTTCTTTGACTTCCTGTCCCAGCCCGAAGTACAGTCCGCCAGCCACAAGCGCACGGGCTATCTGCCCATTACCACCGCAGCTTTTCAGTTGACCGAAAAATCGGGCTTCTACAAAGAAAACCCCGGCACCGATGTGGCCGTGAATCAGATGGTCCGCAAAGTGACTGACAAATCACGTGGCATACGCTTGGGCAACTACGTACAAATTCGCGCCATTGAGGACGAAGAACTCGAACAGGTCTGGGCCGGTAAAAAGACCCCCAAGGAAGCCCTGGAATCGATCGTCAAACGTGGTGACGAGCAACTGGAACGCTTCGAAAAAGCAAACAAGCAAAAGTAAACGCTTGCAAGGACCTTCAAGCCGTGGAAAAACGCGTCGTTTTCAAATCCTGGTGGTTGCCCTGGGTGCTCATCGCACCCCAGGTGGTCGTGATCGCCGTGTTTTTCTTCTGGCCTGCGGGCCAGGCGCTGCTGCAGTCCATGCAACAGTCCGACGCGTTTGGCACGTCGGTGGTCTGGGTCGGTTTGGAGAATTTTCGCAACCTGTGGAATGACCCGTCCTACCTGGAGTCGTTTCAGATCACCGCCATTTTCTCGGTATTGGTTGCCGTGCTGGGCCTTAGCCTGTCGCTGGTGTTAGCCGTGTTTGCCGACCGCATCGGGCGTGGCTCGGGCGTTTACCGCACCCTGCTGATCTGGCCCTATGCGGTGGCACCGGCGGTGGCCGGGGTGCTGTGGCTGTTCCTTTTCTCACCCAGCATTGGCGTGGTCTCGTATGCACTGCGCGAAATGGGTTTTGCCTGGGACTCTCTGCTCAACAGCCGCCACGCCATGGCTTTGATCGTGATGGCTGCGGTCTGGAAGCAGATTTCGTATAACTTTTTGTTTTTCCTGGCCGGGCTACAGAGCATCCCCAAGTCCCTCGTCGAGGCGGCGTCCATGGATGGCGCAGGGCCTTGGCGCAGGTTTTGGACCATCCAGTTCCCCCTGTTGTCGCCCACCACCTTCTTCCTGCTCGTCATCAACATCGTCTATGCCTTTTTTGACACGTTTGCGATTGTGGATGCGGCCACCAAGGGCGGCCCGGGCAAGGACACGGCCATTCTGGTCTACAAGGTTTATTTTGACGGCTTCAAAGCCATGGATCTGGGCGGCTCCGCAGCGCAGTCGGTGGTCCTGATGTTTATCGTCGTCGCGCTCACCGTGGTGCAGTTCCGCTTTGTCGAAAAGAAAGTCAATTACTGATGGTTGAACGTCGCCCCTGGCTGGACCGAATGTCGCACCTGATTTTGATCATTGGCGTGCTGGTCATCGCGTTCCCGGTTTACATCACGTTTGTGGCGTCCACCCACACCACCGAAGCCGTGGTTCAAGTCCCCATGCCGCTACTACCCGGCACCCATCTGCTGGACAACTACGCCACCGCGCTGTCCGGCGACCGCACCGGCACGGGCTCGCATGCCTCGGTGGGCCGCATGATGGTGGTCAGCCTAGTCACAGCGCTGGTCATTGCACTGGGCAAAATCGCCATCTCGCTGCTGTCAGCCTTTGCCATCGTTTATTTCCGCTTTCCGATGCGCATGTTTTTCTTTTGGGCGATTTTCGTTACGCTGATGCTGCCTGTGGAGGTGCGCATAGGGCCCACCTACCAGGTGGTCGCTGATCTGGGCATGCTCAACAGCTATGCCGGTCTGACCGTGCCGCTGATTGCGTCTGCCACGGCCACCTTTTTGTTCCGCCAGTTCTTCCTGACCGTACCCGATGAATTGGTAGAGGCCGCGCGGGTCGATGGCGCGGGGCCTATGCGCTTTTTTAAGGACATTCTGGTGCCGCTGTCTGCCACCAGCATGGCGGCGTTGTTTGTGATCCAGTTCATCTACGGCTGGAACCAGTACCTGTGGCCACTCTTGGTGACCACCGAAGAAAACATGTACCCGGTGGTGATCGGCATCAAGCAAATGATCTCGGGCGGTGATGCGCAAACCGAGTGGAACATTGTGATGGCCACCGCGATGCTGGCCATGTTGCCACCCGCTCTGGTGGTGATGCTGATGCAAAAGTGGTTTGTCAAAGGCCTGGTGGATACTGAAAAGTGAACCTACTTTTCCCGATCACGCATGCCAACAAAGCCGGCCGCAGCACAGGGCGCAAAGCCGGGACCCGATTTGTGCGCATTTGGCACCATGAGGGCCCCGGCTTTGCGCCCTGTGCTGCACCCACGAAATCGGCAAACACACGGCAACCTTGGTTCTTGAAGGTGCACCGCCGCGAAGCGCCTGGGGGCTGCGGCCTCATGGTGCCAAACGCGCACAAATCGGGCCCCGGCTTCACGCCCTGCGCTGCGGCCAGCTTTGCTGGCATGCGGGGGGAGGGGAGGTAGCGGGTTCACTTTTCGGTATCCACGAG
>JANXVI010000011.1 GCA_025351745.1 Rhodoferax sp.
CTGTCGAACTCCAATTCGTCCTTGAAACGGGTACGCGCCAGTGTCAATACCGGGTTGGAAATCCTGCCGGACTGATTGACCGCCGCCATGTCTGCCCAGCTCTGTGCAAGCATGGTTTGGATGGTCGCGCTGTTGGCAAGAGCCAATTGCACGGCATCGTTCATGCCCAGCGGCTGCGAAAGCAGTTGCTCGCTCACCTTGCGTCTGGATTCACGCTGTTGGCTGGTTTGACTTAACTCCAACTGGCCACCGACCAAACTCTGGTTGTTTTGGCTGGTGTCGCGCAAGGTTTGATCGAAGTCGACGCTGGCGCAACCGACCAGGGTCATCGACGCAATAGCTACGACGCCAAAGCGGAGAGTTTTGGGAAGATTTCTGATTTTCATGGTCAGTGATGCCCCGAATGTGGATTGGAGGCTGCCGCAGCAGGCGCTTTGCCGTCGGTCGCCACCGGCTCTTGTGCCTCCTTGGCATAGGCCCGCCATCCGCCGGCATCCTTGACTTTGGTGTTGCTCTCTTTCCAGGGCACAACTGCACTGTCAGAGTAAGACTGGTAGTTTTGGAAAGCCGAGCGGTAGCTCAGAGGCGCTGCAGGCGCAGAGGCCGCCTGCTTTGATGGGATGGCAATTGACTCCGCGGAACTCTGGGCTGACACGCTCGGCGCGGCCAGGACGGGTAATACAAAGAGCCAGGAGACTCGCAATAGTTGGGACATGAAATCCTCGCGCAAAGGATGGAATGGACGCCATGGGGCTAAGCTGCCCACGGAGGACGAAGCAATGCTTCCGCAGCCCGCATTGGTAAAAGCGGGAGGGAATGGCTTCAGGCGCGAGGAGGTTTGTCGGGGACCGGAGTGGCTCGGGCAAGAATCAGCACGATCGGCTCGGCTAACTCTGCTTGCGGAGCGGGGACGCTGGCGATCACAAGCTCTAACCCAACAATTGCGACGCTATTGCAGCAGGCAGCGCAGATGCTGCACGTATGTCCAGCATCTGGCACCCCTTGTTTTGCACCAGGCGTTGTATTGCCGTGCGATTCGGTGTCGGCGTGGCTATGAGAGGAATGCGCGTGGTGCGAAGTTTCCTGGATCGAATGTTGGTGCAATGCGGGCGACACGTCGCCAACTTGCGCCAGCACATGCTCTGTCCCCATGCCGCAAAACAGCATGGAAGCTGCCGCGAATCCCTGCATGGGAATCGCTGCCATTAAAAACCAAGCAAGTAAGAGGCGTAAACGCAACATTGGGCCTGATTCTACCTGCGCCCGCTTGCAAGGTTACCGAGCCCTCGTGAATCCATGCTAGGAGTCTGGGCGGCAGAAGGGAATGTCCCGATGCGAATTTGGTGGGGATGCGCATGATGGAGCGATGAGCACCAGTTACGTTCCCTACCAGCCCGATCAGCAATACCTCTTGCCATGCGCCCTGCAGGAATGGCTGCCTGCAGGGCATTTGGCCTACTTCGGGATACATAACCATCGGCTACATAGGAAATAACCCTGCTTTCCCGAACTATTGCCGTAGCCTGTGACTGATTTTTCGAAATCATCACCGATCCAGCCTGAAAGCTAGTGCCTATCCGTGTAAGAAAACGCAGTGAACTTCGACAGATTAGAATGAGCCAAAGTATGTGACATGACCCTCTTTCGCCGCCACCGTCTGATCACAGTGCTCATTGCACTGTTCAGCCTGCTGTTCATGCAGCTAGCTGTGGCGCGCTATGTTTGCCCGGCGACAGTGGCCAGCGGTGCTCAAAGTAGTATGGTGATGGGTGATGGCGTGCCATGCGCGGAATCCATGTCGAAGGCGATGGACAAGGAGCAACCCGCCTTGTGCCATGCCCATTGCCATGCCGACGACCAATCCCTCGACAAGTACGAGTTGCCAGCCACAGTTGCTCTCAGTGCCATGCCCGCGAACTTCACGTTGGCGGTAGTTGTTCTCGATTTCTCGGGTTCTGCGCTGCAGGCACCCCACCTGATGCACGCCTCGGCCCCGCCCGTGGCGATTCGAAACTGCTGTTTCCGTATTTGACCTCTCAGACCATCTAGCCCTGCCGGCTGCCATCGGGCATGCCAGGCAGACCGTTATGTATTGTCTGGAGAGGCACCGTGCCAATTTCATTTCCCGTTCACCGGGCAGCAGCCGCTGCTCTGGCGCTGGCCTTTGGGCTACCGTCTTGGGCTAGTCCCCCACTCACCCTGGCCGAGGCGCTGGCAACGGCCGTAGACCGTTCGCGGCAAATTGCCGCCCAAGATGCGGTGGTGACTTCTGCACGGGAACAGGCAGTGTCTGCCACACAGTTGCCTGACCCGGTCCTAAAACTGGGTGTGGACAACCTTCCCGTAAGTGGGGAGGACCGCTTCAGCCTGACGAATGACTTCATGACGATGCGCCGTATCAGTATCGTGCAAGAATTCCCCCGTGCTGAAAAACGACAACTTCGCGCCGAGCGGTTCGAACGCGATGCCCAGCGCGCCCAAGCTGAGCGACAAATGGCGATAGCAACGGTGCAGCGCAACACGGCGACTGCCTGGTTGGACCGTTACTACACCCAGGCCATGCAGGAGTTGTTGCAACGCCAATTGGAAGAAACTCGGTTGCAAGTACAGGCGGCTGAGACTGCCTTCGGATCGGGACGGGGCAGCCAGGCCGACGTGTTCGCTGCGCGTGCGGCATTGTTCATGCTCGAAGACCGGCTGAGCCAAATCGAGCGCCAGGCCCGCGGCGCCAGCCTGATTCTCACGCGCTGGGTGGGGAATGCAGCCGAGCGCACGCCATCCGGGCCCCCACCTTGGCAGAGCACAGCACTGGAAGCCGCGCTGTCCGTCGAGCACTTCAAGCAACACCCCGACATGCAGGTGTTCTCTGCGCAAATCGAAACTGCAAAGACTGAGGCGCGTTTGGCCCAGGCTAACAAGCTGGTGGATTGGACGGTTGAAGCCAGCTACAGCCAGCGCGGCTCGGCCTATTCCAATATGGTGTCATTTGGCGTATCGATCCCTTTGCAGTTGGATCAAAAGAATCGCCAGGACCGTGAAGTCTCGGCCAAGCTGGCATTGATCAACGAGGCACAAGCCCGCTTTGACGACATGCTACGCAGTCACGACGCTGAGGTGCGCAGCCTGCTGAACGACTGGCGCAATGGCAAGGAGCGGGTGGCGCGCTACAACGAGCAACTGGTTCCGACGGCACAGCAGCGCACGCAGGCCTCTTTAACCAGCTACCGCTCCGGCAAGGGCGATCTGGCCGCCGCGCTATCCGCGCGCCGCGAGGAAATCGATGTCCGAATGCAAGCCTTGGCTCTGGAGCAAGACACGGCACGTCTGTGGGCGCAACTCAACTTTCTGACACCGGACAGCAATCCCATCGCCAATCGGCAGGAGCAACCATGAACAAAAAAATGTTTACCCTGGCCCTGGTCATCACAGCGTTGGTCGGTGCCACGGGTTTCGGCCTGTATACGCTGGGCATGAAGCGCGGCATGGTCAACCCGTCAACGACCACAGCCTCTGCCGCCGGCGCCAAGCCACCGGCAGCCCAGCCACTCCCACAAAACATTGCCGAAGGCGAAGAGGCCACTCGCCGCCACATCACCACAGGTGTCAAGGCAGGTGACATTGATCCCGCTAACGGTAGCAAAATCTTGTACTACCACGACCCCATGGTGCCCGGCAACAAGTTCGACAAGCCGGCCAAGTCGCCTTTCATGGACATGATGCTGGTACCGGTCTATGCCGATGGCGGCAACGACCAGGGTAACGTCACGGTCAGCTCCCGGATTCAGCAGAACCTGGGCGTCCGCACGGCGGAAGTCACCGAAGGCATACTGTCGCCGCAGGTAGCTGCCATCGGCACCATAGCCTTCAATGAGCGCGACCAGGCATTGGTCCAGGCGCGCGCTACGGGCTATGTAGAGCGCTTGCATGTTCGCGCCACATTGGACACTGTGGGCAAAGGCCAGCCGCTGGTAGAGCTTTTCGTTCCTGACTGGGTGGCGGCGCAGGAGGAGTTTCTGTCGCTCAAACGCATGCAGGGCAGCGACCTCGGAGGGCTGGTCGACGGTGCACGCCAGCGCATGCGCCTGGTTGGCATGAGCGAAGAGCAGATCAAGCTGGTGGAAAGCAGCGGTAGGCCACAACCCAGGATCACGATTGCCGCCCCCATTGGGGGAGTGGTCACCGAGTTGATGGCGCGCGAGGGAATGACCGTGATGGCCGGTGCCACGTTGTTCCGCATCAACGGTTTGTCCACCGTTTGGGCCAATGCGGAAGTCCCTGAGAGCCAGGCTGCTTTGGTCCGGTCTGGCGCCAAGGTGCAGGCGCGTAGCCCTGCCGTTCCTGGCGCTATCTTCGATGGCAAGGTGCAAGCCATCCAGCCGGAGGTTAATCCGACCACCCATACGTTGAAAGCCCGGCTGCAGTTGGCCAACCCTGGTGCGCGCCTGGTGCCCGGAATGTTTGTCAGCATGCAGTTCATGGACATGCGCGGTGACAAGGCGCTATTGGTTCCTACAGAAGCCGTCATCATGACCGGCAAACGCAGCGTGGTGATGTTGGCCGAGGAAAACGGCAGATTCAGACCCGTAGAGGTCGAGGCCGGCATTGAATCTGGCAGCCAGACCGAAATCAAACGCGGTCTTAAGGCCGGCCAGCGGGTGGTTGTTTCATCGCAGTTTTTGATAGATTCGGAAGCCAGCCTCAAAGGTGTAGAGGCCCGACTAAACGGTACCCCAATGGCAGACAACAAGGCACCGCGCCACGAGGGTGAGGCCAAGGTGGAAGCTGTTGGCAAGGATGCCATTACATTGGCGGATGGGCCTATAGCGTCAATGAAGTGGGGCCCCATGACGTAGAACACAATAAATCTGCCACTGGTTCAGCCAGCCCGCTTCACTCTTGACCCGCCATTCCGAGTGGCAAATTTATCGACGCAAAAAACACAATGATTTTGACACTTCGCATTAGCGGCAAATAAATCTGCCACTTCGCAGCTTTCCTCATTGTGGTTAGGTCTAACGTACTGACCCATGAAGGATTTTTCTCCCAGGTTCTGCATTCCAATCGACGTGCCCCGCCCTCGTGGCGCACGGCTGATAGAAGGATT
>JANXVI010000013.1 GCA_025351745.1 Rhodoferax sp.
ACAAGCCCGGCCAGTCGGCGTGGTCGGACATCACAAAGCCGCGGTCCACGCCGCGCCGCCTGCGCCGGCCGCGCACCTGCATCCAGCCGCTAGCAAAGGCATCGACCGCATCGGCACCAAAACGCTTCATCCACGGCGTGCCTTGGGCCGACGGTGGAGCAACCACCAAGGCACGTTTGAGCGCTGCCTTGTCCAGCGCGGTATCGGTCACGCGGTAGGTGGGCGGCAAGGCCACGCCGGCCGTGCGGTACACGGCGTTGAGCGGCTCCACCGCGCCATGCACGACGATCGGGCCGATGCTGGCATCCACACCGCTCAGCAAGCGCTGAGCCTTGCCAAAGGCGTAGCAGAGGATCACAGACGTACGGCCCTCTGCCGCATTGCGCCGCCACCAGGCATTGATTTCGTCAAACAAAGCGGGCTGGGCGGGCCAGCGGTAGATGGGCAAGCCAAAGGTGGACTCGGTGATGAAGGTGTCGCAGCGCACCGGCTCAAAGGGCGCGCAGGTGCCGTCGGCTTCAGTCTTGTAGTCGCCAGAGGCGACCCACACCTGCCCACCGTGTTCGAGCCGCACCTGTGCGGACCCCAGAACATGGCCGGCCGGGTGCAGTGACAGGCGCACGCCGTGGTGGTCGATGGTCTCGCCATATTCCAGCGTCTGCAACGTGATATCAGCACCCAGCCGCTGGCGCAGCGTTCCGGCGCTTAAGGTCTGGGCCAGGTAGTGGGTATTGCCGATGCGCGCGTGGTCAGAGTGGGCATGGGTGATGACCGCGCGCTCCACCGGCCGCCAAGGGTCGATGTAGAAATCGCCGGGTGGGCAATACAGGCCTTCGGGGCGGGCGATGACGAGGTCGGGGTGCTTGTGGATTGGCATCAGCACGCTACTCTATGCGCAGTTATTGTTGACCACTGTGCGGCTCAGCACAGATACTCACATAATCATAGCATACAAGGCATATTTCACGAGGGCTACAGCCCGATTTGGCATATACCAATCGCCGCAAAACGGTGTGGCTAAATCTTGGAGAAAACCTTGGCTTCTTCAAACAGAAGGGTTAAGTCACCGAGCCCGGCGATAACCTCGTCAGACGTGCCACCCAGACGTTTGGCAACAGTTGGCGGGAATTCCTCCACCAGATAATTGCCAGCAAACCCGAACTTGAGCTGTTTGCTGATCTGGTTTGCGGCGAACACGCAGGCGATCATGTCGGAATCTGCCAGTTCGGGGCCGTACTGGTGGCGAATGGTCTCGACCAGCTTGGGTGCAAAGCGCCACTTCTCAACCAGCATCGCGCCCACCACCGCGTGGTCTACGTCAATGACCTGGCGCAGTGCCAAGTGTAAAGACGTGCTCTGCTGCTGGCTAATATCCAGCGCTGCGCGAAATTCCTTGGGCATGAATTGAGCCAATACCACCTTACCAAAATCGTGCAACAGCCCAGCGATGAAACAGTCCATCGGGTCGGCATCGTCTACCTTCAACGCCAGTTGCTTGGCAATGGCGGCTGTAGCCAGTGAGTGCAGCAAATACTGCTGGCCGTCGAAGCCAGCCTCATTGGTCTTGGGCAGCATGCCAATGGCAGCAATGCTGAGGGACAGGTTTTTGATAGTGTTAAAACCGAGGTAGACCACCGAGTGCCCGACGGACGTGATCTGCCTTGGCAGGCTGTAGTAAGCCGAATTGACAACCTTCAAAATCTTGACGGTCAGCACTGGGTCTTTGTCTATCACCTCGACCAGGTCCTTGGGCGTACTGTTGACGTCGCGCGTCAGCTCAAGAACCCGCTGCACGCTTTTCGGGAAAGCTGGCATGCCGTCAACCGCTGTGGCGAGCTTCTTTGCGAGTTCTGGGCTCATAGGCTTCAGGTCAGGTCGGGAAACAAGACCTCAGTGTAGCCAAATTGGCTGAAATCACGAACCCGCATTGGATAGAGTTTGCCCCACAGGTGGTCGCACTCGTGTTGCACCACGCGGGCGTGAAAGCCATCCACGGTGCGGTCGATGGGGTCACCGTATTGGTCAAAGCCTGTGTAGCGTATGCGAGACCAACGTGGTACCAGACCGCGCAGGCCGGGGACTGACAGACAGCCCTCCCAGTCGTCTTCCTCAGGAATGTCACCCGTTGCGCTGCCGTCTGCAGACAACGGCGTAATAACGGGGTTGACCAGCACCGTTGGCGGCACCATCGGACGATCAGGGTAGCGCGGATTTTTGTCGCGGCTACCGAAAATGACGACCTGCCAATCCACGCCAATCTGCGGCGCAGCCAACCCAGCGCCGTTGGCGGCTTTCATCGAGTCCAGCAAGTCGCTGACGAGCAGGTGCAGCGCGTCGGAGTCGAAATCACTCGCGGGCACGGTTTGCGCCACGCGCAGCAGGCGCGGGTCGCCCATTTTGAGGATGTCACGCACCGTCATGTATGCCTTAATAAGTCCATCATTGCCGCCTCGTCAATCACCGCCACTGCCAGCGCCTGCGCCTTTTCCAACTTGCTGCCGGCCTCGGCTCCGGCCACTACATAGTCAGTCTTTTTGCTGACCGAGCCGGAAACCTTAGCGCCCGCTGCTTCCAATAAATCCTTGGCGTCGTCGCGGCTCAGCGTGGGAAAGGTGCCGGTCAGTACAAAGGTCTTGCCTGCCAAAGGCTTGGGCGCCTGCACTGCGGGCTCGCCCTCCTCCCAGGTCAAGCCGCAAGCACGCAACTGTTGCACGACCTCGCGGTTGTGGGGTTGCTCAAAGAAGGTGCGCAGGCTTTGCGCAACGATAGCGCCTACGTCGGCCACCGCCAGCAACTGCTCCACGGTGGCATCCATGATGGTGTCGAGCTTGCCGAAATGCCGTGCCAGCGCCTTAGCCGTCGATTCACCTACGTGGCGAATGCCAAGACCGAAGAGGAAACGCGGCAGTGTCGTTTGCTTGGATTTCTCCAGCGCGTAAACGACGTTCTGTGCCGACTTGTCTGCCATCCGATCCAATCCCGCCAGCGCCGTCAGGCC
>JANXVI010000023.1 GCA_025351745.1 Rhodoferax sp.
GCCTACAGCCAGACCTGGGCACGCATCATCAAGGCCAGCGGGTTTGTGCCGCAGTAAGAGGAATAGCAGGCAGGAGGCTGGGGGGCAGAGCGTTCTGCGCAGGTAAAGGAGGAGCCCGCGCAGCGGGCGGGGGACACGGAGCAGAACGCTTCGCCACCCAGCCTCCCGGCCTGCAAAGACCAGTAGCGTCGACAGAACGCAAAGTCATCATGACCTCCATGAACATGGGCCTGCGCATGACCGGAACGGTGGAGCTCGGTGGCCTGAAACTGCCGCCCGATCCACGCCGCTTCCAACTCCTCAAGCGTCAATTGCAGGCGCTGCTGCCCGGTATCGACACGACCGATATGCGCACCTGGATGGGTTTTAGACCCTCTTTGCCCGACCACCTGCCGGTGCTGGGCAGCGCACCGCGCCATAACAATGTATTCTTCGCCTTCGGCCATCAGCACCTGGGGCTGACGTTGGCCGGCGTGACCTCCGCTGTGATGGCGGAGCTGATGCTGTCCAACACCGGTCCTATCGACCTGAAACCCTATGCGGTGGACCGCTTCGGCTTTGCCTGAGTGGCGCCCGCAGGCATCAACATGCCTTTTATGGGGATTTTGAAGCTGCTGGGGCTGATATGTCTAGTGAAATGGGCCAAAAGCCCTCGTAAATATTCACTGTAATGCTATGAAAATAGTAGCACACACAAACCTTACCCGGTTTGCATGAATGAAAGAGACACGCATGAAGTTGATATTTGGACTTGTACTGCTGGCGGCGCATACGTTGACCAGTTGGGCCGCGACCGACGAGATTCCCTTGCGCCTGCCCAGCACCATCACCCCCACCGCTTACCGTCTGGCCTTGGCGGTGGACCCTAACCAGCCCAACCACAGCGGCGACGTCACCATCTCTGTGGATGTCAAAAAGCCCGGCACGTTGATACGCATGCATGCGGTTGACATCCAGGTGCGCTCGGCCGTGTTGACCATAGCCGGCAAGACCTACACCGCCAACGCCCACCAGCGCACTTCGGATGTGTTGGACCTGGATTTTGCGCAGGCCTTCCCCAAGGGTCAAGGCCAACTGACGATTGCATTCTCTGGCCACATTGACGACAAGGATAGCCAGGGCCTGTTCCGCCAGAAAGAGGGCGGCGAATGGTATGCCTTCACCCAGTTTGAGTCCATTAGCGCCCGTCAGGCCTTCCCGTCTTTTGACGAGCCAGGCTGGAAGGTGCCGTGGACCTTGTCGCTGACCATTCCCCAGTCGATGACCGCAGTCGCCAGTTCTCCCATGGCGCGCGAAGTGCCTTTAGAAGGCGGTCAAAAGCGCGTCGAATTCCAGACGACGAAGCCCTTGCCCAGCTACCTGTTGGCGTTTGGCGTGGGCCCATTTGACATTCTGGATGGTGGCAAAGCGGGTAACACACCGGTGCGCTTCATTACCCCACGTGGCCGGTCCCAAGAGGCGACCTTCGCTGCCAGTGTCACGCCCGGCATTCTGGCTAAGCTGGAGGCCTATTTCGGCATGGCTTACCCCTACGAAAAGCTCGACGTCATGGTGCTGCCGCTCACGTTGAATTTTGGCGCCATGGAGAACCCCGGTTTGGTGACTTTCAATTCCCTGCGCATACTGTCCAGGCCGGGTGAAGAAACCGTGGACTTCAAACGCAGTTTTGTCGAGATCCAGGCCCACGAACTGGCGCACATGTGGTTTGGCGACCTGGTAACGATGGCCTGGTGGGACGACTTGTGGCTCAACGAATCCTTCGCATCGTGGATGGCCGAGAAGATTGCCGCGCAAATGGGTCCGGAGCTGCATGGTGAGAATGCAACGCAGGGCGCCCGCGCCTGGGCCATGCAGACAGACCGTTTGCTGTCCACTTCACAAATCTACCAACCGGTGAGCAAGACGTTCTCGCAAAGCGACCCGTTGGGTGGCCAAAGCGCGGCCATTGTGTACGGCAAGGGCCAGGCGACGCTGGCCATGTTTGAGACCTGGATGGGCCAAGAGCGGTTCCAGGCGGGCGTGCGCCGCTACATGACCAAGCATGCGTGGGGCAATGCGACTGGCGAGGACTTTGTGGCCGCCATGGCCCAAGGCGACAAACAATTGGCGGCCGCTTTCAAGACTTTTACCCACCAGCCCGGCATTCCGCGCGTGACTGTGGAATTGAAGTGCGATGGGCAGCCCCGCCTGGAGCTCACCCAGTCCCGCTTTCTACCGGCTGGCGTGGCGGCACCAAGCCAATCCCTGTGGTGGATTCCGGTGACCGTGCGCACGCCTGCTGGCACATCACAAATGCTGCTCAAAGACCGGCGTGGCCAATTGCCGCTGGTCGATAAAGCCTGCCCCACTTGGGTGCAGGCCAACGCCCATGGTTCTGGCTACTACCGCGCTGTCTATGCACCAGGCACGATGTCCGGGCTGATGGCCAAGGCCGACTTGACGACGCCCGAACGGTTGGCCAATCTGAATGACCTGAAGGCCATGACCGAGTCGGGCGATTTGTCGGTCTCTGAATCTTTGGCCATTGCGACGCAATTCACCAGCCATCCACAACATGAGGTTGCACAGGCCGCGTTGAACGTAGTCGGCGGTGTGGAACTCATGCTGGAGCCCGGCCAACGCGCAGCCTATGCACGGGTGTGGCAAGCCGCCTTTGGCAAGCGGGCACGCCAATTGGGCTTGCTGGAGCAGCCACAAGACAGCCCAGACGACCGTGCCATGCGGGCCAAGTGGGTGTCGCGCTATATCGATCTCAGTGCCGACAGCGCGTTGACCCAGCAGGCCAAAGCGTTGGCACAGCAGTGGCTCCAGGACAAAAAGAGCCTGCCTTCGGCCAGCCGCGCCTTAGTGCTGCGTGCTGCCGCCTACCAGGGCGATCGGGCTTACTTTGATGCATTGGCCGCTGCGGCGGTGGGCAACATGGATCGTCGTGAACGGTCCGATATCTATGGGGCTTTGGCCGCCTTTCGTTCGCCCGAACTGGCCCAGAGTGCACGCGACCTGTGGCTCTCGCCAGAACACGATATCCGCGAGTTGATGGCGGGCGCCCGAACGCGCGGTCGGACTGATGCCTTGCGCCCAGGCATGTTGAGTTTTGTGACTTCCCACTTTGACGTCATCGCCGCCAAACTACCCAAAGACGCGCCCATGCGCTTCCCCCAGTTATTTGACGGTGCATGCAGTACCACAGAAGCAGACCAGGTCGAAGCGTTCTTCGCACCCTTGACCAAAACGTACACGGGCTTGAACAAGACTTTGGCGCAGTCACTGGAATCGATGCGCAACTGTGCGCACAACCGCGACGCGCAACACGCCAGCTTGCAATCGTATCTGCTGCAGTTTTAATTACAAGGCTGAGGGCAGGCAGCGGTGCAATGCCGCTGTTAACACTTACATGGCTTGCTTAGCGCAAGCGCGGCCATCCGAGCAAGCCTTGCAGTAGTCGCGTGCAGCACGTCGCGCGTTATGGCGGTGTGGGGGCGGTTGACCCGCATTCCGAGTACAAGTCCCCATGCAGCTTGCAAGCGGGTCAATGCTGGTTAATGGTTGATGGATAGCCCCCAAATGTTGTGGTAATTTAAGCGTGCTGGTGCTCAAATGAACTTATCGTTCGTTGTTGGTACCTAAGGTTGAGATTGAGGCCATTCTTTGGCGGCTACTGAATAACACAGGAGGCTCTATGGATGCAATTGGCAATTTCGTCGCCCGCTATGCGCGTAGCCGCGAGGAAGAACTTTCCATTGATGAATATTTGGCGGAGTGCAAGCGCAATCCGCTGGCCTACGCCACTGCGTCCGAGCGCATGCTGACAGCGATCGGTGAGCCCGAGTTGGTCGACACACGCAACGATCCGCGCCTGTCGCGCCTATTCGCCAACAAAGTCATCAAGCGCTACCCCGCGTTTGCCGAGTTCTACGGCATGGAAGACGCCATAGAACAGGTGGTGAGTTATTTTCGCCATGCAGCCCAAGGGCTCGAAGAACGCAAACAGATTCTCTATTTGCTGGGCCCAGTCGGCGGTGGCAAGAGTTCTATCGCCGAACGGCTCAAGTTCCTGATGCAACAGGTCCCGTTTTATGCGATCAAGGGTTCGCCGGTGAATGAGACGCCATTGGCGCTCTTTGACCCCATTGAAGATGGACCCATACTGCAAGAAAACTACGGCATACCAAGGCGGTACCTGCAGCGCATCCTGTCGCCCTGGGCGGTCAAGCGCCTGGACGAATTTGGCGGAGACATCCGCCAGTTCAAGGTGGTTAAGCGCTACCCCAGCATCCTCAAACAAATCGGCTTGGCCAAGACCGAGCCTGGTGACGAAAACAACCAGGACATTAGCTCGCTGGTGGGCAAGGTCGATATCCGCAAGCTTGAAAGCTTTGCGCAAGACGACCCCGATGCGTACAGCTACTCGGGCGGCTTGTGCTTGGCCAACCAGGGCATGTTGGAATTTGTAGAAATGTTCAAGGCACCTATCAAGGTGCTGCACCCCTTGCTGACTGCTACGCAAGAAGGTAACTTCAAGGGCACCGAGGGCTTCGGTGCCATTCCGTTTGACGGCATTGTGTTGGCGCACAGCAACGAGAGCGAATGGAAGACATTTCGTAACAACAAAAACAACGAAGCTTTCCTGGACCGCATCTACATCGTCAAAGTGCCGTACTGCCTGAGTGTGCGAGAAGAAGTCAAGATCTACGAGAAGTTGGTGCGCGATTCGTCGTTGGGCGAAGCCAAATGCGCTCCAGGAACCTTCAAGATGATGGCCCAGTTCTCGATACTGACACGGCTCAAAGAGCCCGAGAACTCCAGCCTGTTGAGCAAGATGCAGGTCTACGATGGCGAAAGCCTCAAAGACACCGACCCGCGTGCCAAGAGCTACCAAGAGTACCGTGATTACGCCGGTGTGGACGAAGGCATGAACGGAGTGTCCACGCGTTTTGCATTCAAGATTCTGTCCAAGGTCTTCAACTTCGACAGCTCCGAAGTGGCGGCCAACCCGGTGCACCTGATGTATGTGCTGGAGCAGCAGATTGAGCGCGAGCAGTTCCCCGCCGAGCTGGAAGCCAAGTACACCGGCTTCATCAAAGAATATCTGGCGCCGCGCTATGCGGAGTTCATCGGCAAGGAAATCCAGACTGCCTACCTGGAGAGCTACAGCGAGTACGGCCAGAACATTTTCGACCGCTATGTCACCTATGCGGACTACTGGATACAGGACAACGAATACCGCGATACCGACACCGGTGAATCTTTCGACCGCTCGGCATTGAATGCCGAACTGGAGAAGATCGAGAAGCCAGCAGGCATTGCCAACCCCAAGGACTTCCGCAACGAGATCGTCAACTTCGTGCTGCGGGCCCGTGCCAACAACCAGGGTAAGAACCCGAGTTGGACCAGCTACGAGAAGCTGCGCCTGGTCATCGAGAAAAAGATGTTCTCCAACACCGAAGAGCTGTTGCCAGTCATCAGCTTCAATGCCAAGGCCAGTGTAGACGAGGCCAAGAAGCACGAAGACTTTGTGACCCGCATGGTGGCCAAGGGCTACACGCCCAAGCAGGTGCGTTTGCTGTGCGAGTGGTATCTGCGCGTGCGCAAGAGTTCCTGAGCCAGCGGCCCTGCACCGCACCCATTACCAATGACGGAGGACCGCAATGCCCCTTCAGATCATTGATCGCCGCCTCTCGGGCAAGAACAAGTCCATCGGCAACCGCGAACGCTTTCTGCGCCGCTACAAGGAGCAGATTGGTGACGCGGTGCGGCGCGCCGTGTCGGGCCGGGGCATACGCGACATGGAGCAGGCGGAGAACATCACCATCCCAAAAAAGGATATCAGCGAGCCCGTCTTCCACCACGGCCAGGGCGGCATACGCGACACCGTCCACCCCGGTAACAAGGACTATGTGCGCGGCGACCGCATTGCCCGCCCCAAGGGCGGAGGCGGCGGGCGCGGCGGTCAAGCCAGTGACTCGGGCGAGGGCGATGACGACTTCACCTTCACGCTGAGCAAAGAAGAGTTCATGCAAATCTTCTTTGAGGACCTGGCCTTGCCACACCTGCTGCGCACGCAGATCGGTGACAGCCCGGAGTGGAAGAGCCACCGGGCCGGTTATTCGCACGACGGCACGCCCAATAACCTGCACATTGTTCGTTCCATGCGTGGCGCCTTAGGCCGTCGCATTGCGTTGGGCACATCAGCCCGCCGAGAGTTGCATGAAAAAGAAGCTTTGCTGGCGGAATTCAAACGGTTCCCAACGGGTCGCGAAGACGAGATTTTGGCGCTGGAGCGCGACATATTGGAACTGAAGCGGCGTCTGAAGAACATCCCGTTCCTGGACCCGATTGACCTGTGCTTTCGCAACCGCGTGAAGGTGCCCGTACCCACCAGCAAGGCGGTGATGTTTTGCCTGATGGACGTGTCAGGCTCCATGGACCAGGAGCGCAAGGACTTGTCCAAGCGCTTCTTCACCTTGCTCTATCTCTTCCTGACCCGGCATTACGACAAGATAGACATCGTCTTCATACGCCACCACACGCAGGCACAAGAGGTGGATGAAGACACCTTCTTCCACGCCACCGAGAGTGGCGGCACCGTGGTTAGCAGTGCGCTGGTGCTGATGCACCAGATCATTGCCGAGCGTTACCCCCGTGGCGACTGGAATATCTACGGCGCCCAGGCTAGCGATGGTGACAATTTCTCGGACGACAGCGCGCGCTGCACCGAGCTGTTGACCGACAAGATTTTGCCCTTGTGCCGATACTTTGCGTATATACAGGTGGCGGATGAAGAGCAAAACCTGTGGCGCGAGTATGTGGGGTTGCAAACCATGCACAGCAACTTTGCCATGCGCAAGGCGACGGAGGCCTCGCAGATTTACCCCGTATTCCGAGACCTGTTCAAGAAGGAAGGGGTGAACCCATGAGTGCCGAAATGAGCCCAGTGCTAGAGCGGCGAAAAATCGATAATTTGGCTCATGTGCCGTTGACGGGTGACCGCAGACCCCACACTTTGTTGCAGGCGCCGCTGCCCGCGCCCGCGCGGGCGACAGAGCCGCTGCCAGATCCCAGTGACTGGACCTTCGATCTGATCGAGCGCTACCACGACACCATTCGAAAAACCGCGGAACGCTTTGGGCTGGACACCTACCCCAACCAATTAGAGATCATTACCGCGGAGCAGATGATGGATGCCTATGCGTCGGTCGGCATGCCCATCAACTACCGTCATTGGAGCTATGGCAAAGAATTCATTGCCACCGAGAAAAAATACCGCCGCGGCCACATGGGCCTGGCCTATGAAATCGTCATCAACTCCAACCCCTGCATCAGCTATTTGATGGAAGAAAACACCACGGCCATGCAGGCCTTGGTCATTGCACATGCGGCTTACGGTCACAACAGTTTTTTCAAAGGCAATTACCTGTTCCGTATGTGGACCGATGCATCCAGCATCATCGACTACCTGGTCTACGCCAAGAACTACATTGCGGAATGTGAAGAGCGCCACGGTGTTCAGGAGGTGGAAGACTTGCTCGATTCTTGCCATGCGCTGGCGAGCTTTGGGGTAGACCGCTACCGCCGTCCCAGCAAGCGAACCCTGGCGCAAGAGGTTCAGGAGCGCAAGGAGCGCGAGGCCCACGCCCAGCAACAGATCAATGCATTGTGGCGCACCGTGCCGGTGAAAGAGGGGGCTGCTGATCAACCGCAAAAGGTGGACCGCTTCCCGCTGGAGCCGCAGGAGAACCTGCTGTATTTCATCGAAAAGAATGCCCCCTTGCTGAAGCCTTGGCAGCGCGAGATCGTGCGCATCGTCCGCAAGATATCCCAGTACTTCTATCCGCAGCGCCAGACGCAGGTTATGAACGAAGGCTGGGCTACGTTCTGGCACCACAAGTTGCTCAATACTTTGTACGACGATGGCCATTTGAGCGATGGCGTCATGCTGGAGTGGCTCACATCGCATACCAATGTCATCTCCCAGCCGCCAGTGGGCCATCGGGTCTACAGCGGCATCAACCCCTACGCGCTGGGCTTTGCCATGTACACCGACATCAAGCGGATTTGCGAAGCACCCACCGACGAAGACCGCGCGTGGTTCCCGGACATCGCCGGTACGCCTTGGTTGCCAGCAGTGCACCATGCCATGCGTAATTTCAAGGATGAGAGTTTCATCGGTCAATACTTGTCACCCAAGCTGATACGCGACATGCATCTTTTCGCTATTCACGACGACGAAAAGATCAACGATCTGGAGGTGGCCGCCATACACGACGACATGGGCTACCAGCGCATTCGTCAGGCCTTGTCACTGCAATACGACCTGGGCACACGAGAGCCCAATATCCAGGTCTGGGATGTAGACCTACGCGGCGACCGCACGCTGACGCTGCGGCACACCCAGTACCAGGACCGGCCGTTGGGTGAAAGCACGCTGGAGGTGATGAAGCACGCTGCCCGTTTGTGGGGGTTTGGCGTGACGTTGGAGAGTGTGAATGGCGCCGGTGAGCGCGTCAAGGAGTGGAGTGTCTCAAGCCCCGCTTGAACGGTTTTGGCCGTGTCAGTTGACTTTGCCAATCAACACCGTCAGCCCCGCAAAAACCGTGAACTGCGGCGTGTCCTTGTTCAGGCCGCTGGCAAAACCGGCGTCGACAACCAGGCGCTTAGTGACCGCATAGCTGGCTGCAGCCAAAAATTGCGCCGTGGAGGGTGCCCCAGTTTGGCTGGTGCCTGACAAGTCACCGGCTAGGGTCCACGCCTCACCGACCTGGCGCGAAATGGCCGCCGCCCAGGTCCATTGGTATTGGCTTTGGTCAGCACCCACGTAGCCCATGCGTGTGGCCATCAGATTGGTGTCCAGGTGGAAGCCGTTGGCCAGGTCGAGGCCGTAGATTCCCTTAAGGCTGTAGTCGCGCTCGCCACTGCCGAGGCTGTCGCGAGCCGTGGGGAATTTGACCGTTCCCTCAAGGCCTAAGCTCCGGCCCTCAGCCATCCCGGCCGCCTTGAATTTAAGTGTCAGCGTCGTGTCGCCACGTCCACTGACCATGGCCGACTGGGTGGGCGCGGTCTCAATGTAGCTATCACCGCCAACCAGCAACGCAAAGCGGTCATTGAGCGAGTATTTGAGTAAATAGGGCCAGCTATTGCGCGCGTCGAACCCATTACCACCCAAGCGTTGCCCACCAAACTCCAGTTCCAGCCAACCCGGTGCAGAGATGCTGGCGCCACTGGTCACTGTAGGGCGAAACGGCGTGGCACTGGGACTGTCGTCATCTGCGGCGTGGGCAATCATCGGCAATAGTGCCAGGGCCAGAGCGCACCGACATGCGCAGCGGGCAAACGTACAGGAGTGTGGGAATGGTGTCATCGTGGGCAATGGTAAGTCTCGGCGTAGCGTCCGTCAACGCGATGCGCGCAGGCCAGTAAGAGGTCGGATGGCAAGGCAGCGCTGAAGCGTATCAAGGTGAATTCACCCCGGGTCAATACGCGGGCCAGGTTGAGCTCAAGCACCGAGATGACCGTAGTTAAAAAATGGGAAATGACGACGGGCTGACCCCGTCATGTACCGGGCCAAGGCTTTAGGTCGAAACCGGGTCGAGGCAGCCTGAACGGCGGGTTTCTGGATAGACCCTGCGCGCAGTGCACCTGTGCCCGCCGTTGCCCAGCAATCCCCCTATTGCGCTGTCGGAAATGAAGTCAGTTAAATATTGTATTTCTTGTAATTTCAGAAAATACTGAAAATTCAAGAATTGACACAAATCAAGAGACCGCCCATGAACCTGCCACCCCTGACCCAATCCTTTGTGCTGCATTTTGGCGAGATGGGTAGCCGCTGGGGTATCAATCGCACGGTGGGTCAGATTTACGCGCTGTTGTACGTGTCCGCCAAGCCGCTGAATGCGGACGAGATTGCCGATACGCTCAACTTCTCGCGCTCCAACGTCAGCATGGGGCTCAAAGAGCTGCAATCGTGGAATCTGGTGAAGCTGATCCATTTGCCCAACGACCGGCGCGAATACTTTCAGTCGCCACAAGACGTATGGCAGATTTTTCGCACACTGGCGACAGAGCGGCGCAAGCGCGAGATCGACCCCACGCTATCCATGTTGCGCGACGCGCTGATGGAGACACCCAGTGGCGAAGACGAGCGCGTGGCCCAAGAGCGTATGCGCCAGATGCATGCCTTCATCGAACTGATGACCGACTGGCTGGACGAGGTCCAAAAAATGGATTCCGCCACGCTGGCCAGTTTGATGAAGATGGGAGCCAAGGTGCAAAAACTGCTGGAGATGAAGGACAAGGTCAAGCAGGTGTTTGGCATGGGGGGCCCGCCCGGCGATGCTGAACCGCACCCTGCGGCGCAAGCGCCCCTGGACCATGCTCCAACAACGCCCGCCACCCCGCGCAAAACTGCCGTCGTTCCCAAATTTCCCCCAATCCCCAACAGCGAGCATTGAAACATGGACAGCCTAGACCCCCTCGTATTGGCGCGCATCCAGTTTGCCGCCAACATCACGTTCCACATTTTGTTCCCCACCATCAGCATCTCCATGGGCTGGGTGCTGCTGTTTTTCAAGACGCGCTTTGTGCGTACCGGACAGCAGCATTGGATGGATGCCTACCAGTTTTGGGTCAAGATTTTTGCGCTGACCTTTGCGCTGGGCGTGGTGAGTGGCATCACGATGAGCTTCCAGTTCGGCACCAACTGGCCGGGCTTTATGAACACCGTGGGTAATGTTGCTGGTCCGTTGCTGGCCTACGAAGTGCTGACCGCATTCTTTTTGGAAGCGACCATGCTGGGCATCATGCTGTTTGGCCGCGGCCGGGTCAGCGAACGCATGCACACCACGGCCACGCTGCTGGTGGCTGGAGGTACCACGCTGTCGGCGTTCTGGATCATCGCGCTGAATTCGTGGATGCACACGCCCGCCGGGTTCGAGATGATCGATGGCAAGGCCCATGTGACAAGCTGGTTGCAGGTCATTTTCAACCCCTCGTTTCCCTATCGATTGACGCACATGTTGTTGGCCTCGGGCTTGACCGTGGCTTTTCTGTTGGCGGGCATCAGCGCTTGGCGCTGGCTCAAAGGTGACAAAGGTGCCGAGGTGCGGGCCAGCCTGCGCACCGGGCTGGCGTTGGCGGCGGTGCTGATACCCCTTCAGATTGGCGTGGGCGACCAGCATGGACTGAACACTTTGCACCACCAGCCCGCCAAGATCGCCGCGATGGAGGGCATCTGGAAGTCGCAAAGCGGTGCGTCCGCAGTGTTGTTTGCCTGGCCAGATGCCACCACACAGAGCAACCGCTTTGAAATAGCCATACCGAAGCTGGCGTCGCTGTACTTGACCCACGATTGGTACGGCGAGATCAAGGGCATAGATGCCTTTGGCACCCAGCACCCGCCGGTGGCACCGCTGTTTTTTGCCTTCCGCTTGATGGTGGGTGTGGGAGTGTTGATGCTGGCCGTGAGCTGGTTTGGCGCCTGGCAGACCAGGGCAGGGCGCGAGCCGCCGGTGTGGCTGCTGCGCGTGCTGGTCGCCATGACCTTCGCCGGTTGGGTGGCCTTGGTGGCCGGTTGGTATGTGACCGAGATAGGCCGCCAACCCTGGCTGGTGCAGGGTCTGCTGTTGGCTGCTGACGCTGCCTCCAACGTGCCTGCTACCAATATTGGGCTGACCTTGACCCTGTACCTGACGTTGTATGCGGCGCTGCTGGTGTCGTACGTGACGGTGGTGTTCTTTCTGGCCAGCAGTGCGGCAGCGAAAAGCTTTGAACCGCTGGTTGCTCCTGATTCAGGAGCAGGACGCCTAGATTTCACGAGGTCTGGGGGGCAAATTTATGTTTGAAGGTATCCCCGATCTGAGCCAACCCCAGGGCTGGTTGCCGCTGGTCTTTGCCGCCGTGATGGCGCTGGCCATGCTGGCCTACGTGATCATGGACGGTTATGACCTGGGCGTGGGCGTGCTGCTGCGCCGTGCCGATGACCGCGAACAGAAGGATGCCATGATCGCCAGCATCGGCCCATTCTGGGACGCTAACGAGACCTGGCTGGTGCTGGGTGTGGGTGTACTGTTGGTGGCGTTCCCAACGGCGCATGGCGCCATCCTGGGTGC
>JANXVI010000025.1 GCA_025351745.1 Rhodoferax sp.
ATGCTCGACATAGCGGTCAGTCCTAGGGTGGCGAGTAGCAAAAGGCGTAATGTTCGCATGGGGATCGTGCCTTAGTAGTGTTGTATATCGGTGAGGCCATGCACCGCCGTGATGCCCAGACCGGGCGCATCACTGAGGTTGATCCACGGGCCGTTCATCGTCAGACCGCCGGTGATGGCACTGCCTTCGGCGAGCTGGGGTCCGTCCAGATCAATCAGCGTGACGACATCAGCGTGGGCCACGGCAAAGTGGGCGGCAGCGGTGACGCTGATGCCGCTTTCCAGCATGCAGCCCACCATGCAGGTGCGGTGGTAGCGGCGCGTCAGGTTGGCCACTTCTATGGCCTGGCTGATGCCAGCGGTTTTCATAAGCTTGATGTTGATGACGTCAGCGCTGTGGGTGCCAAGGATGTGCAACGCGTCTACCACCGAAAACACCGCTTCATCGGCGAGTATGGGCGTCAGCGTGTGGTCGGTGACGAACTTCAACCCGGCAATGTCGTCGGCCTTGACCGGTTGCTCCACACATTCCAGCGCCAAGCCTGCGGCCTCCAGCGCCTGGATCACCTGTACTGCCTGCTTGGGGGTCCAGCCCTGGTTGGCGTCCAGCCGAAGGGCCACGCCGGGCCCCACGGCGCGGTAGATGGCCAGCGTGCTTTGCACGTCTTCGCGCCAGCTGCGCCCCCCGACCTTGATCTTCAGCGCATCAAAGCCCTCGGCCACGGCGCGCAAACAGTCTTGCACCATGGTGGCGCTGTCGTTGACGCTGATAGTGACGTCGGTCTTGAGGCGCGGTGTGCCGCCGCCGAGCAACTGGTACAGCGGCACGCCAAATTGCTGGGCGCGCAGGTCGTACAGCGCAATCTCCAACGCCGCCTTCAGGCTGCTGTGGTGCACGACAGCCTGGTGCACGGTTCGCAGCAGGGCATGGAAGTCCAGCAGATTCTGGCCCAGCAGACGCGGTGCGATGAGCGCCAGCGCGGCCCGCATGGAGCCCAGCAGGTCGCCGGTGATGACGGCCGTTGCCGGTGCTTCGCCGTGGCCCTTGAGGCCGGTATCGGTTTCGACGATGAGGACCAGGTCGTGCACATCGGTCACGGTGCGCATGGCGGTCTTGAACGGCACCTTCAGCGGCAGCCGGATCTCGCCAACGGTAATGCGTTGAATCAGCATGGGTGTGCTATAAAAATAATAGTGACAAAGCCATATTCCACGAGGGCTAGTGGCTCATTTTTCATATGGACAGGGCCAGCCGGGCGGCTGTGACGTGGGCTTCCAGGTCGGGCGTTATGCACAGCGCAATGTCCGCGGGCAGGGCTTGGCGCATGCCCTGCTCTAGCAGGGGGCTGAGCAGCAGCGCCCGCCCGCCAGCAGTCACCGGGCGCGGGCCGAAGCGTTGCAGCATGCTGTTTGCCAACTCTCCCAGGGCTGCGCCGGCCCGCAGCAACAGGGCGTGCGCCGCTGGGTCGTCTTGCGCCGATGCGGCCACTTGCATGGCCAGCCGTCCCATCGCACCCCGGTCACTTTCGTAAACAAATGCCCGCGAGGCATTCCAGTCGCTGCCACCGATGGCCTCAAACAGCCGCTGCGCCATGGCGGAGTTCTTCCAGGCCCCGGGCGCGTGGTCTTCCCCCCGCCAGATGTGGGCCAGGGCCTCGCGCGCGATCCAGTAGCCACCGCCTTCGTCGCCCAGCACAGCACCCCGTCCACCGGCGCGGTGCTCCTGGCCTTCCTCATCAATGAAGGCCGAAATCGCCCCGGTGCCGGCATACACCAGATAGCCCGCACCGGGTCCAAAGGCGGCCCGGTAGGCAATGTCCATATCGTGGGTCAGCGTCGTGGCCTGCGCATGAACCGGAAGCTGCTCCTGCAGCAGCGACAGCATCGCGGCTTTGTCCGGCTGCGCACCCAGCCCCGTGAAGCCACCGTACAGCGCCAATGGTTGGCCTTGCACCATGGGGCGGACGGACTGGGCCAGGGCCTGTATCGTGCTGCGAAGATCAGCCCTGCCCTGTGGGGAGTGCAACTGCAAACCGCTCATGCCGGCCACGTGGCCCTGCTCCAGCAGCGTACCCCGTGCATCGGCCAGCGCCCAACGGGTCTGGCTGCCGCCCGCGTCGAGCCCCAACCCCAAAACGGGTGCTGGACTCACGCGGAACTCCGACTGGACAATAGGATGCCAACGCGGGGCGATTCATTGCCGACACGGTCCAGTGCAGAGATGACCAGGCCGTTGAGGGCGGCACCGGCATCGCCTACTTGAAAGGCCGACAGCGTCAAACTGCGCTGATGAACCACCCGAAATACCCACTGAACCCCATACCGCTGCCACACCGCCCAACGCAACACCGGCTTGCTGCCCTGCGGCGTGCCCAGGGTCAGCTCGACCCTGCCACCAGCACGGGTGCCCACCTGCACGGTGGGTGCTGTGGGTGCACCGCCTTCGAGCCAGGGTGAGGCCGGTACCAGGGCCACCGTGTCATAGGTTTGCGCCTTTAACGTGTCCGCCAGCCCCTGGCGGTTTTGCAGCAGCGCCACCATGCTGAAGTGCACATGACCACTGCCGGGTGCACGGCTGCGCACGGCGGCAATTTGGTTGGTGATTTCCTCGGGTGCCCAGGCAGATGGGGTGTCGGCACCGGGGGCTGCCAGTTTGCTGGTGAACAGGCCGGCATAGATGTGGCGGCCCTGCGGGTTTTGCACGTGCCAGTAATCCAGCAGCGGCACAAAGGCCCGCGCGGTCTGGTCCATGCGCCAGTACAGCTGCGGCACCAGGTAGTCCAGCCAACCCTGCTGCAGCCAGCGTTCGACATCGGCGTACAGCTTGTGGTACTGGCTGAAACCTTGAATGCCAGGCGGACGCAGCTCCGGGCGCCCGATTCCGAACGGACTGACCCCAAAGCGCACCCAGGGTTTGATGCTGCGGATGCCGGTGTAAATGCGTTCTATCAGCGCATCGACATTGCTGCGCCGCCAGTCGTTGCGCTCCAGTGTGCCGCCGCCGTCCACATAGCGCTGCCATGCAGGCTGATCGGGAAAGTCCACTTCCACCTTGGGCTCCTGGCCTTGCGTCACGGGGTAGGGATAAAAGTAGTCGTCGATGTGGATGCCGTCCACGTCATAGCGGCGCAGCACATCCATGAAGACGGCCAGTGTGTGGTCGGCGGCGGCGCGCTCGCCCGGGTCTATCCACAGCTGGTCGCCATAGGTTTTGACCCATTCAGGCTGTGTCCGGCTCAGGTGGTTGGCGGCGGGGTTCGACCTGGCTTGGCTTTGCCGCGCACGGAACGGGTTGAACCAGGCATGCAGTTCCAGCCCGCGCGCATGGGCCTGCTCGATCCACAGCGCCAGCGGGTCGTAAAACGGTTCGGGGGCCTTGCCCTGTTTGCCCGACAGGTATTCGCTCCAGGGCTCCAGTGCAGATGCATAGAGCGCATCGGCACTGGTGCGGACCTGCAGGATCAGGGCGTTGAGCTTGAGTGACACGGCCTGGTCCAGGATGGTGTGCATCTCGGCCTGTTGCTGGGCCGTGCTCAGCCCTTTGCGGCTGGGCCAGTCGATGTTGGCCACGGTGGCAACCCAGGCGGCGCGGAACTCGCGCGGTGCCGCTGGGGCTTGCGCGTCCAGCTCAGGGGCCAGGCGGTGTGACGCCATGCCCAGGCCCTTGACCAGGCCGCCACAGCCTTCCAGGCCTGCGGCGATCAGCGTGGCCGCGCCACTGGCCCCCAGAATCCGCCGTCTGCTCCATGCTTGCATCGCGCTATACCTTGACAAACCAGCCCTTGCGCCACATGGCCCAGGCGATAAAAAAATGACAAGCTGTGAACAGCAATGCGAACAGCAGCGACGCGTTCACCGGTGCCAGGCCCAAGGATCGAATGGGCGCATACAGCCAGGCTTTGAGTGTTTGCTGTGGGGCACTGTGGATGAAGCCCAGCAGCTTGGCGACGAGGCCAGACAGGGCAAACAGAAAGAGGGCATTCATGCCAAAAATCACCAACGGCTTGGCCCAGCGTGCGGCTACCGCGCGGCCTGCGGGGTCAGGCATGGCATCCAACAGCCAGTAGAAAACACCCAGCACCAAGCAGGCCCAGCCGGCCATAAAGAACACATAAGCCGGGCTCCACAGGCTTTTGTTGATGGGCATGCTCCAGGCACCCAGCACCTGCCCAAACCACAGCAGGCTCAGGCCGACCACCTGTAGCCACACCGTTTTTTCGATGGCCGTTCGCTGACTCACCAGCCAATGCCCGACCAACACGCCCCCCAATTGACTGGCCACTGCGGGTACCGTGGACAGCAGGCCCTCAGGATCCCAGGTCTTGCTGGTGCGCCACAAATGGCCGTCCATCAGCGTGCGATCCACCCAGGCGCCAACGTCTTCTCCCGGCATCCACGATCCGGTATGCCACACACCGGCTGCATCGGGCACGCTCACCCAAGTCTGTATACCGGTGTAGGCCAGCAACAAGCCGACCAACCACGCCAGTTGGGCACGCCAGCCACAGTACAACACGATGGGGGCTGCGAGTACGGTGCAAAGTCCGAGGCGTTG
>JANXVI010000046.1 GCA_025351745.1 Rhodoferax sp.
TTCGTCCCTTGCCCCATCAGCTCCGTGACAAACAAACCGGTCCCCAGCTTTTGCAACATGGCATCCAGATCATCCGCAGGGCGCGTCAAACGAGAAGTGAACGTCAAATTATGCGAACCACCCGAATTGCCGGTGGTCCGCATGCCCAGTTTGCGTGCCGAGTAGCTGCTCAAGAAGTAACCTTTCACCCGCCCGCCTTCAATCACCTGGCGCGGTCGCACACTGACTCCCTCGTCATCAAACGGCGAGCTACCCTTGCCGCGCAGCACAAAGGGGTCTTCCTGCATGTCGATGTGCTTGGGCAACACGATCTTGTCCAGGGTGTTCAGCAGGAACGTGCTTTTGCGGTACATAGCCCCACCGCTCAATGCATGCACCAGGCCCCCTACCAGCCCGGCCGCCAGTGGCGATTCAAACAACACGGGGCACTCCAGCGTGTTGATCTTGCGCGCCTTCAGGCGGCTCAGCGCTCGCTCGGCCGCATAACGTCCTATGGCCCGGGGTGATGCCAATGCATCCGGGTGGCGCATCGAGCTGTACCAGCTGTCGCGTTGCATGTCCTTGCCCTTGCCGGCAATCGGCGATACCGACATCGAATGGCGCGAGCTGGCGTACCCACCGCGAAAGCCATGCGTGTGGGCGCTGAAAAAGTGGGATTGCTGGGCCGACACGGCGGCGCCTTCGCTGTTGGTGATCTTCTTGCTGGTGGCCAGTGCGGCGGCCTCGCACTCCAGCGCCAGGAGCATGGCTTCTTCGCTGGTCAAGGCCCAGGGAAAAAACAGGTCCAGGTTGCGTCCGCGATCGGCCACTGGTGCAATGTCTTTGACGTCTGGCAGGCTGGCAAACGGGTCTTCGGCGGTAAAGCGTGCAATGTCATAGGCGGCACCCACGGTTTGCGCGATGGCTTCGTCGGAAAAATCTGATGTGCTGGCATTGCCACGGCGCTGGCCCACGTACACCGTGACGCCCAGTGACTTGTCGCGGTTGCGCTCCACGTTTTCCAGTTCGCCATTGCGCACGGAGACGCTCAGGCCACAGCCTTCAGACACCTCTGCACCGGCATCGGTCGCGCCCAGCTTCTTGGCATGGGACAAGGCCTTGTCCACCAGCGATTCAAAAAATGACCGGCTAAAAGCAAAGCCGCTGTCGGCCGGTTTGGTCGTGGACGGAGCGCCTGCCGGCGCGGACTTGGGGGATGGGTGGGGGGTCTTCATAGCGGAGGCTATGATACTTGGCTATATGAGCAAACTAAAAAAAGGCTATTTCGTCAAAGGCAAATTTGTGGCGGAAGGCAGTGAACTGGACCTGGAACTCAAGCGCGAGCTCAAGGGAACCGACGACAAAAGCCGCACCGACCTCAAACGCGAAAGCACCGAGCTTCAAAAGCTGGGTGAGGACCTTTTGACGCTGCGTGCGGCACTGCTGGATCGCCTGCAACTTCCGGACAAGCTGCTCGAGGCCATTGCGGAATACAAGCGCATCACCAATTTTGAAGGTCGGCGCCGCCTGATGCAGTTCGTTGGCAAGCGGATGCGACAGCTGGAGCCTGCCACGCTGGATGCCATCCGCGTGGCGTTGGTCGAACAGCACACGCCATCCGCCCAGCAAACCCTCGCACTGCACGCCGCAGAACAATGGCGCGACCGCCTGGTGGCCGACGACGATGCGGTTGGCCAGTGGATCAACATCAGCCCCGCAACCGACATTCAGCAACTGCGCGCACTGGTTCGCCAGGCCCGAAAAGACGCCAAGCCCGAGAAGCCGGGTGCCGCCGTGCGCCATGGCCGGGCCTACCGCGACATTTTCCAGATCGTGCGCGAGCACCTGCTGCATGGCAGCGATGTGCCCGACCCGATCGGCCCTGAAGACGATTTCCCCAACAACCCCGGAGCCGATGCGTGAGCGAAACCAGCCCCAGCGTGGATGCAGCTGCCCTTGACGCCGTCAAGATCGGCATTGTGTCCATCAGCGACCGCGCCTCCACCGGCGTCTACGAAGACAAGGGCCTGCCAGCGCTGAAGGACTGGCTGACGCGTGCACTGCAAAACCCGCTGCACTTTGACGCACGCCTGATCCCCGATGAGCAAGCCACCATCAGCGCGACGCTGATTGAACTGGTCGACGCCGGTTGCAACCTGGTGCTGACCACCGGCGGCACCGGGCCTGCGCTGCGCGATGTGACGCCCGAGGCCACACTGGCCGTGGCGCACAAGGAGATGCCGGGGTTTGGCGAACAGATGCGCCAGATCGGCCTGAAGTTTGTGCCAACGGCCATTTTGTCGCGCCAGGTGGCGGTGATCCGTGACAAAAGTCTGATCATCAACTTGCCGGGTCAACCCAAAGCGATTGCCGAGACGCTGGAGGGGTTGAAGGACGCTGAGGGACAGCAAGTGGTCAACGGTATTTTTGCTGCCGTGCCGTATTGCATTGACCTAGTTGGTGGGCCTTATCTGGAAACCGTCGATTCGGTGTGCAAAGCCTTTAGGCCTAAGAGCGCGGTGCGGCCGGGGAAATAAACTCCCTTTGTCGGCTGCGTGTCTTCAGATGCCAGGGGTTTGGTGAGCCATCGCTCGAGAGAACGCAACATCCAGCGCAAGGGCTGGGGTGCGTGCCGAAGTGAGGTAAAGGAGGAGCCCGAAGGGCGGGGGGACACGAACGGCGGCATGCACCCCAACCCTTGTGCGGGCGAACGCAAAGGCGCAGACGAAAGAGATGCCCGCAAAACCAGACCGTGGAGAGATATACGGCTACATCAGGCTGTAGCCCCCGTGCTTTATTCGGGGATTGCTATCGAAAATATAGCAAATAACTCTACTTTCCCACCAACTGGTTCAGCCGCTCCGCCTCAAAACATTCCTTACGGGCTGCATCTCCCGGCACACAATCTGGCGGGCAATCTGTGCTATCGCGTCGGCTGGCAGACAAGGTCTCAATCGCCTTCCACAGCAGCGCAATCTGGTGCTCTTGCCCAGAGGCCGAATCGATCAAACCCCGCAGCGCCTGGCTAACCGGATCATCCTCCTGCGTTATGCCATAGGCGCTGAACTTGGGCTCGGTATGGGTGACATCGGCGCTCTCGCCCGTCTTGCTGGGAATGATGCGGGCCGGTATACCCACTGCCGTGGCACCCGGGGGCACAGGTTTGATGACCACCGCATTGCTGCCAATTTTGGCGCCGTCGCCCACCAAAAATCCACCCAACACCTTCGCCCCCGCGCTGACCACCACATCCTTGCCCAGCGTGGGGTGGCGTTTGGCGCCCTTGTACAGAGACGTGCCCCCCAATGTCACGCCCTGGTAAATGGTGCAGCCGTCGCCAATCTCGGCGGTCTCGCCCACCACCACACCCATGGCGTGGTCGAAGAAGACGCGCTCACCAATGATTGCGCCAGGATGGATCTCAATTCCCGTGGCCCAGCGGGCCACATGCGAAATAAAACGGCCCAGCCATTTGAACCCATGCGTCCAGCACCAGTGCGCGCGGCGATGCAACACCAGCGCGTGCAAGCCCGGATAACACGTCAGCACCTCCCAGGTCGTGCGCGCAGCGGGATCGCGGTCGAGGATGCACTGGATATCGGAGCGTAGACGTGAAAACATGCTTGGAAGTCTACCTGTTGCAATGCAGGCCTGTTGTCACACCCGCTAAGACCCCAGGCCATCCCCGATGCGGCTGTGGGTAGAAATCTAGTCGGGTTTGCATTCGCTTTTGCCCGCCGACCGCTGCAATATCGCTTTGGAAATGCCCCGCAGGATGTGGATTTCTTCTTGCGTCACGCCAGCCCGGTTGAAGAGCTGGTTCAGGCGGGGCATGAGTTTCTTGGGCGCGGTAGGGTCCAAGAAACCCAGCGCGATCAGCGATTGCTCCAGGTGCGTCAGCATGCCGGTCACCTGGGCGGCATCGGCCATGGCGGCCGGAACGGGTGCCGACGCAGGTTGAGCCGCATCTGCAGCAAACCCGCCCAAAGCCAAGCGCCATTCATAGGCCACAACCTGCAGCGCCGCGCCGATATTGAGCGATCCAAACTTCGGGTTGCTAGGAATGCTCAGGCAGGCGTGGCACCGGTAGACGTCTTCGTTGCGCATGCCAAAGCGCTCTGAGCCAAACAAGAAGCCAATGCCCTTCTGCGAGCTGGCCACAGGCTCTGGGGCCGGACTTGGCGCACCATCATTGGTAAAATCGGCCTCTAGCCCTCGTGAAATATGCGCGAGCTGCTCTGTTTTTGATAGCGAGGCGAAATGTTTGCGTGGTGCCACCGTGGGCGGCCCGAAGTCGCGCGGGGTCATCGCCGTGGCGCACAAGTGGGTCATGCCGTCCAACGCCTGGTCCAGCGTGTCCACAATGCGGCACTTGTCCAGCACATCCAGGGCACCGCTGGCACGCTGGATGGTTTCTTCACGGCGCAGCACATTGGCCCAGCGCGGCGCCACCAGCACCAGGTCGTCAAAACCCATGGTTTTCATGGCGCGGGCGGCGGCCCCCACATTGCCGGCGTGGCTGGTGTTGATCAGGATAAAGCGGGTTTGCATGCGGAAAAAGGGGCCAAATAGGACGGTGGCCGACTGCGATAGCGGCACTAAAGGGCGCGCGACCAAGGCCTAGCCGTTAAAATATGGCTATTGTCGCCGCCTGCATCGCCAGACGGATAACGGTTCTTAATCAGTTGGGGGCAGAGCCAAAGCGCTGTCCCGCAAACCAAAAACAATTTATGTCGCCCAATCTGCACCCCATGATCAATGTGGCCGTCAAGGCCGCCCGCGCCGCCGGATCCCTCATCAACCGCGCCGCGCTGGACATCGAATCCGTTCGCATTTCGCAAAAAAAGGCCAACGACTTTGTCACCGAGGTGGACCATGCTGCAGAGCAGGCGATCATAGAAACTTTACTGACGGCCTACCCCGGCCACGGCATCTGGGCCGAAGAATCCGGACGCGAACATGGCGCCCAAGACTCTGAGTTTGTCTGGATCATCGACCCGTTGGACGGCACCACCAACTTCATCCACGGCTTGCCCGTGTACTGCGTCAGCATCGCGCTGGCCGTCAAGGGCAAGGTCGAGCAGGCTGTGGTGTATGACCCGACCCGCAACGATCTCTTCACCGCAACCAAGGGCCGTGGCGCCTTTTTGAACGACCGGCGCCTGCGCGTCTCCAAGCGCATCCATCTGAAGGACGCGCTGTTGTCCACCGGCTTCCCGTTCCGCCCCGGTGACAACTTTGCCAATTACCTGACCATGATGGGTGACGTGATGAAGCGCACCGCCGGCCTGCGCCGCCCCGGTGCCGCCGCGCTGGATCTGGCCTATGTGGCCGCCGGCTACACCGAAGGATTTTTTGAGACCGGCCTGCAACCCTGGGATGTGGCAGCCGGCTCGCTGCTGGTGACCGAGGCCGGTGGCCTGGTTGGCAACTTCACCGGTGAAGCCGATTTTCTGGACCAGCAAGAGTGCCTGGCCGGCAACCCGCGCATCTACGGACAGTTGATCAGCATCTTGGGCAAGTACAGCAAATTTGCCAGCGCCGGTGAAAAGGCCGCCTTGCGCCAGGCCCGCCACGCACCGGTCGACGACACGGCACATGTTGCAGATGGTGCCAACGGTGGCAAGGATGACGCAGCTCCGCAAGAGCCGCATACCGACAACAACAACGCCCCGTTCTGAACGCGGCCCGCCCGTGGGGCAGCCACAGGCCATGCAGCACAGCGCAGGCGCCCTACTTCAAGGGTTGGGCAATGCCAGCGCGTCGACAGTCACCGGGCGACCAAAGAAGTAGCCCTGGAAAGCCTTGCACCCGATCTTGAGCAAAAAATCGCGTTGCCCGGCGGTCTCTACACCCTCGGCCACCACGCTTAGATCGAGGCTACTGGCAAGGCTCAAAATCGTTCGGGCAATGGCAGCGTCGTTCGAGTCGGTCAGCACATCACGCACAAAAGATTGGTCGATCTTGAGCTGATCCAGGGGCAAGCGCTTCAAATACGACAGCGAAGAGTAGCCGGTGCCAAAGTCGTCCAGCGCAAAGTTGACGCCAATCGACCGCAACTCCCCCATCTTGACGATGACATCGTCAAAATCGCTTAGCAGCATGCTCTCCGTCAGTTCCAGCTTCAAGCGGTAGGGGTTGGCGCCGCTCACGCGCAGCAGGTCCAGCAGTTGCTCGGTGAAATCGGGGTGGCGAAACTGGCGCGCACTCACATTCACCGCCATCGTGAGCTTGCGGGTAGCGACACTGCCATTCCACGCGACCAATTGCGCGCAGGCCGCCTGCAGCACCCACTGCCCAAGCGGGATGATCAAACCGGCCTGTTCTGCTACGGGTATGAACTCTGCAGGCGACACCATGCCGCGCTGTGGATGTTGCCACCGCAGCAGCGCCTCCACGCCTGTGGTAGAACCCTTTTCATCCACGACCGGCTGGTAGTGCAAGCTGAATTCCTGCTGCTGCAAGGCCTGGCGCAGGTCGATCTCCAGCACCGCCCGCGCGCTGGCAGCCGCCTGCATCACCGGGTCGAAAAAGCGCAGTGTGTTGCGCCCGGCCGCCTTGGACTGGTACATGGCCAGATCGGCGCGCTGCAGCAGTTCGTCCACGCTTTGTTGGTGGTTGAAAAATAAGGTGATGCCAATGCTGGGTGAGCTGTGGTGTGCCTGATCGCCCAGTACAAATTGCTTGTTGGTGACGACCAAAATCTTCTTGCCTATTGCTTCGGCCTGGGCGGCGGCTTCGGTTTCCGCCGCGCCCAGGTCTTCGAGCATGACCACGAACTCGTCGCCGCCCAGCCGTGCCACGGTGTCGATGGCACGCACGCATTCGGTCAGCCGCAGTGCCACCTGCTTGAGCAGTTCGTCGCCCATGTGGTGGCCACGCGTGTCATTGAGCACCTTGAAATTATCCAGGTCGATGAACAACAAAGCGCCAAAACAACCACGCCGCGCGCTCGACGCCACCGCCTGGTCTAACCGATCAATCAACAGACGCCGGTTGGGCAGACCCGTCAGGGCGTCATAGAAGGCCAACCGCTCGATCTGCGCCTCGGCCTGCTTGCGGGCACTGATATTGCGCCCGGTGCCGCGGTATCCGCTGAAAACACCTTTGTCGTCAAATATGGGGGCTCCGCTGATTGACACCCATATTGCACTACCGTCAGTAAGGCGGCGCACCATTTCAAAGTCTCTGAAGGACTTGCGGGCGTCCAGTTCGGCACGGTGCGCCAACCATTGCGCCGGGCTGACACCTTCCGCGCCCGAGTCCCAGCGGGTCAGACCCATGATGTTCTCGCTCGAAAGGGCGCGTGTGTTGGTCGGGTCGCCGTCCACGCGTACAAAACGGTAGTCGGTGTCCTGCTCCCAGTACCAGTCTGAGCTCAGTTCGGTCAGGCTGCGAAACCGCGCTTCGCTTTCGTGGGCAGCGGCCAACTGGTCGGCGGCAGCCTGCAGTGCGGCGCGTTCACTCGAAATATCTTGCACCACGCCGAATTCGGCCTTCACTTCGCCTTGCTCTATTTGGCGGTTCAAGCGTGCCCGCATCCACAGTGTCTGGCCGTCCGGCCTGCGCCAACGGTATTCAACAATGTCGCCATTCATTTGCCGGATGGCCTGCTTGACCAGGGGCTTGTATGCATCCTCAACGGCTTTGAAATGTTCGCCAATCGGGGCAGCCTGCACGTCACCCAGCCCACCAATCGCGCAGTACCCATGAGACAGGCGCACCATGGTGTCCCCCGGGTACACCACCCAGTGGCCGACCTTGGCCAAGGATTCGGTCATCTCATACAGTGTCACCTGGCGGTTGAGCTTTTCGTTGGTCTGCGCCAGCGCGCGCTCGCCGGCCAGAACGGCCGCCTGTGACATGCGGTCATCTGTCACGTCGCGCAGGTAAAACAAGATGTAGGACTCGCTCTGTACATCGACCAGAACGGCATTTATGCAAATCAGTCGGGGCACGCCATTGGCCAACACCATGGTGATGTCCAGGTCGCGCACGCGTCCATGGGTTTGCAAGGGCTGTAGCGCCCGCGCCCGCGCACCATCATCGGGCCAGTGGCCAATCTCCACTGCCGTGCGGCCTATTGCTTGCTCCCGGCTGTAGCCGGTCAAACGGACCCATTCGTCGTTGACAGCGATGATGACGGCATCGCGCGCGCGCGACAGCGCTATCGCCTCCGGGCTCTCCATGAAGATGGCGTGGTAAAGGGTGTCCACTCAAGACCTTCGGTCAGACTGCCACTGCCGCATTGGTTCCGACGTCAAAGCAAAAAACCCGGTTGCGGCCATCGTTCTTGGCGGCGTAGAGCGCCAGGTCGGCTTTTTGAATCAGCGTCTCCACCGACTCTTCAGCATTGGGGGTGCATGCATAGACACCGCCGCTCAGCGTCACCATTGGCTCCCCCCGGTTGTCGGCGTGTGGGATGTGCAGGTCGCGAAGTTTTTGCAAAATGTCTTTGGCGACCTGAACGGCACCGGCCAGATCGGTATCGGGCAGTATCACCGCCAGTTCTTCGCCGCCGTAGCGCGCCACCAGGTCGCGCGGTCTGCGGCAAACGGCCTTCAGCACGTTGGCCACGCCCTGCAAACAGCGGTCTCCGGCCGGGTGGCCATACAAGTCATTGAATTGCTTGAAACGGTCAATGTCCATCAGCACCAGCCCGAGCGACGCGCCGCTTCGGCTGGCCGCACGCAGTTCAGCCGCCATGGATTCATCAAAGAACCGCCGATTGCCAAGGCCTGTCAGTGCATCGATGTGCACCAGATCGCTCATCTGGTCCGCGTGGGCCTTGAGCAAGCGCTCGCGGGCCACCGTGGGTGACACATCGGCGATCTGCACCAGCGTGTAGCGTTGCCCGGCCAGGGCCACATCGGCTGGACCCATAGGGACAATGTGGATCGACTGGCGCAGCAGGTTGTCGCTGGCGCGGGGCCCGACCGGCGCATACAAAGGGAACGGCGATGGGTGCAAGGTCTGCGACATCAGCGCAGGAAATCCCGAGCGCATAGCCTTGACCATGGCGCGCTCAAAATGGCTGCCCTTGAGCACCGGAAAGACGTCCAACAACGCGCCACCATTCACCTGCTGGGGCGACAACCGCGCGCGTAGCAAAAACCATTTGTTGGCAAAGACGATGCGCATGTCGGCATCCAGCAGGACCAGTCCCGACTGGGTGTTGTACAGCACCCAGTCCAGCCAGACCGGCAGGCGGGCATCCGCTGCGCCGCTTGGCTGGTCAGCACTCATGGCAACGATCCGAGAAAGGCGCTGATTTTTTTCTCCAGCGTGTCGCTGGACGTCACATCCAGCAGAAACACGAGGTAACCCTGGATGTGCCGTGACGCAATTTTGAAGTTGATCTGCAGGCTCAGGATCAGGTCTTCCAGGCTCTCGCTGGCGTGCAGCACCTCGGCCACCTGGCCCAATTCGACCTGGGGCAACGTGCCTTCAAACTCAATATCCAGCATGTCGGCCACGCTGGACACCACAGAATTGAGCAAGATATTGCCGATTTCGGCCAGCGACTCTTGTTCCATCTCGCTCAATTGCGCCAGCGGAAAGTCATCGCCCACCATCAGTTGCACCAGTTGAAGGCTCTGGTCCACCGGGAACATCAGCAGGGCCTCGGTGTTGATGGCGCCAGAGAACCCTTGGCGCACGGCGCAAATGCGGTCGGCGCCCTGCCCGTTGAGCCGCTCGGTAATCTGCAACCGCGACAACTCTTCGACCCTGGGCGCGCTGAGTTGCACCTCTTCACCGGCCAACTCACTCAAAGCCAGTGCAGCCTGCCCTACGCCGTGGTTGAATATTTCAGCCAGCGCGTCCAGTTGCAGCGCGTTGAGCTTCATGGTGCGGCCAAAAAATAGTCTATGGCTTGCTGCATGGACGCCTGCGTGACCGGTTTTTGCACAAACTTAGCGTGTAAATGCTCGGCTTTGTCACGGCTGCTGCTCTGGATATTGGCGGTGAGGATGACGATCTTGACACGCTGGTCCGTCTGCCGGATTTTTTCGACCGCCTCGAACCCGGTGATGCCCGGCATGTTGACGTCCATCGTGATGAAGTCGGGCTTTGCACTCGGCACCAGTGCCACCGCTTCGTCGCCGCTTGCGGCTTCTATCACCTCCCAATCGGGTTGCAAGGCGGCCACCCGTCCACGGATCATCAGGCGGGAGACGTTGCTGTCGTCAACAATGAGAAGTTTGGGTTTCAAGATGTGCTCCTGCTGTAAATGGCGACACCGCGGCGCACAGCGGCAGTTGGTAAACACAAGCGTAGCACCGATTGCTGCAGAACGACACAGTGATAGTCCTAGGCCCGCGCCTCAGCAAAGGGCCGATGTTGATAGACTCCCCGCGATGAGCGACGCCGACAAGCAACACACCCCCATGATGCAGCAGTACCTTGGTCTCAAGGCTGCGCACCCCAACACCCTGCTCTTCTACCGCATGGGTGATTTCTATGAGATGTTTTACGCCGATGCCGAGAAGGCCGCCCGCCTGCTGGACATCACGCTGACGCAGCGCGGCCAGTCTGCTGGCGAGCCCGTGGTGATGGCCGGTGTGCCCTTCCACGCGATGGAAGGCTATCTGGCGAAGCTGATACGCCACGGTGAATCGGTTGCCATCTGCGAACAGGTGGGCGAGGTCACTGGCAAGGGGCCGGTCGAACGCAAGGTGGTACGTGTGGTGACCCCTGGCACGTTGGTGGATGCCGAGTTGCTCAGCGAAAAATCTGAGTCCGTGCTGATGGCGGTGCACCAGGGCCCGCGCAACCGCTGCGGCCTGGCCTGGCTCAGCGTCACTCAGGGCGTGGTGCACCTGGCCGAGTGCGCGCCGGATGCCGTGCCTGAGTGGATTGCGCGCGTCAGCCCCAGCGAGCTGGCCTACAGCGCCGGAGCGACGCAGGCTTTTGAAGACCGGCTCAAGCGCCTGCGCATGAACACCGGTGGCGGTGCCGGTGCGCTGTACACCACGGCCCGGCCCGAATGGCAGTTTGACGCCGCCTTGGGCCAGCGCAAGCTGCTGGACGCGCTGCAGGCCGCCAGCCTGGCCAGTTGGAACGCGCAAGACCTGCCGCTGGCGCACGCCGCCTGCGCCGCGCTCTTGGGCTATGCCGAGCACACCCAGGGCCGCGCGCTGACCCACATCAGCGCCGTGCAAGTGCAGCGCGATGGCGAACTGATCGACCTGCCACCGACCACGCGGCGCAATCTGGAGCTGGTGCAGACCCTGAGGGGCGAAGAGTCTCCGACCGTGTTTTCGCTGTTGGACACCTGTATGACCGGCATGGGCAGCCGAATGCTCAAGAGCTGGCTGCTGACGCCCCGGCGCGAGCGTGCGCAGGCTCAAGCGAGGCTGGACGCCATTGCCACGCTGCGCAGTGGCACGGTGCAGTCGTCATCGATGGCGCTGTGGCAGGGTCTGCGCCTGCAGCTCAAGGGCAGCGCGGATGTGGAGCGCATCACGGCCCGCACGGCGTTGCGGCAGGTGCGTCCGCGGGAACTGGTCGCTTTGGTCGTTACGCTACAAAAAACAGAGCTACTTGCGCAATGTTTGCGAGGGCTTGAAGGCTATTGGGCTACGGACTCTGCTCCGTGTCACCCGCCCGCCTTGCGGGCTCCTTCTTTACCTGCGCAGAGTCCGCAGCCCAATAGCCTTCCTGAGGGTTTGCTGGCGGGCATTGCGCAGGATTTGCTGCCTCCGCCGGACTGCGCTGCGCTGTTGTTGCGGGCCATTGCGGCCGAGCCCGCGGCGCTGGTGCGCGACGGTGGCGTTATCGCTACCGGCTTTGACGCTGAGCTGGACGAATTGCGCGCAATTCAGACCAATTGCGACGACTTTCTGCTGGACCTTGAGGGGCGTGAACGCGCGCGCACCGGCATCGCTAACCTGCGGGTGCAGTTCAACAAGGTGCACGGCTTTTATATCGAAGTCACCCAAGGCCAGGCCGACAAGGTGCCTGACGACTACCGCCGCCGCCAGACGCTGAAAAATGCCGAACGCTTTATCACGCCCGAGCTGAAGGCCTTTGAGGACAAGGCCTTGAGCGCCCAGGAGCGTGCACTGGCCCGCGAGAAGTGGCTGTTTGAGCAGGTACTGGACCGTCTGCAGGCGTTCGTGCCTATGCTGACCCGCACCGCCCGCGCACTGGCTGCGTTGGACGCACTGTGTGCGCTGGCCGAACGGTCATTGACGCTTGGCTGGTGCGCACCGCAGTTCGTGGTGGAACCTTGCATCGACATCACCCAAGGCCGCCACCCGGTCGTGCAGGCGCGGCTGGCCGAACTGAGCGGAGCCGTAGGCCCCTCCGGTAGCCGCAACTTCATCGCCAACGACACACGCCTCGGCCCCAAGCAGCGCCTGCAAATCATCACTGGCCCGAACATGGGCGGCAAGTCCACCTACATGCGCCAGGTGGCCTTGATCGTGTTGTTGGCCTCGGTCGGCAGCTATGTGCCGGCCAGCGCCTGCCGCCTGGGGCCGATCGACGCCATCCACACCCGCATTGGCGCGGCCGATGACCTGGCCAATGCCCAATCGACCTTCATGCTGGAGATGACCGAGGCTGCGCAAATTCTGCACGCGGCCAGCCCCCATTCACTGGTACTGATGGACGAGATCGGGCGCGGCACGTCCACTTTTGACGGCCTGGCTCTGGCATCGGCCATCGCAACGCAGTTGCACGACAAGACGCAAGCTTTCACGCTGTTTGCCACCCACTACTTTGAGCTGACCGAGTTTCCCGCCTCGCACCACAGCGCGCTCAACGTGCATGTGAGCGCGACCGAGTCGGGCCGCGACATCGTGTTCCTGCACGAGATCCAGAGCGGCCCAGCCAGCAAGAGCTACGGCATCCAGGTCGCCCGCCTCGCCGGCATGCCCGCAGCCGTGCTCAACCAGGCGCGTCGTACGCTGGATGCGCTGGAGTTGCAGGCTACCGAATCCCAGGCGCAAGTGGATTTATTTGCTGCACCAACAGCTATTGAAACCATAGCTGCGTCTGCACTGGATATGAGGCTTGCAGCCATAAACCCGGATGCACTCAGCCCGCGGGAGGCACTGGAGGCGCTGTACCAGTTGAAGGCGTTGGCTGTCGCGGGCAATGGCAATTGATTAAAACGATTCCCAGTCGTCCTTACCCTTGTCTGCGGTTTTGTTCTGCGCAATGCTCAGTGGTTTGGCATTGCCCCCCGTGGGCTTGGGGATAGCGCGTTGGGCGGGTTTTATGGCCCTCGATTGACCATACCCCGCCTTTGGTGGCGCCTTTGACGACACGGGCGCGCGACGCGCTGTAACAGAGCCCGCATACTCTGCAGCACCGAGTTTGAACACTGCAACCACCTGAACCAGGTCTGACGCCTGGTTCTGCAGGCTACTGGCGGCGGCGGCCATCTGTTCAACCAGAGCGGCATTTTGCTGGGTGACCTGGTCCATCTGAACTACCGCCTCGCCCACTTGCGACACCCCGGCCGCTTGCTCATTGCTAGCGGCGCTGATTTCGCCCATCAAGTCCGTCACACGCCGGATGGAGCTGACCACTTCGGTCATGGTGGTGCCAGCCTGGTCCACCAGCGCGGTGCCCTGCTCTACCCGCTCGACACTGGTGTTGATCAGCATCTTGATCTCTTTGGCCGCCTCAGCAGAGCGGCCCGCCAGACTGCGGACCTCGGATGCCACCACGGCAAAGCCACGGCCCTGCTCGCCCGCACGGGCCGCCTCCACCGCCGCATTCAGCGCCAAAATATTGGTCTGAAAGGCAATACCGTCAATCACACTGATGATGTCGCTGATCTTGCGGCTGGCGTCGTTGATGCCCTTCATGGTCTCCACCACTTTGCCCACGACTTCGCCACCGCGCACGGCAACGGTAGATGCATTCATGGCCAATTGGTTGGCCTGTCGCGCAGAATCTGCGTTCTGCTTGACCGTGGCGGACAGTTCCTCCATGGACGCCGCAGTTTCCTCCAAGGCACTGGCCTGTTGCTCCGTGCGCGCTGATAGATCGTTATTGCCCTGTGCAATTTCTGCGCTGGCAGTAGCCACACCTTCAGAGCCACTGCGCACATTCGTGACCACCTTGACCAGCCCGGCCTGCATGCCCAGCAAGGAGTGCAGAAGTTGGCCAATTTCGTCTGTGCTGTCAGCACGTATGGGGAAGGTCAGATCACCCCGCTCCACCGCGTTGGTGGCTTGCATGGCCTGTGCCAGATCACGCGAGATTCCCTGTATCAGAACCCAGCCAAACAATACGGCGAAAGCGACGCCGCCAAGAATCAGAGCCCAAGACACCATGCGCGCCGTTCTGTAGCGAGATTGCGCCGCCTCGTACTCCAGCTTGGCCTCCGCTAGCTGGATGTCGTTGAGAGAAGTAATTCCCTTGCGCACGGGTTCATACAGCGGGCGAACTTTCTCGAAAGTAAGTTTCTTGGCTTCGTCATAGTTTCCAGCCTTCAGAGCGGCGGCGGTGGCGCCAAGGCCTTCCGTTCGAAACTTCGCAAGGTCAAGCGCCATTTGTTTGGCCACTTTTTCTTCCTCAAGAGTCGCCTTGGTTGCCGAGTAGGCTTTCCACAGTCGATCGATTTCTCCCTTATTTTTCTCAATTTCGTCTAGGTCACGCTGCAGCTCCTCTGGCGTTGCATTGGCCACTACGCTCATCAACGCGAGCCGATTTTCCAGCAGTAGCGCCTGCACATCGGCCAGCATGCCCATAGGTACCGTGCGGTCTTCGTAAACGGTTTTCAGCCCAGCATTGGTTTGGTCCAGCCCGCGCAGTCCATACAGTCCCAAGACCAGCATGATCGCGGACATTGCCGCAATCAGCATATACAGGCGAACGGATATCTTGAGATTCTTCATACTTGCTTTCTGAGGGGGGATGGACGACACGTTGTTGAAGGTGCTGCTCACAAGTCTCATCTCCAAACCCATGTTCAACCTTCGCGCAATGCAGCAAAGGTAACAGGTTTATGGACAACGCGGGCTCGCTCGATACACTCTAATTATTTCCCCTAAGCGACACAGACCATCCCATGACCTACTGCGTAGCCATCAAACTCAACGCCGGTTTGGTGTTCCTCTCTGACTCCCGCACCAACGCGGGGCTGGACCAGATCAGCACCTTTCGCAAAATGATCGTCTACGAAAAGCCGGGCGACCGTTTTATGGTGCTGCTGTCGGCCGGCAACCTGAGCATCTCGCAGTCGGTGCGCGAGATCCTGCAAGTAGAGCGTCTCAAGGACAACGACGGAGATGAAGGCATCACGATCTGGAACGCCAAGAGCATGTTTGACGCCGCGCGCGTGCTGGGCGCTGCGATACGCCGCGTGCACGACCGCGATGCCGCGTCATTGCAGCAGGCTGGGGTCGACTTC
>JANXVI010000055.1 GCA_025351745.1 Rhodoferax sp.
GCCGGTTTGCGTTTGTGCCTGGAGGTTCGCCACGTCAAGATCGGTGAAGGCGGCCAGGCCCGCGCGATTTTTGAAATCAGCCGTTCCACGCTGCGCGAAAGTTTTGCCTATTTCCAGACACTAACCATGCACGGCGCCAAGGGCGACATCGCCGCCAAGGTGGTGCGCGAGATCGGCCTGCGCCTGAAGTTTCTGAATGATGTGGGCCTGAACTATTTGAGCCTGGACCGCAGCGCCGAAACCCTGAGCGGTGGTGAATCGCAACGGATACGCCTGGCATCGCAAATCGGCTCGGGCCTGACCGGCGTGATGTATGTGCTGGACGAGCCCAGCATCGGCCTGCACCAGCGCGATAACGACCGGCTGATAGAAACGCTAAAACACCTGCGCGACATCGGCAACAGCGTGCTGGTGGTGGAGCACGACGAGGACATGATGCGCGCCGCCGACCACATCATCGACATGGGCCTGGGCGCTGGTGTGCACGGCGGTCGCGTTATTGCGCAAGGAGACTTTGACGCCATCCAGTCCAACACCGAATCGCTGACCGGCCAGTATCTGGCGCAAACGTTGAAGATTGCCGTGCCCAATCGTCGCACGCCATGGCTACCCACCGTCATCGCGCAGCCCTACAAACCCGCCGACAAGGGGCAGCGCTACGTGCCCAGCCCGGCCGCAGTGCGGCGCGCCGAGCGCGAGGCACAGCACTTGGCCACTCAGGGCAATCTGCAACGGTTGCGCGTGGTGGGCGCCACGGGCCACAACCTGAAAAATGTGACGGTCGATTTCCCCGTGGGATTGTTCACCTGCGTGACCGGTGTGTCGGGTTCGGGCAAATCCACGCTGGTCAATGACACGTTGTATGCCGCCGTGGCCCGCACCATCTACCGCGCCCATGACGAACCTGCACCGCACACGGCCATCGAAGGCATTGAACACTTCGACAAGGTTATCAACGTAGACCAATCGCCCATCGGCCGCACACCGCGCAGTAACCCCGCCACCTACACCGGACTGTTCACACCGATACGCGAACTGATGGCAGAAGTGAATACGTCGCGCGAGCGCGGTTACGGCCCCGGGCGCTTCAGCTTTAACGTGGCCGGAGGTCGTTGCGAAGCCTGCCAGGGCGACGGCATGGTCAAGGTTGAAATGCATTTCTTGCCCGATGTGTATGTGCCGTGTGACGTCTGCGCGGGCATGCGCTACAACCGCGAGACGCTTGAGGTGTTGTACAAAGGCAAGAACATTGCGCAGATCCTGGACCTGACGGTCGAGGCCGCATATGCGTTTTTGCAGGCCGTGCCAACGATATCGCGCAAGCTGCAAACGTTGCTGGACGTGGGTCTGAGCTACATCAAGCTAGGCCAGGCCGCAACCACGCTGTCGGGCGGTGAGGCCCAGCGTGTCAAGCTGGCGCTAGAACTCAGCAAGCGTGACACCGGGCGCACGCTCTACATACTGGACGAACCCACCACCGGCCTGCACTTTGCCGACATCGACCTGTTGCTGAAGGTGCTGCACCAGCTTCGCGACGCAGGCAACACCATCGTCGTAATAGAACACAACCTGGACGTCATCAAGACTGCCGATTGGCTGATCGACATGGGGCCAGAAGGGGGCTCAGGCGGCGGTACCGTGCTGGGGATGGGCACACCGGAAGCTATTGCGGCCAACCCGGCAAGCCATACCGGGCGCTATTTGCAAAGGCTGTTGTAGCGCATTACCATGCGACTGTCCCTTGGAATCAAACAGCCATCCTTCCATGCTTTTGTTCGAGCGCAATGTCGAAGTCGACCGCCTGGCAAGGGAGCTGGACAGCGCGCGCGCGCCCGGTGATGCGCTGCAAATACAGGTAACGCTGGCCTGGTATCTGCGACAACAAGACAATGGCCGGGCCTGCGCATTCGCGGTCCAGGCCAGAGACGCATTGGCACGGCTATCGGGCACGCTGCCCATCCAAATCATCCGTCAATTACAGGCGCGCTTGGATCTGGTGGATGCCGAAACGCATTGGCTGTCGTCGGATTTTGAACCGGCGACAACCTCAGCACGCAGCGCGCTGACAGTCTTTACAGCCTGCGACGACGCAGTGGGTTGCGCCGATGCACACGGCGTCATGGCTTCGGTGTACTCTGGCACCGGCGATCTTCTGCAACGCGACCACTGCCTGGTGGCCGCCGCAGAATGGGCGACCACCGTCTGCGACACGCAACGGGTGGACTATTTCGAAGCCAATCGGGCGCGCTATTCCGTACTGCGCGATGTGCGCCAAAGCAACCTCGTGTGGGGTGAGCGGTTTGCAGATGATGTGTCAGGCCTACACCCAGGCGTGTCGGCAAGCATTTACGCCTACTTTGCCACGCGCGATTACAACTCGGGCAACTTTGCCCGCGCCGTGGCGCAGTTTGATAAGGCCTTTGAAGCCGCCAGGCAATCCGGTCAACTGCTGGTCGCCGTGGTGGTGGCCGTCAACGCCGGAAGCACCTATGAAGCGCTCAACGACCACGACGCCGCGCTCGAATGGCTGCAGCGTGGCCTTGATTTGGCGCGCACCACGGGATGGGCAGTAGCGCTGGGGCCCTGCCTGCGCCAGATGGCTGAAATCTTGGGTGCCATGGGTCGGCTGGATTCGGCGCAGTCCATGCTCGACGAGGCCATGCAGGTCTACGCGCCCTTGCGCAATTCGCGCAACTACGGGTCGGTGTTGACTTCGATGGGTGAATTGGCCCAAAGGCGCGGGGATTTCAACGGTGCGCTGGCATTTTTTCGCCAACAGACCGAACGCGCACGGCAACTCAGCCAGACCGACCAGTTGATTGAAGCACAGACCGGTGTGGCCAACGCGTTACTGCAATTGGGAGAGGATGTGCAAGCCGAGCATGCAGTAGCCGCAGCCCTGCAGACGGCCCAACACCAGGGTGCAGCCATCCTGGAAGTCAGTGCCCAACGGCTGCTGGCCCGCATCCATGCGTTTCGCGGCAACCGCGCGGCTGCGATGGAGTGCCTGGAGCTGGCCTTGGCCACCGCGCGCAAGGTAGACGGCTATTGGATCCCCAGCGACCTGCTGTTGGCCCTTGCGCAAGAGTATGCGCAAGCGGGTTTGCATGCGAAGGCCTACCAACACGCGGTGTTGGCCGGCGAAGCCCGTGAACGCGTACTGAACCAGGAGGCATCCAACCGGGCAACGGCCATGCAGGTGCGCATGGACACCGAAAGGGCCCGCGCCGAAAGCGAATTCCACCGCCGCCAGGCCGAGTCAGAGACGCGGCGTGCCACGTTGTTGCAGCAAAGCAGCGACACGCTGAAACTGCTGGGCGCCATCGGCCAGGAAATTACATCGCAACTCGACAAGGAGAATGTCTTTGGGGTCATAGAACGGCATATGCATGGCCTGCTGGATGCGTCGAGCTTCTCCATCTACCTGATGGACCCGGATGGCCTGGGCCTGACCTCGGTTTATGACGTCGAAGAAGGCCAGCGCCTGCCAGCTGACCACCGGCGCATGGATGACACGCAGTCGTTTTGCGTGCGTTGCGCGCGGGAGCGCCAAGAGCTGCTGATCGACTTCAGCAACCCCGCCCAGTTGCCCAATTACGTGCCCGACACTTTGGTCACGCTGAGCGCGTTGTTTGCACCGCTGACCATTGCCGACCGGGTGATGGGGGTCATGACGATCCAATCCACACGCGTCCATGCCTATGCCGAGAACGAACGGCTGATTTTTCGGACACTGTGTGCCTACACTGCCATCGGGCTGGCCAATGCCATGGCTTACACCCATTTGCGCGATGCCAAAGACCAACTGGTGGCCCATGAAAAATTGGCGGCTCTGGGATCGCTCGTCGCCGGTGTGGCCCATGAGCTCAACACGCCCATTGGCAATAGCCTGCTGACCGCCACTACGCTGCAGGAAAACGCCAGGGCGCTGGAGGCGGCGGCGGCTAGTGGCAGCATGCGCCGCAGCACCTTGGCACACTTCATCACATCCTGCAACGAAGGCCTTGAGTTGGTGATCCGTGGTTTGCGCTCGGCCGGCGAACTGGTGCAAAGCTTCAAGCAAGTGGCGGTAGACCGCGCGACCGAACAGCGGCGCAGTTTTGATTTGCTGCGCACCAGCCAGGAGGTGGTGGCGACGCTTCAGCGCAGCATACAGGTGGCAGGCCACCGCTTGTTGATGGACATACCCGCCGGCATCGTGCTGGACGGATACCCTGGCCCCTACGGCCAGGTCTTGACCAACCTGATCAACAACGCCGTGCTGCATGCCTTTGGTACACGCCGGGGCGGCACCATGCAATTGAAGGCCGAGCTTGTGCGCAACACACAAGTTGAAATACGCTTCAGCGACGATGGCGTGGGCATCGCCGCTGCGAATTTGAAGCGGATTTTTGACCCGTTTTTTACGACCAAGCTGGGTCAGGGCGGCAGTGGCCTGGGCATGTCCATCAGCTTCAACATCATCACCTCGCTGTTTGGCGGTGAGCTGGAAGTAGAAAGCACGCCGGGCAGTGGCAGCTGCTTTATTTTGCGCTTGCCGCTGGAAGCTCCGCAGCATGGGTAGGGCGGTGGCAACGGCAACCATCAGCTGATTTCTTGAGGCCCATGCGGCCCGTTCGGACTTACTTGGCAGCGGCGCTGGGGCGTTCTGCCACCCGGTCACGCCAGGCCTGCAGCGCGGGCATGCCCTCGCGGCCAGCATGAAATTTCATCAGTCGGGCAAATTCGATGGCGCAAAAGGCGGTAATGTCGGCAATGGTGAATCGCTCGCCCGCTACCCACGGCTGACGCTCCAACACATGGTCGAACCACGCAGCAACCTCTCGCACCTTTTGCGCCTGTGAGTGGCCAAATTCGGGAAACTGCGGCTGCTCCAGGGGTGCCAGACCGGGGTGGGTATGGCGCACAGTGTTGGCAATACCGGCCAGCAAGTACAGCTCGGCACGGCGGTCTGCCATTTCGATGAAAGCGCGCTCTTGGGCATCGACACCCATCAGATTGGGCTCGGGGTACAGGCCCTCAAGGTAGGTGCAAATGGCGCGCGTCTCGGTCAGCACGCGGCCGTCGTCCAGCTCCAGCGCGGGCACCTTTGCCATGGGGCTCTTGCTGCGGTAGACCTCGCCTTTGTGCTCTTGGGCGTTGAGGTCTACGGTGACCAAATCGATACCAGTGATGGCTTTCTCGGCCATGAACATAGTCACACGGCGCGGGCTGGGAGCCCCAGGGGAGTAATACAGTTTCATGGTCTCAGGCTCTTGAGTGGGTGGGTGGGCCTATTATGGCCACCACCACCGGGCAAGTACCTTCAAGCCATGAAACCCATATTGGTCGGGTAGTCAGGCCGCCCTGCCGCCGTGCCAAATCTCCGCAGGTTGGGCAAGATGCTCGACAGCTCACTATCGGCCACGCCAAACCAGCTCGCCAACGTAGCCGCGTACTGGTCTACAGATGTGCTGGGCAACAGGCGGCCCTGGCCAACATGCCACTGGTCTTGCGCGGCAGCCGTGCTGCCCACGCTGACAGGCGGCGCCGTGCCGTAGAACGCAGCACCTTTGACAGCTCCCCCCACCATGAAATGGTGGCTACCCCACCCGTGGTCCGAGCCGTCGCCGTTCGAGGTCAGGGTCCGACCGAAATCCGAAGCCGTGAAAGCGGTGACCTTGTTGGCCACACCCAGTTCCAGCGTGGCGTTATAAAACGCATTCATGGCATCGCTGACCTTGCCCAGCAACGTGGGGTGTTGGGCGATCAGGTTGTCATGCAGGTCGAAGCCGCCAATGGACACCAGGAAGACCTGGCGCTTGGCCCCCAAGCTATTGCGTGCGCCAATCAGGCGGGCCACCAGCTTGAGCTGGTCGGCCAACGAATTGCCGTTGGGGAACACCGTGGACACCGTAGACGCGGCCAAACTGGATGAGACTTGCGCTTCTGCACCGATCGCGCGGGTCGTGACCCGGTTGTATTCGTTCTCCAGCGTGTGGGCACGCGGTTGTTGCACCAGACCCGCCAGAGCGGTCTTGACGGCGCTGGACCCATAGACGTTGTTCTTGACGGCATTGATGGCCACCGCGCCGTTGGTGCTGACCTGATACGACAACGCGCTATCGCCGGATAAAAATACGGCGTTGCCGGTGACGTTGATACAGGTGAACAGCGAAGTGCCATTGCTCGATAACGCAAGGTCGCCAACCTTGCCACCCCAGCCCACCGTGGATCCTTCGGGCGACGACGATTGCCAGATGGACTGTTGGTCGTTGTGCGAAAAAAGCTTGGGAGGGAGGGGAAAGTTGGCGCGGTCGGAGCCCATGTATTGCGCCTTGGTCAAGGGTGCCACCAGAGGGCCTACATTGAGCTGCACAGCGGCTTTGCCGCTGTTGAACAAATTGGCCATACCGGTCATCGCCGGGTGCAATGCGTACTGGCGACCACCGGGCAACGGTGACGTGGGGTTGAGCAAGGTGCCAGCCAGCGCCGACTTTGCCAGCGCGATGCCCCCGGCACTCTGACCAAAGCCACCGCCGCGTATGGTGCTGTACTGGTTGTAGCTGGGGTCGTCATAAGTGACCACAGTGTTGGCGTAATCGTTGCCACCATAGAAAAACACGCAGACCAGCGCCTTGTAGTCGGTTGCATCAAATGCAGCGGCCTCGCCCATGGCCGCCAGGTTGAGGGCGAAAGGCAGCGCCGTGCCCGTCACGGCGAGCTGCGCGCTACGGCGCAAAAACGCGCGGCGGCTTTGTTGGTCAGAGTCAAGCAGGTGCATGGCGCCTCCTATTTTTGGATCAGGTATTCGCTGGAGGCCATCACCAGCAATACGGCAGCCGCTACGCGGTCTCGCTTGGCGCTATCGGTGCTGGTGGCGGTCAGTGGCGTGGCATTGAGTGCCGTCACGATCAACGTCTGGGTAACAGCGGACAGTTGTCCTGCGCACAACAGCAGGCTCAGGCGTTTGACCAGGCCGGCGGCGTCCAGCACGATCGCCAACTCGTTCGTATAAGCGGCAGTGATGTCATAACCGTTGCTGGCGTTGCTGGCGTTTTGCGGCACGTCGGGGCCATTGACGTAGAGGCCATTGCGTATGACGCCTTGCATGAAGTTGAGGTAGCCACCCACACTGCTCTCGTTGACCAACTGGAATTCAGGTGCAGGCGTCTGGCTCGCGCTGAGCGCGGTAGAGGGCGGCACATAGCCCGGCCGGAAGAAGTTGAAAACGCTGGGCGAACGCAAAGGGCTCTGCCCCAATTGCGTGGCCGGGTTGCTGAAGTCGCCCATCTTCCAGCTGCCGCGAGCGGAGTTGATACCAAAAGCGCGACCCCACTGCACCATGCGCACCATCGGTTCGCGCAATTTGCCAAAGCCTGCCTGGGACAGGCCGGCCGGGCCGCGGGCTTCATCGTCCAGCAATACGGCAGCGATGACCGCCTTTAAGTCACCCCGCACGCCGGCGCCGTTGCTATTGAAGGCGCTGGCGACCCGCCCTACATACGCGGGACTGGGGTTGCTGGTGACCAATTTCTGGATCAGCTGCTTGCCAAAAAACGGACCCACGTTGGGATGGTTGTACAACGTGTCCAATGCGATTTTCAGCGCTGCCACACCATCGGTACCCGCAGGAACCGTTGCGCCCAAAAAGGTGGATGCCAGCGTGGAATGGTTGGCTGCATTCAAACGCATTGGTAGGCGGGCAAACACCGTGTTGGGCACGTTGCGGTTGTTAACCGGCTCCAGCGTATTTACGTTTTGTGTTTGGTCAAAATCCCAGCCGGTGAAGACCCGTGCGATGTTGGTAATGTCGCTCTGGGTATAGCTCTCCAGCTTGTTGCCGCTGGCGTCAAGTTTTACGGTGCCGTCCAGGTTCAACTGGTACAGACCCAGTGTGAACAATTGCATGACCTCGCGGCCATAGTTCTCGTCGGGCGCCCGACCGATGGCCACGTTTTCCTTCAGGTTGCCCTTGGTGTTGAGGTAATAACCCATGGCAGGGTTCAGGGTCACCTCTTGCAGCAGGTTGCGGAAATTGCCAAACGCCTGGGCCGACAACATGTCCCACCAAGCCGCAATGGCATGGCTGCGCCAGGAAAAATCCAGCCCCGACAACGACACGACAAAAATTTCTGACAACGCCAAGGCCACACGTTTGCGCAAAGGGTCGGTCGAAGTCATCAGCTGATTCCACAGCATGTAGTCGCCGGGATAGGTGTTGTCGTAGTAGGTGGTGGCGCTGTTGATGGCGTCGTAACCACGCTGGTTCAACCAGTCAAAACCCAGTGCGCCGGGCGGTACGGCCATTTGTTCTGACAGCCAAGTGGCGTAAGGCTTGTTGCGCAAACCCGCGATTTCAGCGTCAGACGCAGAAAATTGGGCCTGCAACAAGAATCGCGCGGCTTCTTCGTCCGTTGCGGCTACCGTGTAGGTCGTATTCCCGGTCACGGGTGTTGCGGGCGCGCCAGGTGTTGGTGTGCCCGTCGTCAGCGCGGCAGTGGAAGAGCCGCCACCACCACAAGCGCTAGCCAGCGCGGACGCCATCAGGGCGGCGCTGACTTTCAATGGCGTGGCGAGGAGGCTGCCGTTTTCTTCTGGCGGTTGCGGGTCCGAAATTGCAGTGTCAAGCATGTTGTGTCCACCTGTGAAACCAGAAAATGCAGCTTAGCGACTAAGTGTTAACAGGGCCGCAAAAAATCCGTTTGATTCAGATTTAACTGTTACGGCCTGTAACGGATGTTTGAAGTAGTTCACGGGTACGCAATGCCTCGGCGCGCGCGGCGGCCGCAAAGTCGGGGCCGGCAGATGCGTACAGGATAGCGCGGGACGAATTCACGACGATCGGCGCAGCGGTTTCACCGTGCCCACCGCTGCGCCAACCTGCCTTGACCGTGGCGGCGGCGTCGCCCCCTTGTGCGCCTACGCCCGGTATCAGCAGGGGGACCGTGGGCGCCAAAGCGCGCACGCGGTCGATCTCTGCCGGATAGGTAGCACCCACGACCAGACCCAGTTGTCCATTGAGGTTCCACGGTCCTTGGACCAGACGCGCAATGTGTTCGTACAACAAGGGCTGACCATCGACCGAGGCCAGTCGCTGCGACTGCAAATCGTCACCACCGGGGTTGGACGTGCGGCACAACAGAAAGGCGCCTTTGTTATGGTATTTGAGGTAGGGCGCAACCGAGTCGAATCCCATAAAAGGCGACAGCGTGACAGCATCCACGCCGTAGCGCTCAAAGGCTTCAATGGCGTACTGCTCGGCGGTGCTGCCAATGTCGCCGCGCTTGGCATCCAGGATGATTGGCACCTGCGGCGCTGCACTGCGCATATGCGCCACCAGCCGCTCCAGTTGCGCTTCCGCGCGGTGCGCTGCAAAGTAGGCAATTTGCGGTTTGAAGGCGATGACCAGATCGGCAGTTGCATCCACGATGGCCGCGCAAAAGTCGTAAATGCGGCTGGCGTCACCGCGGTAGGAAGTTGGGAATTTGGCGGGGTCCGGATCCAGGCCCACGCACAACAAGGAACCGTTTTGGCGCTCGGCGGTGCGCAACTGGTCAAGGAAGATCATGGGAAGCTATTGTACGAAGCCCCGGCGGCGGCGTACGCGTACACGCGCGTCGGGTAGCAGCAGCGGATTTAGCCCCCCGAGGGGGCAGCGACCCGCGCAGCGGCGGAGCGTGGGGGCTCCAATTCGTCCATGGCCAGGCACAGGTCGGCCCAGGCTTTGGCCTTATCGGCGCTGGCGCGCAGCAAGAACTTGGGCGGGTAGCTGACGACCACGGGCACACCACGGTAGCAGTAGACCCGACCACGCTGTTTGCCCAGCGGCAATGCGGCGTCGGCTGGGTGCTCATCCAGCAGCAGCTGCGCGGCAAACCGGCCCAGCGCCAGAATGATTTTGGGCTGCACCAAATCGATTTCGCGCTGCAAATATTGCGCGCATTGCGCCAAGTCTGCGGCCTGCGGCAAACGACCCACGGGCGGCCGACACTTGACCACGTTGCTCAGGTAGGCCCCTGCGCGACCCTGCCCACTGCGGCTGACACCTATTGCCTTGAGCATGTTATCCAGCAACATGCCAGACTGCTCCACAAAGGGCTGGCCCAAGCGGTCTTCGTCTTCATCGGGCGGGTCGCCCACGACCAGCCAATCTGCCTGCGCGACAGGGTTTGGCATGCGCAATGTGGAATGCTTGCGCCCGCCACAGAGGCTGCAGGCATGGCAGGCTGCGGCCGCATCGGCCAGCGCCGACCCGGTCATTTCCTGCAGCGACAGGGGTTGACCTGCGGCTGCGGGCGCTACCTCGGGTGCAACGCGCCCTGCTACCGGCATCGTCGTGGGTGACTCTACAGGGACAGGCGCCAGTCCGCTGGTGATACGCTGCACGGCAACCGCTAGATCGGGCAAGACTGTGGCCTCTGGCATCGGCCCCGCATCGGGCAACCATACGCGCACTCCCATCTCTTGCAGCATGGCGCGTTGGCGGTCGTCGAGGTCCAGAGTCATCGTGCGATTATGGATTCACAACAGGCGCAGTCCCATGACCACCGCGTCTTCCCGCTGGCCATGGCCCGACGGGTAGTAGTCCTTCCGGACGCCCACGCGGGCATAGCCCTGGGCCTCGTAGACACGCATGGCGCGGGTATTGCCTACCCGAACCTCCAGCCACAGCCACTGGGCCGCGCGGCCACGGGCCCACAACGTCAGCGCGTCCAGCATCATGCGGGACCAGCCTTGGCCCTGATACTCGGGTGCAACCGTGATATTGAGCAAATGCACTTCATCCACACCCTGCATGGCCACAAAGTAGCCCAGCAGCGTCTCACCGGCCAGCAGCACCTGGGCCTGGTTGCCTGACTGCAAGGCATCCAAAAAATGGGTGCGGTTCCAGGGGTGCGCGTAGGCGCGTTGCTCGATCTGGACCACAGCGTCGACGCGGTCCGCCAAGAGAGGCTCGAACTGCACCTCGACAGCGTGAGTCATGGCGCCTGGCATGGTCAAGGATGGAGCCCTGCCGCAGCCAGCACAGCAGCCTTGTCCGCCAAGCGCTCGGCCGTGGTCTTGGCAACCTTGTCGCGTATGTAGCTGGGCAGCGCGTCTTGGGCGGCCACAGCTTTGCCGGCTGCCAACAGTGCAGGGGCCAGTCGCAGCATGGCGGTTGCGGTGGGCAGAGCAGTGATGCGCCGGGCGCTGGCAGCAGCGGGGTCCAACGCAGCCACACGATCACCATAGACGGCAAAAACATTGCCTGCGAGCACCCATGGCGTATCAGTTGTGGAGCGCTGCGCCGTGGAGCGCAGTAATTGTTCGGGCTGCACCAAGGCACTGCCTTGCAGTTCTATCCATTGGCCAGAATCGAAGGCAAAAGTCGCGCAATACATTTCATCCATGCGGGCATCCAGTAAGGCCGTGACCACGCCCGTGGCTTGTGCATCAAGCGCCGTATGCCGCGCTTCTTCGGCAACGGCCAGCAGCGAATCGACGGCCAAGACGGGCACCCCCGCGCCAAAAGCCATGCCCTGCGCCACCGAACAGGCGGTGCGCAAGCCGGTAAACGAGCCCGGACCGCTACCAAAGCAGACCGCATCCAAGGTCTGCAACGTCAGACCCGCCTGCTGCATCAAACCGAGAATGGACGGAATCAATTCGGTGGATGCCTTGGCGCCACCAGCCGACGCCAGTTGCCACTGCTGCGTCTGCCCGTCGCGCGTGCAGCACACCGCGATGGACATCGCCTCGGTGCCGGTATCAAAAGCCAGCAGGTTCATGATTTTTGCCGAATGATCATAGTCAAATCAGCCTACAGCCCTCGCAGGTACTGCGTCAGTAGCTCCTGATTTAATAGCAAGTGGCATACCCTTGCGCACCCCAAATACGATGCCGAAGGTCACCAGAGCCAGCCCGGCCAGCAGGTTCCAGACCAGGGGTTCACCCAGCACCAACGCCGCTGCAATGGCAGACAGGCCCGGCACCACGGCCGTGATCATCGTCGAGCGCACCGGGCCGAAGTACTGAATCATCTTGGTAAAACTGATGCCTGAGATCACCACCGAGCCCACGCCCTGAAAAAACATCTGAAAGGTGACATCGTTCAGCGGCGCGGTCAGCACACGGCCGGGTACCCAGTGCAACAGCAGCAGCGCCGTGTACACCGGCACGTAGGTGAAGAATGCGAACACCGTGATGGCGATGGTGGCACGCACAGCATCCAGTGCATAGCGGCGTACCAGCACGCTGTAGCTGGACCACACCACGGACGCCAGCACGAACAGCACATCACCGCGCCACACACCGCCGCCATCAAATGCATGCAGCAGGCTGGCACCGCCGACCAGCAGGTCACCGCCCACGATCAGCGCCAGGCCCAGCGCGCGCACGGGCGTGATGCGGTCGCCCAGCACGACCGCCGCAAGCAGCGCGGTCCACAAAGGCAGGCTCCCCGGCATCAGCACCGACGCGTGCGCGGCGGGCGCAAACACAAAGCCGCTATAGGCCAGCATCGCGTACAACAGGCCACCGAGCATGCCGGTAATCAGCGTCTGGCGCAGCGGCAACGGCGACATACCCAACAGCGAGCCCGCGTTCGGCTGCGTGCGCCGGTCACGGCGCACCAGCCACCAGCCCATAGGAAGCAAGATGAGGCCGGCACCCCAGAGCCGAGCGTAGACGATGTCGAAGGGGTTGAGCACACCGCCGCGCGCGGGGTCGGCCGAGGCACGGGCGATGACGATGAACGAGGTCCAGATCACCACCGTGACCGCCGCGGCCAGTAGGCCCACGGCTTTGGGCGAAAGGGACTGGAACGGGTTTTGGAAGCGGCTGGACATCACCCTGATTATCGGGGATGCAAAGAGGGCACGCCCTGCACGGGATAATCCATTGCATGAGACTTTGCCCCCTTTTACTGCCCACTTGCCAGCCACCTGCCGCCCGCCCGCGCCAAGCCGCAATTGGGTATTTTTCGGCAGTCCTGTTGATCGGTTTTCTGGGCGCGGCACGCGCGCAAGGCCTGCCGCCCGAGGTGGATGCGGCACTCGCCCGCGCCAAGATTCCGCGTGAAGCAGTGTCTGTGCTTTTGGTGGACGCGCAAGGCCCGGGCGCCCCCCGCGTCAGCCACCGCCCCACCGTTCCGGTGAACCCGGCGTCGGTGATGAAGCTGGTCACCACCTATGCTGCGCTGGACTTGCTGGGCCCCGGCTACACGTGGACCACGCCCGTGTTCATGGACGGACCGGTGCGCGATGGCACGCTGCAAGGCAATCTGACCATTCAGGGCCAGGGCGACCCCAAGCTGGTGCTCGAACGCATGTGGCTGCTGCTGCGCCGGGTACAAGGCATGGGCATACGCAATATTGCCGGCGACATCGTTCTGGACCGCAGTGCCTTTGATGTACCCAACGCGGACCCGTCCAACTTCGACGGCGAGCCGCTGCGGCCCTACAACGCAGCACCCGACGCACTGCTGATCAACTTCAAATCCGTTGTCATGACCTTTGCGCCCGAGCCCGGCGGCAATGTAGCCCGTGTGCAGTTTGACCCGCCCCTGGCCGGCGTGCAGATGCAGGCCACCGTGCCACTGCTGGCGGGCGATTGTGGCGACTACCGTGGCGCGTTGAAGGCTGACTTCAGCGATCCCAAACAGATACGCTTCGCAGGCGGCTACGCGCAAAGCTGCGCAGAGAAGGTATGGGCTGTGGCCTATGCCGACCCCAAGAGTTATGCCACGCGCGCCGTTCAAGGCATGTGGCAAGACATGGGGGGCAAGCTGCAAGGTACGGTGCGCACAGGCACGTTGTCCGGCACCACGGCGGCGGCTTACAAGCCGGTCTTTGAAGTGCGCTCCGCGCCGCTGGCCGAGATCATTCGCGACATCAACAAGTACAGCAACAATGTGATGGCGCAGCAGGTTTACCTGACGCTGGGGCGTGTGTCGGCAACACCAGTCAGCGCGTCCACGGTCAGCACTGACGCCCCCACAGCGCCCGGCAGTTTTGAAGCCTCGCGCGCCGTGGTGCTGCGCTGGTGGACCGACCGCTTTGGCGCCGACGACATGCCGATACTGGAAAACGGCTCGGGCCTGTCGCGCAACGAACGCATCAGTGCCAACGCACTGGGACGTTTGCTACAGGCCGCCTATGCGTCACCCATGATGCCCGAGTTGATGAATTCGTTGCCGATCAACGGTGTCGACGGCACCTTGCGCCGCGCCAAAACACGGGCCAGTGGCTACGCGCATCTGAAGACCGGCAGCCTCAACGAAGTGGTGGCCGTGGCCGGTTACGTGCACGCGGCTGCGGGCAAGCGCTATGTGCTGGTCGCCATTGTCAACCACCCCAACGCCCGCGCAGCCCGGCCCGCCATTGATGCCATGGTGGACTGGGCAGCAAAATAAAGAGGGGCCCCACGGCTGCGCTGCGGCACATTTAAGTCGAAAGCTCCAAATGGAATCAGTGTTTACCCCATGGTGTAGGCAGGCCAAGCATTCCATAATTCAGCGTTCAAAACGAACGGTCGTTCTATTTTACTGGAGAGCACAATGAAACAATGGAAATGGGCAGCAGTCGCAGCAAGCTGTGCGGTAGTTTTAGCGGGTTGCGGCGGTGCGAGTGATGGTTCTAACATCACACCCAAGACCGTCGTGTCGTCGGTCAAAGTCTTTGGCGACAGCATCATGGACAGCGGCGCGTTTGGCTACAAATTCACCATCCAGAACTCCGATGCAGCCAATCCATTTCTCATCTTTCCGGAAGTCGTAGCTGCCAACTTCGGTGTCAGCAACCTGTGCTCTTTCTTCAAATTCAACGGCACAACCTTTGTTCCCAGCACCGCCTGCACCAGCTATGCGGTGGGGGGTGGCCGGGTCAACAACCTGACCAATGCCTCCGCGCCTGGCAATAACAACCCGTTCTCCATCACTTACCAGATGGCCGTCGGTTCTGCGGCACTTAACGCAAACGATCTGGTCATTATCGACGGCGGTGGCAACGATTTGGCCGACCTGACTGGTGCCTACCTCGGCATCAACTCCTCTGCGACCGGATTCTCAACCTACACGGCTTTGCTGGGTACCTTGTTGCCTCCTGCAACGATTGGCACCATCATTGGCGCGTCTCCCACACCCACCAGCCTGGGCACCGCAGCAGGCGCTTACGCGCAAGCGCTTGGGCAGACTTTCGCAGCTTCCATCAAGACCAACATCGTCGCCAAGGGCGTGACCAAAATCGTGGTGGTCAATTCGCCAGACATCACCGTCACGCCACGTTTTCAGGCCGTATTGGGTGCTGTGGCAGCCGCCGGTGGAACTGCGCAACGTGATGCGGTGCAGTCCGCAGCGCGCGCCTGGACCAGCGCCTTCAACGGCGCACTGGCCACAGGACTGGCCGGAACCGGAGTGCAGCTGTATGACCTCAATACCGAAGGCGCCAAGATCAACGCCACCCCGGCGCAGTTTGGTCTGACCAACATCACCACGCCTGCATGTCCCAAAGTGACCGGCGGCCTCGATAGCGTGACCGGTCAAGCCAGCTTGGGCCTGCCCGCCACGGTGGCAGCCTGCAATTCGACCAGCATGTCGGCCAATATTCCCGTGGGCGAGACCTCGGCCAACTGGTGGAAATCGTACGCTTACTCCGACAACTTCCACCCCACACCCGCACTGCACAAGTTGATCGGCCAGTCCATCAATCTGCAACTCGCCAAAGCAGGCTGGCTGTAATTCACGGAGCACAACCATCATGAAAAACACAGTGAAATTCCTTTTGATTCCCGCCGTCTTGGCATGTGCGGCTGCCGCCCAGGCGCAAACTGCCGGTACCTGGATGGTACGTGGCGGTGTCACCAAGATCACCCCCAACGTCTCCAGCGGTGACCTGTCGGCACCCAGCCTGGCCGGCACCAAGGCCAGCATCAATAGTTCGACCAAAGTGTCCGGTGGCATCACCTATATGCTGGACAACAACATCTCGATCGACGTACCCCTGTCGGTACCCTTTGAGCACGAGATCTCGGGCGACGGCGCTGTGCTGGGCGCCGGCAAGATTGCTGACGTGAAGGCACTGCCGGCGACCGTGTTGGTCCAGTGGCGCTTCATGGAGCCCACATCGGCATTCCGTCCTTACGTTGGCGCTGGTCTCACCTATGCGGCCTTTTATGGCGCGCGTTCGACGTCAACACTGACCGCCATCTCCGGTGGTACGCCATCCAACCCCACCACGCTGTCGATTGACTCCAAGTGGGCAGCGACGGTGCAGGTGGGTGCCAGCTTCGCCATCGACAGCAATTGGTTTGTCGATGCCAACTACACCTATACCCCGCTGACCACACGCACCACCTTGTCTACGGGTCAAACCCAGGACATCAAGCTGGACCCCAGCTCGATCAGCCTGGCGGTCGGCTACAGGTTCTAACCCCCACGGCCGCGCACGGCGTGCCGCTCGTTGCCCTCTAGTGGGGCCGCGTTTGCCATCGGGCGGCGCAGCGGCAACACCGAAGGTTTTTGAGCCGCAACAACAAAGCAGCCTTCGGGCTGCTTTTTTTGTGGGATGCTTGGGGCTCTATGTATTGGCAACACTTCGGTCTCACGCAGGACCCGCTCTCTATCGCCCCGGACCCGCGCTATCTCTTCATGAGCGAGCGCCACCGGGAGGCGCTGGCGCACCTGTTGTTTGGCGTGTCGGGTCCGCTCAGCTCGGCGGGTGGATCGGGTGGAGGCTTTGTGCTGCTGACCGGCGATATCGGCACCGGCAAGACCACCATCTGCCGCTGCTTTCTGGAACAGATTCCGGCAGGCTGTCATGTGGCCTACATCTTCAACCCCAAGCTCACCGTTGTCGAGCTTCTGCAGTCCATCTGCGAAGAATTCCACATCACGCTGGTGCCCACGGCGTCTGCCCCGGCCACGCTGAAGGACTACATCGACGCGCTGAATGCCTTTCTGTTGCAGAGCCATGCGGCCGGCCACAGTTGCGTGCTGATCATCGATGAGGCGCAAAACCTGCAGCCCGATGTGCTGGAGCAATTGCGCCTGCTGACCAACCTGGAGACCAACGCGCGCAAGCTGCTGCAGATCGTGCTGATAGGCCAGCCCGAACTGCGCACCATGCTGGCACGACCAGAGTTGGAGCAACTGGCCCAACGGGTCATCGCCCGCTTCCATCTGGATGCACTGAATGAAGACGAGAGTGCGCAGTACATCCAGCACCGCCTGGCCGTGGCCGGCCATACGGGTCCGCTGCCGTTTGACCGGCGGGCGCTGCAAGCCATCCACCGCCTGGCGCGTGGCGTGCCCCGCCGTATCAACCTTTTGTGCGGCCGTGCGTTGCTAGGAGCGTGGGCCACGGGGCAGCACAGCGTCAACCGCGATGTCGTGAACAAGGCGGCAGTCGAAGTCTTTGGCGCCGAGCATGCAACCCAAAGCAGCCCCGGCATCGCCCGAAACCCTTGGCTGCTGGCGGGCATGGGTGTGTTGCTGGGTGCGGTGGCTACTGCGGTCTTCACGCTGTCAAACGGGCGCGGTCCGGCGCAATGGCCCTTGCAGCTTGCCACTACGCCGACACAAAAATCCGCCAAAGCCGAAAGCGCAGCGTCAGTAGCCACAGCCAGTTCGGCACCGGCCTCTTCGCCTGCACCGGCCATCGCAACCTTGGAATCTGTATTGCCCCAACTGCCGCTCGACATCACGCAGGCCTGGAACACGTTGACACCGCGTTGGAAGTTGAGCACCAGCAGCGCAGACCCCTGTGCCGCGGCGCTCGCACAGCAGCTGCAGTGCTATCGCACGTCCCAGCTGAACCTGCCGCTGTTGCGCCAATTGAGACGCCCCGGCATCCTGACGCTGCAAGCCGACGACAGCAACGCGCGATATGCAGTGCTGGTGGACATGGGCGACCAGACCGCCACGCTGCAAAGCGGCACACAGCAGTACACGGTGAGCCTCGGTGCGCTGGCACGCCACTGGCGTGGAGATTTTGCGACGCTGTGGCACGTGCCCGACGGCTATACCCCCGCCGCGCGCGGCGGCGCCACAGGCCCGGCCATCACCCAACTGGCCCACCAACTCGATCAACTGGATGGCATCGCCGGGCACGTAGCGTCGGACAGCCCACAGCAGTTGGACACCGCACTTAAAAGTCGCGTGCGCGATTTTCAGCGCAACCACGGCCTTCAAGCCGACGGCCAGCCCGGCCCCATGACCTACATGCAACTTGAAGGCGCGCTGGGCAATACCATGCCTCGCCTGCTGGGCGCTGTGCACTAAATAGCCATTTGCCATGTCCTACATACTCGACGCACTCCAACGGGCCGACGCCGAACGCGCGCGCGGCGGCGTTCCCACGCTGCACGCACGGCCCCTCAATAGCGCGGCGCCAACGAGGCGGCTGGGTACGCCACAGCGCGTCGGTTTGTCCATTGCCGTTGTGGGTGCGGTAGCCGCAGTTGCGGCGGCCGCTTGGTGGATGGGGTGGCCAGTCGCGGCGGCCGTCGCCGTGGTGGTGGCTCCCACACCAGCTGCCGCGCCTGCAGTGGCATTGCCCGTGGCGACGCTGCCCCCACCGCTTGCCGTGCCCGCATCGAGGGTTGCACCGCCTGCTGCAGCAACGGCCTCTCCCGCAACGGCCGCGTTGCCTGGAACCCCATCCGCGCGTACGGCGGTTGCAGGCATCACGCCACCCACGCCGTCCAAGCACAAGACCACAGCATCTGCCGCAGAGCTTTCGACACCAACATCCACCAAGGAAAAGCCGCCCGCAGTTGCAACCGCAGCGACACTTCCCGCTCCAGCCCCGGGCCTGGCCCCGCTACTGTCTGAATTGCCCGAAGCCCTACGCCGCCAGGTCCCAGCCATGGCGATCAGCGGTGCGGTCTATTCGGACAACCCGGCGCAGCGCCTGCTGCTGGTCAATGGCCAGGTGTTGAACCAGGGCAGCCAGGTGACACCGGACCTGACGGTGGTGGAAATTCACGCCCACGACTCGGAGTTCAATTTCAGGGGCACGCGCTTCCGGGTGGCGCATTGAGTGCCGCCCGGCCGACCCGAGGCACGAAGTCCTCTCGGGAGTTGAGAGCTACGCGCTAGCCCGCTGCAGCCGGTCGCGCACGCCTTCCCACTCCAGCGCGTCGGGGGGAGTTTCCACCCAGATCAGCTTGACGCCCACATCGTCAAAACCGCGCAGTGCGGCAAACAGCTGGTGGGCGGTAGCGGCGGCATCGTCGGGCATGCGGCGCAGCAAAATGGCCAGCGGCACCTTCATCAGCGGCGTGCGGGCGTAGACGGCGATGGTGGGTTTGGTGTCGGCACCCGCCTTGTACATCACGTCACCCAGCATGTTGATGGCGGTTTGCAAGGCCTTGGCACCCATCAGGCGCACGGTGGCGGTGGGTGCATAGTGCGATTCCAGCGTACCCGAAGTCCTTGGAGTGTTTTCGGCCTCTAGACCTCGTGTTTGTTGGACTAATAGCTCCTCATTTGATAGCACCCGCTGGCCGCAGGCCTGCTCGATCTGCAGGCGGCTGATGGAGCCAGGGCGCAGCAACACGGGCGCCCCACGCGTGCAGTCGATGATGGTGGACTCGATGCCCAGGTTGCACGGGCCGCCGTCCAGTATCAACAAATCCGGCCCCAGCTCGCTGTCTACATGGGCGGCCGAGGTGGGGCTGACGCGGCCAAAGCGATTGGCGCTGGGCGCGGCAACGCCCCACACCGGCGCCTGACCTTCTGGCACTTCGCGAAGGGCGCGCAGCACGGCTTGCGCAGCGGGGTGCGACGGGCAACGCAGGCCGATGGAGTCTTGCCCACCCGCCGCCGCTGTGCCCACGCCTGCGCGGCGCGGCAGTATCAGCGTCAAAGCCCCAGGCCAGAACGCCGACATCAGCTGCTGGGCAAACGGCGGCACCTGAGAGGCGAAATGCTTCACCGCCGACATGCCGCCGTCTTGCGACGACACGTGCACGATCAACGGGTGGTCGGCCGGGCGGCCCTTGGCGACAAAGATTTTGGCCACGGCGGCGTTGTTGCTGGCATCCGCACCCAAGCCGTACACCGTCTCGGTGGGCAAGCCAATCAGGTCGCCAGCCCTCACAGCGACTGCGCAGGCAGCTATGGATTCAGAAGCAGATGAGGGCAGGATCATGGCAGTGTCGGACAGGCACGCGGGTTGTACAGGGCCGGGGCTCGGCTCAAAATGCCGCGATGCCCAGGATGGCCGCGGCTTGCAAGGCCGTGGCACGCACCTGCGCGATGCTGGCTCCGGTAACGGTCAGGTGCCCCATCTTGCGGCCCTTGGCGGCGTGGGCCTTGCCATACAAATGCAAATGCGTTCCGGGCAATGTCAACACCTGAGCCCAGGGCGGGGTTCCACCCCCAGGCCAGATATCACCCAGCAGGTTCAGCATGATGGCCGGGCTGTGCTGCCGCGGTTGTGTCAGCGGCAGGCCGGCCAGCGTGCGCACCTGCAGGTCGAACTGCGACACATCGCAGGCATCCATGCTGTAGTGGCCGCTGTTGTGCGGGCGTGGCGCCATCTCGTTGACGACCAGGCCGCCCAAAGCCTGCGCAGCGGCTGAGCCAGGCTCCAGCACAAAGAACTCCACGCACAGCACGCCGACATAGCTCAAGCCACTTGCTATGGATTTTGCAGCATCAACCGCACGCTCCACGAGGGCTAGAGGCAGATTTCCTTCATACACCTCGGTCACAGCCAAGATGCCGTCGCGGTGCAGGTTACGCTGCACGGGCAGGCTCACACACGCGCCATCGGCACCCCGCGCGACGATGACCGAGCATTCCAATTGCAGCGGAAGCATTTTCTCCAGCACGCAGGGCACGCCGTTCAGCGCGGCCCAAGCCGCCGCCAGCGCGGCACGGTCGGCCACACGGGCCTGACCCTTGCCGTCGTAGCCCATGCTGGTGGTTTTCAGAATTCCCGGCAACAACTCATCCGAGACGGCTGCCAAATGCTCCGGCGTTCTAATGACCGCATAGGGCGCCACCGGCACGCCGCAATTTGCGAAATACGATTTCTCGCGCGCCCGATCTTGCGAGATGGCCACGCAATCCGCAGCGGGCGAAACGGTCACAGTCTGTGCCAGTGTGGCTAGCGACTGGGCCGGCACGTTCTCGAACTCGGTCGTGATCGCCACGCAGCGCTCGGCCAGTTGCCGCAAACCGTCGGCGTCGGTATACGCCGTCTGGATATGGTGGTGGCTGACGCGCCCGGCGGGGCTCAGCGGGTCCGGGTCCAACACAGCGGTGAAGAAGCCCATTTGCTGCGCGGCCTGCACAAACATGCGACCCAACTGCCCGCCACCCATGACGCCCAGCGTAGTTTCTTCGCTACCGCCGAGTTTTGATTGGCTCATAGTGTGGGGGGGACTGTCATCCCACGGGCCACCTCGGTCTGGTGCGCGCGGTAGGCTTCAAGTTGTTTACGCAAAGATGGATGGTCACCTGCCAGCATGGCGACGGCAAACAGCGCCGCGTTGGCCGCACCCGCTGCGCCAATGGCAAACGTCGCCACCGGAATGCCCTTGGGCATTTGCACAATACTGTGCAGCGAGTCCACGCCCGACAAATGCTTGCTAGCCACTGGCACCCCCAGAATCGGCACCGTCGTCTTGGCCGCCAACATGCCCGGCAAGTGGGCCGCACCACCCGCCCCGGCGATGATGGCGCGCATGCCGCGCCCGGCGGCGGCTTCGGCGTAGGCAAACATGTCGTCGGGCATGCGGTGGGCCGATACCACACGCGCCTCGTGGGAGATGCCGAACTGCTGGAGAATCTGCACTGCATGCTGCATGGTGTCCCAGTCGGAGCTGGAACCCATGACGACGCCGATTTGAATGTTGGTCATGCTTCTAAAATAGTGGTGACAGGGCGAGAGGTCTCTTGCTCCCGTTCTACCGATTTTACTTTTTCGCCCCGAAGCTTTTTGCCGCAGGGCCGCCCCAAGGCAAAACAGCCCACTTGGGGGGCAGCGACCCGCCTAGCGGCGGAGCGTGGGGGCACTTACACTTGTTCAAATGATCAACGTCACCATTGAAAACTTCGAAACCGAAGTCGTAGCCGCCTCTGCCACCCTACCCGTTCTGGTCGACTTCTGGGCACCCTGGTGCGGCCCGTGCAAGGTCATCGGCCCCATCCTGGAGAAGATCGAACTCGAATACGAGGGCCGCTTCAAGTTGGTCAAGATCGACTCAGACGCGCAACAAGAGCTGAGCCAGGCCTTCGGCATCCGCAGCATCCCGACCTGCGTGCTGATGGTGGGTGGCAAGCCGGTGGATGGCTTCATGGGCGCCAAGCCCGAGAGCGAGATCAAGGCGTTTCTGGACAAACACGTGCCGTCTGCCGAAGCGCTGGAAGCGGAGGAGGAAGCGGACGACGCGCATGCGCTGATTGCCGCGGGCGACCCCCAGGCCGCACTGCACAAGCTGCACTCGGCGCTGACCGTCGACCCCAGTAACGACGACGCCCGCTACGACTATGTGAAACTGCTGATCGAACAGGACATGCTGGACGACGCCGAGGCGGCGTTGGCACCGGCCCTGGTCGAGATACCCCGCCAATTGCGCTTTGAGGCATTGCACCAATTTCTGTCCTCCATCCAGTTTGTGATGGCAGACGAACGCGGCGCCTGGACCGTGGAGCGGTTTGACGCCCTGATCGCCGCCAACAAGCGCGACTTCGACACCCGCCTGGCCAAGGCCCGCGTGCTGATGGTGGGTGGTAACTGGACCGAGTCCATGGACGAGCTGCTGGAAATCATCATGCGCGACAAGGCGTGGAATGACGCGCTACCCCGCAAGACCTTTGTCGCGATTCTGGAACTGCTTACGCCGCCCAAGCCCAAGCCCAAGGTTGACCCGCTGGCGACGGGCAAGACGGCGGGCGGGATTGAGATTGCCGGCAAGGGCATTGCTCCGCTGGATCCGCAGGCGCAGTTGGTGGCGACTTATCGCCGTAAGCTGAGTATGGCGTTGAATTGACGGGCATTGTGAACGACAAACGCAGTGCCGAAAAATGTGAGTTTTGCTCTTTTGGCGGTTGATACTGCTACTTGAAATATTCCAGCCGAATCACCTCACCCGACGGTGTTACAACGTTGAACGGCGGGTTGCGCAAAGACAGACGCTCAGCGAGCGCGTTAACCTGTTCAGGTTTGAAGTCAACAAATTGGAAGGGCGCGGACAACGCCCGTTCAAGCGGCGCAAATTCATCGATCATCGCCG
>JANXVI010000064.1 GCA_025351745.1 Rhodoferax sp.
TTCAAAATCATGCGGCGCACGATGTGGCGGTCGTCCAGTTGAGCGTCTGTTACAGCCCAGCCGTGGTCTTTGGCAGTGGTTTTGATGCTTTTGCGAATGGTGGCCATGCGCTGCAGCACCGGGCTTTGCCATGGGCGGCCAGACTCCACGAGGTGCGCGGCCCAGGGCTGGCCGCCTACCAGATGTGTAGCTGTGGTGATGGCCTCCAGAACGCGGTCGGCCAGGTAGTCCACCAGCGCCACCAAAAAGTGGCCACTGCCCATGGCGGGGTCACAAATTTTGAGTTCCAGAATCTGACTGGCGGGGTCCAGCTTGTCGATGGCATCCCAGTCGCCGGGGTTGACGGAGCCTTTCTTGCCCATCTTCTTGATATGAGCCTCAAACGCTTCCATTCGCTCGGTGCCCAGCAGGCCGACTGATTCGCGCAAAATCAGCCGCACCAGGTCGTCATGCGTGTAGTAGCTGCCCGACACCTTGCGTGCAAAGCTGGCAGGCTGCGCGGTGATGCGGTTGATTTCTGGCTTGTCTTTGTAAGTGTCTATGGCCTGCACCTCGTGCACCAGGCTGTACTCCAGCAGGCGCTCGTAGATACCACCCAGGTGGGCCACGGCCAGGTCGCGGTAGTTGATCCAGCCGTGTAGCAGGTCTTCGGTGCGGCGTGACAGCGCATCAATGATGGGGGCCATCACCTTGTCCGCGACTTTGGTGCGAGTCAGTAGTAATGAGCGGGCGCGGTTGAACAGGCCACCGTTGTAGGCGGGCATACCAATGTCGTCGTCGCCTTCGTCGATTAGCTCAAACACTCCGCGAAGGGAAAGCCAAATGTTGGCCATGGTGCTGGAGAACGTGCCGCCAGAGTCCACTTTGTCGCGCACCTCTTCGCGAATGCGGCGCACGCTGTAGGGCGCGTAGCGCGGATCGCGCACCGGCAGCAGGTTGCGGTCTTCGGCGTAAAACAAAAACAGCAGGCGGTACAGCATGACCAGTGCGGCTTCGCGAACTTCGTCCAGGTATTCGGGGATGAACTGGGGCCGGATGAATTGGCCGTAGCCAATGCTATGGGTCTTGGCGTGCAGGTCGCCACGGGCCAGGGCGTCTGCCAGTTGCGGAAAGATATCGCCAAACACGCGCGCGCCCAGATCTTGCGAGACTTTTTCCTCGTACAGGCGGGCCTCATTGAGGGCATAGGCATGGAAGCTGCGCTGCGCACTGTCCCAGCTCTGGGGCAAGAACGCACCTCGGTGGAAAAACAAAAAAAACAGGCGCAGCGCGTGGACAGGTTCAATTTCGTCGAGCTGGTGCTGCACGCCAGACAGGCCCAAGGCAGCGGCCACGTCGACTTCAAAAAACTCCTCAGACCGCGAGCGGGCGTCTTGCCAATACAGCCGCCATACGGCACCGTTGGTCAGCATGCCCCACTTCACGGCACGGTCCGACACCACGTCCGCGCGGCTCAGGTAGCGCAGCATCTGGCTGGACGGTGCGTCGGGGTCTGTGGCCTCTGAGGCATCGCCCCGGTCCAGCGGGCGCAGCCAGCGCTTGGCTTCCAAAATGGCCAGACCATGGCGGTAGCGGCGGTCGTCTTTGTGCTCGGCCAACGCGGTGGCCTTTTTGATGCTGTCCGCAAACAACAGGCAGTCGGGTACATCTTCGCGGCGTTTGCCGGACAGGTTGACCTGGGGCAAAAAGTCGTCGCCCCAGCCCAGCTCCACCAGCACTTTGTTGATCACCAGCGCTTCTGTTTGCGCCTCGTTGATGGTAGATGCAGCGTCCAGGGCACCGTAAATGGCGCGCAACGCAGTTTCAAACGCCGCAAACGATGCCGCACCCAAAGCCTGATTGGGCGGAGTCTCTAGTACGCCGCGCGTCAGGAAGTCTTGGCTGAAGAGTTGCCCTTGCATAGGTGTGCGTTCGAGTTGGAGTGGTGACAGTGTAAGGTGCTTAAATTGCTATGTAATCAATAGCATATAAGGCATATTCCACGAGGGCTACAGCCAGATTTTCCATAAAAAGATTATCCGCCAGGCCTATGCGCTCAGTTCCAACGCGGCCAGTTGCTCGGCCGCCTCGTATGCCTGGAGCGCATCCACCACGTCTTGCAGATCGCCCTCCATGATCTGCAACAGTTTGTACAGCGTCAGGTTGATGCGGTGGTCGGTCAGGCGGCCTTGCGGGAAGTTGTAGGTGCGGATGCGGTCGCTTCTATCGCCGCTGCCGACCAGGCTCTTGCGCTCAGCGGCATCCTTGGCAGCCCTTTCGCTGCGGTCCTTTTCGTGGATGCGGGCGGTCAGCACCTTCAGCGCTTGCGCCTTGTTGCTGTGCTGGCTGCGTCCGTCCTGGCACTCAGCGACGATGCCGGTTGGGATGTGCGTGATGCGGACCGCCGAGTCTGTCTTGTTAATGTGCTGGCCACCAGCACCGCTGGCGCGGTAGGTGTCGATGCGCAGATCGGAGGGGTTGATTTTGATCGCTTCCGCCTCGTCTTGCTCGGCCAGCACGGCGATCGTGCAGGCGCTGGTGTGAATGCGGCCTTGGGTCTCGGTGGCGGGCACGCGCTGCACGCGATGGCCGCCCGATTCGAACTTCAGCGCGCCGTAAGCGCCGGTGCCGTTGTGGTAGCCCTCCATGCGCACCACCACCTCTTTGTAGCCCCCCAGCTCGCTTTGCGATTCGCTGACGATCTCCGTCTTCCAGCCGCAGCGGTCGGCATAGCGGGTGTACATGCGCAGCAGGTCGCCAGCGAACAGTGCGGATTCGTCGCCACCGGTGCCAGCGCGTATTTCCACAAAAGCGGGGCG
>JANXVI010000103.1 GCA_025351745.1 Rhodoferax sp.
GGGCGGCCACCAAAACTCTTGATGATTTCGCCAGGGCGGCCAATGTCGGTGAATGGCTGCACATTAAAAACGGTGTCGGCCTCGATGGTAACAATGCCTTCATCGGCGTATTTGTCCAGCAGCGCGTCGATCACTTTGCGAGCCACGGGGCCGTATTGGGTGAAGACGTTGCGCTTCCTCACCCGGCTGGCCCGCTCGCGCCGGGTGAGCGGCGGCATGTTGTAGGCGACGTGCAGCAGCAGATCAAACGGGTCCAGGTCTGTCAGGCCATTGTTGGCAAGTTCTTCTGCCATGGCTTCGATCAAAACGCCCTGGCCTTCCAATTCCTGGATCAGCGCGGCCTTGCGGTCGGCATCGTTCCAGGCCTGCAGGAACTTGTCCAGCGAGTCGTATTGCTTGGTGAGGTTGATGCGGGTGTAGTCGCGCAGGCTTTCGGTGATGAGTTTGCCCTGGGCATTGAGGTACTGCACCCGCTCCCGGGCCACGGCTACGGTGACCATGCCGCCGACGATGTATCTCTTGGGGCCATCGCCCTCGGGTGCGAAGGGGCCAAGCGGCGGCAGGTTATCAAAACCAGCTTCGGCTGGGTCAGCCTGAACGGCATTGGGTGCGTCCGGCGGGGCAATCGGTTGGCCTGCCGTAGGTTCGTAAATCTGCACAGGCTCGCCGTCAAAGTCTTTGTCGGCAAAGAGTTCGGTGGCGCGCTTGAAGTCGAGGATGGTGAACCAGGTCTTGCCTAAGTCCTCGCGCAGCCGAGTGCCACGGCCAATGATCTGCTTGAACAACGTCATGGACTTGATGTTCTGGTCCAGCACGATGAGCTTGCAGGTTTGTGCATCCACGCCGGTGCTCATCAGCTTGGACGTGGTGGCGATCACCGGGTACGGGCTCTCGGGGTTGATGAAGTTGTCCAGCTCTCGCTTGCCCTCTGGGTTGTCGCCGGTGATCTGCACCACGTATTTTGGGTGGGCCGCGCAGATGTCGGCGTTGGCATTGCTCAGGGCCTGGCGCATGCGGGCGGCGTGGTCTATGTCTTCACAAAAGACGATGGTCTTGGCGTAGCGGTCGGTGGCTTTGAGATAGGCCGTGATCTTGGTGGCCACGGCTTCGTCGCGGGCCTCCAAGACCAACTTGCGGTTCATGTCTGTGCCGGTGTAGATACGGTCTTCGATCACGTTGCCGTGCTTGTCCGTCATGCCCGCCGTGGGCCGCCAGCCAAAGGCATCTTTGTCCAGGTCCACTCGGATGACCTTGTAGGGCGCGAGAAAACCGTCTTCGATGCCTTGCTTGAGGCTGTAGGTGTACAGAGGCGCGCCAAAGTAGTCGCTGTTGGAAATGTCTTTGGTTTCCTTGGGCGTGGCGGTCAGGCCGACCTGGGTGGCGCTGGCGAAATAGGTGAGGATTTCGCGCCAGGCCGAGTCTTCGTCTGCGCTGCCACGGTGGCACTCGTCCACCACGATAAGGTCAAAGAAGTCGGGGCTGAACTGTTTGTAGATGTTCTGTGCTTCTTCGGTTCCGCTCACCGCCTGGTAGAGCGACAGGTAGATCTCGTAACTCTTGTCCACCAGCTTTGTGGTTTTGTTGACGGCTAGCTCTACGTCTTCCACAGTCACTTGGCCTTGGGCATCCACTCGCTCCACGCCTTTGGCATTAGGGCTGAGCTTGGCCATGGCGCCTTTGAAGAGGCGGAAGTCGTTGACCATGGTTTGGTCAATCAGAATGTTGCGGTCTGCCAGGAACAGGATGCGCTTTTGGCCACTAGGCTTGTCGGACCGCCAGGGCGACTTCCACAGGCGGTGGATGATCTGAAACGCGGTGTATGTCTTACCCGTGCCAGTTGCCATGACCAGCAACACGCGGTTTTGCCCACTCGCTATAGCCTCCACCGTGCGGTTGATGGCATTGAGCTGGTAGTAGCGCGGGGACTTGGCGGGGGCGTAGTCGAACTCTGCCACGCGTTGAACGTCTGGCGTCCAGCCTTTCCAGGCGCAATAGCGTGCCCACAGCTCTTGGGGCGATGGGAACTGGTCGAGCGTGATGTTTTGTTCCAGCACATCAGTGGCCAATGTGGCATCGCGGAACACAAAGCCATCGCCATTGCTGGTGAAGCTGAAGGGCACGTCCAGCAACTCGGCGTAGTGAATGGCTTGCTGTATGCCAGCCTGTAGGGACAGGCTGGATTTTTTTGCTTCCACCACTGCAAGCGGAATATTGGGCTTGAAAAAAAGCGCGAAGTCTGCAAACAGGACGGTGGAGGGGTCGCGCCTGGCGGTCTTGCCCCGCACCACCACACGCCCGGCACGCAGGGGGTATTGGGCGTATATCTGGTCGAGCGTGTGCCACCCGGCGTCAACGATGGCCGGGCGGATGACCTTGTCGCACAAGTCGCTCTCAGACAGGTTGTTTTTGTTC
>JANXVI010000142.1 GCA_025351745.1 Rhodoferax sp.
AGACATCGCAACCCCTGCTGACGTGGACCGGCGTTGCGCTCATGCTCTATCCTTACGCCATTGGCGAAACCTGGCTGTTGTGGAGCGTGGGTATGGGGCTCAGTGCCCTAGTTTTTGCGAAGTGGAACGGATGAACCCGCAATTCCTGTGGGCGGCTGACTCCTGGCCGCTGGTGGACGTGGCCATGCGCGGTGCGCTGATCGCACTGCTGCTAATGCTGGCCACGGTGATGCGGCGCGACCGACCGCAGTTGGCGGCAGCACGCGTGGGCGTCGCCATGGCCCTGGGCCTGTGTGTGCAGGTGATCAGCGCAACGCCGCTGTTTGAAGACATGGTGCCGCGCGTGTGGCAGGCGCCGTGGGTAGCTGTGTCGGTAGGTAACGCCGTGCTGTTTTGGGTATTTGTGCAGGCCCTGTTTGACGACGAATTTGCGCTACGGCCCGTGCATGTGGTGGCTTGGCTGACAGCGGCCTCACTGAGCGGGCTTAACTGCGCGGCGCTGGCCCATAGTGCGTCGGCTATCGCGCCGGTGACCATGGGCTTGCAGCGCGCAGTGCCTCTGGTTTTTGCGGTACTTGCGGCACTGGCTGCAGCCAAGCATTGGCGTGCCGATCTGGTCGAAGAACGCCGCCGCCTGCGCATCTTTGTGGCCGTGACGGGTATCGCCTACACGCTGGCTTTTTTGGGCGCGCGCCTGGCGTCTCCGCACGGTCAGCTGTTGGGGTTAACCGCGATGCTGGATGCAGCCTCTTTGTTGCTGATTGTGCTTGTGCTGGTCTCGCGCCTGCTACGACTGGGCGCCTCCAAGCTGTTTCACTCCCACCCGCAGCCCATCGTTCTGCATGCCAGCATCGCGGCAGCAGAAACGCCAGCGGACCAACCCGCCCCGCCGACTGACGCCACCAAAGCCCTGCCCCCTCCCGACCCCGCCGAGGAACGCTTGGCCCACGCCCTGCAGCATTTGATGGTGGTGGAACGCGCTTACCGGGCCGAAGACATGAGCCTGGCAACCCTGGCTGCAAAACTCAATGCACCCGAATACAAGTTGCGCCGGTTGATCAACCAGCGCATGGGTTACCGCAACTTCAACGCCTTCATCAACGGCTTTCGATTGGACGCCGTGCGGGCCGCACTCGTGGACCCGGCGCAGCGCCATCTGCCGGTGTTGACGCTCGCGCTGGACGCGGGCTTCCAGTCCATTGGCCCCTTCAACCGCGCATTCAAGGCGGCCACCGGCCTCACGCCGACCGAATTCCGCAAAGAGGCTTTGCCCCCACGCTCGCCCACTGCGTTTGGCTCCCTGCCCCCCGAGGGGGCTCATTTCCCCTTGGGGCGGCCCGGCAGGGAAATAAATAGCGCCGAATCTTGAAATCAGCCAGCCGAAACCTGCGCCTGCAGACTTCGGCGAGACACCACCGATCTGGGGCGGCACAGTCCGCCCACCCAACGGCATATCGCCGTTATCCACACCCAGGAGATCGGTTTATGCAATCGTTTTGTTTTTCTATTTCAAAGGCTTGGCGCCATGCGCTAGTGGTTAGTTCGCTGGCACATTTGGGCGGCTGGGCTCAGGCCGATGTTGGGCTCGGCAGCATTGCCGGTGCCGATACCGATGGCGCTATCACGCTGTATTACCCGACCAAGGGCGCGGCAGCGCCCATCCGGCGCGGGCCCTTTACCCTGCAGCTGGCGGAACAAGCGCCGCCGGAGCGCGGCAATGGTCGCCTGGTGGTTATCTCGCACGGCTCGGGCGGCGGGCCTTGGGTGCATGCCGACCTGGCGCGCAGCCTGGTCGAGGCTGGCTTTGTAGTTGCCATGCCCCAACACCATGCCGATAACAGCAAGGATGACAGCAACCCCGGCCCCAACAGTTGGGCGATCCGCCCACAAGAGGTGTCGCGCGCCATCGATGCAGTCGGCCGAGACGCACGCTTTGCGCCCCTGCTGTCGCTAGACCAGGTCGGCGTTTACGGCATGTCGGCGGGTGGCCACACCGCACTATCTATGGCTGGAGGGCGCTGGTCGGTAGCGGGTTTTCAGCAACACTGCGAGACCAACCTGGTCGAAGACTTTCAGGCCTGCGTGGGCCTGATCACGCATCTGACCGGTGGCCTATTCGACGGCATCAAGAAGTGGGCGGCGCAGACCGTCATTCGCCACCGCTTTGCCGATACCACACTGCTGTCCCACCACGACCCTCGAGTCGCCGCGGTGGTGGCGGGCGTACCCGCCGCCGCCGATTTCGACATGGCATCACTGGCCACGCCGCGTGTGCCGCTGGGCTTGGTTACCGCGCAGCAAGACCGCTGGCTGACACCCCGCTTCCACAGCGACCGCGTGTTGAAGACCTGCACCACCTGCGAACACATTGCCGACCTGCCCAACGGCGGCCATGGCGCGTTGCTATCACCCCTGCCACCGGGCCTGGGCGGTTTGGTTGGCGACATGCTAAACGACCCGCCCGGCTTTGACCGCAGCCAGATGCACGGCGTGGATCAGAAGATCGCTGCATTCTTTGTACGCCACCTGGTGCATTAAAACGCGGACCCGCCCATGGCTTTGATCTGCCCACGCACCCACTCCAGGAACACTTCGCCGTTTGAGGACAAACTGCAGTGCTGGTCTGTCACTGCGTAGTAGGCAAAAGGGGCTGGCAGGCGCGAGCCCGGCAACCGGTGCAAACGCCCCGCCGCGAGATCATCGTGTGCCAACACCGAGCGCACCAGGCCCACCCCCTGACCTGCCAATACCGCTTGCAATAGTAAGCTAGCGTCGCTGAATGCAACAGCGGGCTTTGGCACCGCATCGATCACGCCCGCCGCTCGAAACCAGTCTGTCCACGACAGCGTGGATTCGTCACGCAGCAAGGGATGGCGCAACAGGTCTTTGGGCCGCTTGGGCAGCTTGCCGTCTCGGTAAGACGGGCTACAAACGACCAGCATCTCCTCGCCTATCAGGCGCTCGGCCAGCACACCTGACCACAGCCCGGGGCCATAGCGAAAGGCCAGATCAATGCCGCCACTGCGCATATTGACGATATTCACATTGGCGTCCAGCGTCAGTGCGATCTCGGGGTGGTCGGACATGAAAGTCGACAGCCTCGGCAGCAACCACTTGGCGGCAAAAGATGGCAACACAGAAATGCGCAGCGGCTGGTCGTGCGCTTGGGGGTGCACAGTTTCTATCACCCGTGCCAGCCGCGCCAATGCATCGCTCAGTTGGGGGGCAAGCCGTTGCCCGGCCGGTGTCAGCGCAATTCCGCGCCCTTGGCGCTCCATCAGTTGAACGCCAAGCATTTCTTGCAAAAACTTGATCTGGTGGCTAACCGCGCCATGGGTGACGTGTAGCTCTTGCGCCGCCAGACGCAGGCTGGCGTGGCGGGCGGTTGCTTCAAACGCCCGCAGTGCTGGCAAAGAGGGGAGTCGCATTGGAATAGATGAAATTTACTAGCTATTTAACCAATCGATTTCGATTGTTTATAACGGCCTTGTTGCTCACAATTCGTTGGTTATTTCAACTACTCATAGGTACTTATATATGAATATTTCTCAATCCAACTACAAACAGCTGTGCACGCAACATGCGAGCCGCTGATACCGCATTGGCGCTGCTGATCACCGCCATTTGGGGCTTGAATTTTTCGATCATCAAATTAGGTCTGGCGACATTGGACCCAAATCTCCTGGCAGCCATTCGCTTCACCCTGTGCGCGATTCCAGCTGTTTTTTTCGTTGCGCGGCCGCGTGTGGCTTGGCTATATTGGGTGGCGTATGGCCTGTTATTTGGTGTGCTCCAGTGGGGTGCGGTGTATGCCGGCATCTACTTCGGCTTGTCGGCAGGGCTGGCGTCGCTGGTGCTGCAAGTCGCAGTGTTTTTTACGATGGCCGGTGGAGTACTTTTCTTCAACGAGCGCGTGAGTGCACCGCTACTGCTGGGCACGGTGGTTGCATTTTCCGGCGTGGCCATCGTCTTCGCATATGGAGATGACCACGCCAGCACGTTGGGTCTGGGCTTGGTGGTTGTGGCTGCTATTGCATGGGCTGCCGCCAACCTGGTTGTCAAGCGCGCCAAGCCGGCCAACATGTTTGGGTTCATGGTGTGGTCAAGCCTGGTAGCACCGGTACCGTTGTTCTTGCTGTCCTATGGGTTTGCCGGGCCCGAGCGCATCGTGCAGTCGCTAGCAGCCATCGACGGCATCGCCATTTTTTCAATCCTGTTTCAGGTCTACCCCACCACATTGTTCGGCTACGCGGTCTGGAACGGGTTGCTCAAAAGGTACCCGGTCTCCACCGTCGCACCCATGGCGCTATTTGTGCCCGTGTTTGGCATGCTGGGGTCTGTATGGATATTCGGTGAACTGCTACCCGGCTACAAATGGCTGGCCATGGCCTGCGTAATAGTCGGCTTATTGATCAACCGCTTTGGCAGCGGCTGGTGGCAGCAACTGCACGGCCCGCTACGCGCTTAATGCCTGGGCTGCCAGCTTGACCGCGCGGGTCAGGCGTTGTGCCGACGCCGACTCGCGCGCCCAGTGGTGCCAGTACAGTGGCACATCCACCGCGCTGCCGGGCAACATCTCTACCAGGGCCGAGCGATCACCGCGTGCAGCCAGATGCAAATCAGAGACCATGCCCCAGCCCATGCCACTGACCAATGCGCATTCAAACGCGTCAACGGCGGGCACAAAGTGGCGTGGATACTGAGGCGCTTGCAAACCAAAGTGCTGGCTTAGAAACAAGTCTTGCAGCCCGTCCTTGCGGTTGAAGATCACAGCGGGGGTTGCCAGCAGCC